>JBEIEK010000099.1:0-17402 GCA_040382995.1 Planctomycetaceae bacterium
GCCATGCCGAGATATTTGATCCGAACGCTGCTTGCTGGCTGGTTCCGCTTCCAATTTTGAACACGTGGGAAGTGCCCCTCCGAGCCGCCGGACGGGAGTCCGCGGGCAAAGTGCACTGCAGACGCGATTGGGAACGCATTGGGGAAGTGGGAAGTGGGAAGTGGGAAGTGAGAAGTGAGAAGTGAGAAGTGAGAAGTGAGAAGTGAGAAGTGAGAAGTGAGAAGTGAGAAGTGAGAAGTGAGTTGCGGCCGCATCGTGCGACTGAGCCCCGGGAGGGGGCGGCAAGATGTAGCCATGGGTGTGACCCCATCGGGGAGCGGGGGATGTCAAGTCCCTGGCAGGAACCACTGGCGAGGTCCTGACGCACGTCGCGGGCATACTGTTCTAAATGCGACAACGTGAGAACACAACGAGAGTAACCACAGGGAAAACAGCTGAAAGGCGTATTGCACACTGCCAACTGCCAACGCAGCGCTCAGTCGTTTTTGTACTTCGAGTGACAGTTCTGGCAGGTGGTGGCGACTTTGGACATGGCGGCTTCGAAGCCTGAGAAGTCTCCGGAATCGCCGGCGAGTTTGGCGCTTTGGGCGGCTTCGACGATGGACTTGCCGTAGCCGGTGAATTCGGCGTCATCTTCGTAGCCGTAGCCTTTCTGGATGACGACGTTGGCGAGCGTTCCGAGGATGGCGGATTCGTGGGCGACAATGTCTTTCTTGTTGCCCAGTGCGTCTTCGGAGCTGACTTCGGTTTTGAGCACTTTTTCGGCTTCTTCCATGCGTTTCATGAGCGATCGCATGTCGGCGACTTCGGCGAAGGAATCGGTTTCGGGAGGTTCTTCGAGGCCGCTGGGTTTGGAGCGGTTGAGGATATCTGCGACGGATTCGAAGAGTTCCTGAAGTCGTTTTTGATCCTTTGCGCCGCGCTGCAGGGGACTTTCGTTCATTTTCTTGGCGAGATCGCGGACGTAGGCGGCGTCGTCCTTCCAGGAGACGGATTCGCCGGAGCTGCGGACGATTTCGGCGAGTGCGGCGAGGGTGGCCACTTTGGGCGGGATCATCATCATGGATGAGTTATAGCTGCCGACGGAGCTGACGTTTTCCTGCAGAAAGTTGCGGATGTTTTTGACTTCGGCATCGAGTGTGGCGACGGGGATGAGGGAGTCCCAGCCGGAGGCGTCGGCGGCGGCAGCCGGCTTTTCGGGGGCCGCGGACGGTTCTGGTGTGGTGGTGGCCGGGGCATCGGCCGCCATTTCCGGCGCGCCATCAGCAGCGGGGGCAGCATCGCCGGCATCTGCGACTGCCATGGGTGCTTCGCCACCGATGGGAGTTTGGTTGGAAGCGACTTCGTAGGGTTTGTCGAAGAAGGCGTCGAGCGGAACTTTGCCGAAGAACTTTTGCCCATTTTCGTCGACCCAGACTTCATCGCGGGCACGAGGGCGACTGGGGGCTGCGGTGGCGGCCTGGGCGTCGGTTTCCGGGGCGGCGGCGGAGTCAGCAGCGGCGGGTTGCTGATCGGTTGCAGTGGTGGTTGGGGCGGAGCTGTCTGCGGGGGGGGCGTCCGAGCCGCCGCAGCCGCTGATGCCAAGGCAGGCCAGTGTGAGGAATGGAAGGAGCGTTTGTGAGGGCAGGCGGGGCGATCGAGTCATGCGAATCGACCTTGTGCTGAGAGGGCGGGAAGGGGCAACCAAAACGCCAGTTCGACATTAATGAGTGTACAGCGGGTGAAGTCGAGGTGGAAACCGGATGTGAGAAAAAAGAATCTGCTACCGGCGGCCGCGATATCGGCCACGCTGATCATCGCTGTCGTCTGCATCATCATCGTCATCCTCGCTGTCATCGTCGTCTTCGTCGATGTCGTCGTCGTATTCGGCATCGGGATGGAGCGGGTCATCGGGCGCGAAGAAGAAGTCGCCAAGGCCCATGGGGACGGCGTTGCCGCCGAGCGATGCGTTGCGTTTGTCGGCGAGTGACTGGAGGTCGGAGGCTTCTTCGCCGAGGCAGCCGAGGACGGCTTCCTTCCATGCGGCATCGCGGGAGAGCGGGTGATCGGGGTCCTGAGCCATGCGTTTGAGTGCATAGCGGAGGATGTTGATGCCGTCGCGGGTGGAGAAATCGAGGTTCAGGGAGTGGGCTTTCTGGAGGAATTCGACGGTGAGCGAGAGCATTTCCTGGTCGGCGAAGGGGAGGTGATATTTGAGGATGTGCAGTTCATCGCTGCGGGAGGGATGGCCGAGGGTGAGTGTGGGCTGGAGTCGGCTGAGGATGTAGTCGGGGATTTCGAAGGTGGATTCGTCTTCGTTCATGGTGACGGCGCAGCGGAAGCCGGGATGGGCCTTGATGGTGATCCCGGCGACGATGGATTCGACGTAGCGCCGGTGATCGAGCAGAGGTGCGAGGCTGGCCCAGGATTTTTCGTTCATGCGGTTGCCTTCGTCGAGGATGCAGATGCCGCCGTGGATCATGGCGGTGACGAGAGGCGAGGCGTGATAGGCGATGCGGCCGCTTTCTGCAAGCACGGGGGTGACGAGGAGGTCTTCGGGGCGGGTGTCGGCAGTGCACTGGAAGATGAACAGGTCCTGCTTCCGCTGTCTGGCGCCGGCGATGGCAAGGGTTGTTTTGCCGATGCCGGGGGTGCCGACCAGCCGGGGGGTGAGCGGCAGGTCGCGCTCGTCGACGACCAGCCAGCAGGCAAGGAGTTGTTTGAGGACTTCGCGCTGGCCGATCCAGTCGCCGCTGGTGGCGTCAGGATTGCCAAGGTGCAGAGTGATGCCGTCGATCGAATGGGTACGGTTCATGGAGTGCTGAGAGCTCTCGATGAGGAATGGGAGCGCCGGAGAACGTGGGGTGCGAGCTGGCATTATTGCGGGTGGCCCGTTCGCGATACAGTTGCTGCGGGAAGAAATTTCGGAAAAGGCGGGGCTTGCTGCACTTCTTGCAATTGTTGAGATTCACGCCCCCTGCACTTGCCCGAATCCCCCTGTCCGGGAAAATTCACCGTCCAGTCGCCTCCCGCAGCTGGCGGCCGCGGATCCCGAAAGATCCCTTCGCGTGCCCCGGACCCACTCCGCGGCAACTCAGGTCGGATTGGATGACTCCAGCTTCCCACGCTCCCGCTTCCTCAACCATCCCCGGCCCGATCAACCCTGCGGACCCGACCACCCCGCCGAGTGACGGCACCCCGGCCCATGACGGCACCCCGGCCAATCAATTCAGCCCGGCAGAATTGTCGTCGTTTCAAAGCCAGGGGTATTTCGTCGTCCCCCGACTGATCCCCCCCGCACTGCTCAATCAGGTCCGCGCCGTCACCGATCGGGACCTCGCCGGCCAGTTCGGCGATGTCGAATACGAAGCCGACCTGCACTACCCGGGCGCCCCCAAATCGCTCGATGCCGAAGGTGGCCGCACCATTCGCAGGCTCCGCCAGGCCGTCAGTCGCGATCCCGTCTTCCTGCAGCTTGTGTCCCAGCCGGGTGTCCTGCACCGCCTCCAGCAACTGCTCGGACCACACATCGTGATGCCGCTCGCCCACCACAACTGCATCATGACCAAGCAGCCCCGCTTCAGCAGCGACACCGGCTGGCACCAGGACACTCGGTACTGGTCCTTCACCACCGGAAACCTCGTCAACATCTGGATCGCTCTGGGCCCCGAAAACCCGCACAACGGCTGCCTGCAGGTGCTCCCGGGAACCCACACCAACGCCGCCCCCCGAGAACGGCTCGACGACGCCCTCTTCCTCTGCACCGATCTCCCCGAAAACCAACCGCTCCTGCAAACCGCCGCCCCGGTGTGTCTCGAACCCGGTGATGTGCTCTTCTTCCACGCACGCTGCTTTCACGCCGCCACCCGCAACTTCTCTTCAGAAACCAAACAATCTGCCGTCTTCACCTTTCGATCGCTCGATAATCCACCCATCCCGGGCTCCCGATCCGCCGCCTGGCCCGAACTGCTCCTGTCGTGATCGAACCCTGCCAGGCCGACCCAGAACAACGCGTCGCAGCGGACTTGCAATTCGGATTCTTCGGTCTACTATCCGACCGACACCGTTTATTCCCTCCCCCCCGCCGTCTGTTCCTCAGCCAAAGGAAGCATCGTGGCCTCCATCGAAGAAACTGCCCGCAGCCAGCGGGAACTCCTTGACCAGCACACCCGCGAAATGGTTCACTGGCACTTCAGCGACGACACCGGCTGCCAGTTCTGGCTGGAAAAAAAGAAGACCTTCGACTTCGATCCACTCAAAGACGTCAACTGCTTCGACGATCTGAAAAAATTTCCACTGTTTGAGGACGACTGGTTGCGCGGTGGTCCCATGCGTCGCTGGGTGCCTCAGCCCTTCCAGAACAAACCCATCTACGTCTTCGAAACCGGCGGCACCACCGGCATCCCCAAAACTCGCGTCGTCGTCGAAGACCACTGGATCGACTACGAAAACTTCAGCGAAACAATCCCCGACGAAAGCTTTCCCCGCGGCAGCAACTGGCTGATGCTGGGCCCGTCCGGTCCCCGTCGCCTGCGACTGGCGATTGAGCACCTGGCTCAATACCGAGGTGGCATTTGCTTCTGCGTCGACCTCGACCCCCGCTGGGTCGTCAAACTGCTCAAGAAGGGCAAAGTCGAAGACGCCAAGGAATACAGTGCGCACTGCATCGATCAGGCCCTCACGGTGCTCTCCGCCAACAACGATATTCAATGCATGTTCACCACCCCCAAACTCCTTGAAGCGCTCGCCCTGCGACTCATGGACAAAGGCAGCAGCATCGAAGAAGCGGGCATCAAGGGCATCTTCTGCGGCGGCACCGAGTTCACTCAACAGTGGTACCGCTTCGCTCGCGAAGAACTGCTGGGCCCCAACGTCTACATCACGCCAACCTACGGCAACACGCTGATGGGACTGGCCTGCGGCAAGCCCTTCGATCCTGCTGACAACTACAAGATCACCTACTACGCTCCGCAACCCCGCGCGGTAATCGAGGTCGTCGATTTCGATGATCACACGAAGATCGTCGACTACGGCAAAACCGGCCGTGTGAAGCTCTACACGATGACAAAGGAACTCTTCGTCCCAGGCTTCCTGGAACGCGACGAAGGCGAACGCGAACTCCCACACCAGAAGTACCCGTGGGACGGTGTCAGCGGAGTGCGTCCCTATCACGTCTTCGCCAAGACCACCACCGTCGGCGTTTATTGATCAACACTGTGAAGTTCCCATCCGCCACCGGGTCACTGCCCGAGTGGCGGTTGTTTTTCCGGTTCACACTGCAGATTTCACCATCACCCGCCATCCACCACCCGCCTGTCAGCAAAGCCGTTTGCCATGCTCGAAATTCCTGTTGTCCGCTGGGGTAAGAACTACGAGTCTCTGGAAAAAGCAGAGGTTGTGCATTTCGAGACCGGCGAAGTGATGGCCCGCATGCACCAGGCCAATGCCGGGCTCGTGCAGATGGACGCCCGCCGCGCTTCCAAAGCCCGCGATGTGCTTCGCCAGTTCTCCTGCGCCGAACTCATTGAAAAATGCCGCGTCGCCGCTGACCTCTATCTCTCTGCCACCCTGCCTCTCGGCAACGGCACCCAAACCCCCGAACAGTTCTGTTCAATCCAGTCCGCCACCACCGGACTGCCGCTGAACATGTGCCGTGCCAACATGAACAAAAACGCCTTTGTGCTGCGACACATGGGCGATATGCTCGACGCGCTCACCCGCGGACTGCCGCTCGACATCCTCACGCGTGGCTACGGCATGGAATCCCGCAACGTGATGGTCAGCTTCCAGGCCACCACGCCGGTCCTTGGACTGGTCCTGCCTTCCAATTCCCCCGGTGTCCACACGCTGTGGCTCCCGGCAATCCCGCTGCAGATCGGTCTGGTGCTGAAACCGGGTTCATCTGAGCCGTGGACACCCTACCGCATGTACGAAGCCTTTGCGGCCGCCGGAGTGCCTCGCGAAGCGTTCTGCCTCTACCCCGGCCCTCACGATGTCGGCAATAAGGTCCTCGAAACCTGCAACCGATCCATGATCTTTGGCGGCCAGGCCACTGTCGAGAAGTACCATGGCAACCCCCGCGTGCAGGCACACGGACCGGGCTTCAGCAAGATCCTGCTGGGCGACGACATCGTGGATCGCTGGGAAGACTATCTTGATATCATGGTGAAAAGCGTGGTCATGAACGGCGGCCGCGGCTGTATCAACTGCTCCGGCATCTGGGCCTCCCGGCACACCGAAGAAATCGCCGACGCAATCGCGCGACGCATCGGCCCCATCGTACCGCTTCCCACCACCGACCCCAACGCCGCCATTGCTGCGTTCACCACGGCCGGTGTCGCCGAAGCCACCAGCAAGCAAATTGACGACGGAATCGCTCCGCCAACCGTCACCGAAGTCACTGCCCGGTACCGTAACGGAGAGCGGCTGGTCAAAGAGGAACGCTGCGACTATCTGCGTCCCACCGTGCTGCATGTCGCGGACTGCGACAATCCGATGGCCAACACGGAATACATGTTTCCATTCGTCTCGGTCGTGAACTGTCCGCAGGACCAGATGATCGGCAAGATCGGCTCAACTCTGATCGGAACGGCCATCACAGAAGACGAAGCCTGGATTCGGCAACTGGTGGATGCCCGCAACATCGACCGACTGAACGTAGGCCCGATTCCCACCTGTGCACTTAACTGGCTGCAGCCCCACGAAGGCAACATCATCGACTTCCTGTTCCGCAACCGCGCCTTCCAGAACAGCCTGCCTCCCGCTCATTAAGTTCCGCGTGTCGGACGGCCACCAGATCGCAGCAACCGGTCGAACTGATCAATGCAGGCGTCCCAGCGGCCTGACACCTGGAGTTCCGCCAGCGCGGTTGCCGCCATGGTTTGTGCAGGGATTGGATCGCGCACCTGGTCTGCGATGACTCGAGCGATTTCCGCCGGGTTGTTCGGCGGAAAGAGCATCCCGGTGCTGCCGGACCGGATCACGTCTGTGCAGCCATCAATCGCGGTGGCTGCAACCGGAAGTCCGCTGGCCTGGGCTTCCAGCAGCACATTCGGCAAGCCTTCCCAGGCGGACGGAAGCACAAACAAGTCGGCGGTTTTCAGTAGCCGGGCAAGGTCCGATCTCCAGCCGAGAAAGCTGACGGCCGCGGGATCGGCAAGTCGCGCGGCTTGCGCCTTCAGCGATTCGCTTTCCGGGCCTTCACCAGCGATCAGCAGTCGAATGCGGCGTGTCAGGTGCTGTTGCTGCAGCAGCCGGAGGGCCTCGATCAGCAGGTGTGGCGACTTTTGAGGAGTCAGTCGTCCCGCCATCAGCACGATGAATTCGCCTGGGGCCAGACCAAACTCTGCGCGGGGCAGCGGCAAAGCCTGCTGCAGGCTGTCCACGTCCACACCGTTGCGAATCACGGTGATGTCGGCGTCGGGGATGCGGCACAGGCGTGCATGTTCGCGGGCCACAGATTCGCTGCAGGCGACGTAGTGGGTGCAGAGGCGGCGGGTGATCCGTTCCGGGAGCGTGACGAGCAGTCTGCGATCGACAACGCGAATGCCGGACACACAGCGGCGGATTCCTGCCAGCCAGCAGGCCAGGCGACTGACAAGGTTTGCCTGATGCAGAAACGAGAGCACCAGATCGGGGCGGATGCGGCGAAGCTGTGCGGTCAGTCGCGGAATCGCGAGGAATGTGGCGAGCCCCTGGGATTTCAGAGCGATCACGGGGATTCCGGAATCGTGCAGCGGTTGAGCCATGCGGCCGGCATCACGAAGACTGATCACATGGACCTGCCAGCCGCGCGTTTTCAGGCCGCAGGCGATTCGGACAAACGCTTTTTCAGCGCCGCCTTCGTCGAGTTCCGTGATCACCATCACCAGCGATCCGGGCGGCTGAGTTGGTTGGGACACCTGAGTCACTTTGGGAAGGTGGTTGGCTGGAAATCGGGACGTGATAGAATTTGACACCCCAGTTTCTGTTTTTCATCGAAGAACGAACTGGAAGGTAACCGGGGATGATACCTGTCTTTGTGGTGTGCGGCCATTCATGAACCAACCTGATCCGGATCTGTTGTCTGCGTGGCAGTTTGAACTGCCGACTGAACTGATTGCTGACCGACCTGCTGCGCGGCGCGACGATGCGCGACTGCTTGTGGTGGATCGTCGTCAGCAGCAGATCCGGCATTCGTCCGTGCGTGCATTGCCGCAGCTGCTGGCCGCCGGAGATCTGCTGGTTTTCAACAACACCAAGGTGCTCCCTGCCAGGCTGTTTGGCTTCCGCACAGCCACCGGTGGTCGCTGGGAAGGGCTCTACATCGAACAGACGCCCGACGGCGACTGGGTGCTGATGTGCGAGACGCGTGGCAGGCTTCAGCCCGGCGAAACGATCACCGTAGTTCCCGCGGCGAAGTGGGCGGAGCAACAGGCGCAGCCGGCCGTCACCCCCGGCAGTACCTGCTGCAGCATGGTGCTCACGCTGCAGCTTGTGGCCCGCGGATCTGATGGCACGTGGACTGCTCGACCGGAAAGCCGTCGCAGTCCTGCCTCGCTGCTGGAGGACTTCGGCTCACTCCCACTTCCTCCATACATGAAACGCAAGGTGGCCGACCAGTCCGATGTGGAGCGTTATCAGACGACGTTCGCCGCAGAGCCGGGCGCCATCGCGGCCCCCACCGCAGGACTGCACTTCACCCCGGAACTGCTCAACGCCTGCGCCGCCGCTGGAATAGCCCGCACGGAAGTTACGCTGCACGTGGGACCGGGGACATTTAAGCCAGTGACTGCGGAACGACTGTCCGAGCATCAGATGCATGAGGAGTGGTGTCGGCTGCCGGCGACCGCGGTGGAAGCAATTCGCGGGAAGATGACCGGGGGACGCCTGATCGCCGTCGGAACCACCTCAGTCCGAACACTCGAATCCGCCGCGCTGTCCAGCCCTGATTTTCCTTCCGCGTGGGAGGGCCGCACCAGTCTTTTCATTCGCCCCGGCTTCCGATTTCAGGCGGTTGAGGGACTGATTACCAACTTTCATCTTCCGGGCTCCACCCTGATCGTGCTCGTCGCAGCCCTTGCCGGCAGAGAGCTCATTCTGGAGGCCTACCGTCAGGCCATCGCCGAACGCTACCGGTTTTACAGCTACGGCGATGCGATGTTGATTCTCTAGTCGCTTTCCTGCTAGCGGGCGGAAGCCGGTCCCAGCCGCATGGTGCGAGCGAGGTCATCGAAAAGGGCATCCAGCACCAGCGGCAGCGGTGAATTTCCTTCAATGTGCCGTGAAGCCAGCAACACCCGATCCAGCAGAATTGCCAGCAGATCGGTGCCCGAACGAACGCCCAGACGCTGATGCAGCGGATCCGAGAAATCTCCGGACACCAGTCGTCTGAGTGCCGCGTGAATTGCATCGCCGACAAATCGCAGCAGCCACTGCGCGTGCTGCCGCTGTTCTTCGGTGCCCGCTGAAATCTTCTGCAGTTCCTCGGTGATTTGTTTGGCAACCTCCAGCGGCTTCATTTGTTCAAAACGACCCAGTTCGCGGGAGACCAGTTCTCGGAGATGCCGCAGGCCCGGATGCAGCAGCTGCCGGGCGAGCGTCAGGCTGCCTTCAGAGACTGCAGCCACGGCCGCAGCTTCGGCGGGATCTTCCGTGAGCTTTTGACTGAGCAGCACGGCCTGTACGTCGGCGTCCGTGAGCGGGAAGAACCGGATGACCTGACAGCGGGAGCGAATTGTGGGCAGCAGCGAGTCGGGGCTGTCACAGACGAGCAGGATGAGTGCCTTTGAGGGAGGTTCTTCCAGCGTTTTCAGAAGTGCATTTGCGCCGTCTGCGTTGAGTCGGTGGGCGTTGTCGATCACCGCCACGCGCCGCGTCGATGCCAGCGGTGCCATTGACAGCTCGAAACATAAGCCTTCCCGGCCCCGCTTATCCGGAGACCCGGCAATCGCCGCCACCGGGATTTCGGTCTTGCCCTCCGGGACTCCCACTTCGATGTAGTCGGGCCATGTACCGGCAGCGAAACTGCGACAGGCGCGACATTCTCCGCAGGCCTCGACTTCACCTTCCGGACACTCGCGGCAGAACACCGATTGTGCCAGCAGCCTGGCGAACGCCAGTTTTCCAATGCCGTCGGCTCCTGCCAGTACATAAGCGTGCGACAGGCGATTGCTGCGGACCGATCTGGCAAACAACGCCCGCTGTTCCTGATGCCCCCGCAAGGCCGACCAAGCAGAACCCATGCACCCCACCTCACCACGACTGTAACGAGACCGCCGATTGTCTGAATACACGATAGTCTGACAAATTCCCGCCAAAAGTCACCCCAATTCCCATTCCCCTCCCAGGGGAGAGCGATGGGCCTCGGGCGAGTCAACGTGTGAGTTGGCGGGAATTGCGAACGTGGGTGTGTTCGGTCGAAACCGAGTGGGCGTCATCGAACGTGCTGGTGGAGCGGGGGCCCACCCAATGGCGATGAAGTTCTCACCATCATCGCAAAAAAGCGGGGATGGCGTGCCGTGGATGTCAATCCCCTGGTAACGGTATGTGCCTGCGAGGCGAGGGTTGCAACAGGACCGGACTGGGGCCGCACCGGCCGCCGTCAATCGGCCGGAAAGTCATCGCAATCGGACGCCCCTTCAACCGCTCAGGGCTCGCCCTGCATCCGGTTTCCCGATAGAATGCCTGTTTGCGGCTTTGCCCTGCAGCTCGTTCGCATGGCTCCTGACGCCGCAACGTCCCACCGTTCCCCGGAAAGGCCCTCGCTCGTGATCCTCCCGCACACCTGCCGCCTCGCGGCACTCGCCCTCCTCGCCCTCCTCGCCCTGCTCCTCCCCGCCGCATCGCTGCCGGCCCAGGACAAATGGGTTTCCCTTTTCGACGGCAAATCCCTCGACGGCTGGGAACGCATCGGCAGTGAAAAGAGCAACTGGCAGGTAAAGGACGGCGCTATCGAAGGCACCGGCGATCCCTCTATGCTCGTGTGCACCAAAGGCCCCTTCAAAAATTTCCGTTACCGGGCCGAAATCCGCATCAACGACAAAGGCAACAGCGGCCTCTACTTCCGCACCACCCGCCGTCCCGGTTTCACGGACGGCTACGAAGCTCAGATCGACAGCACCCACACCGACCCCATCCGCACAGGTTCACTCTACGGCATGAATCATGTCTACCGTCGGCTCGTCGAACCCGACGCCTGGTTCACCTATGACCTCGAAGTCCGCGACGACGTCTGGCGCGGTCGCCCCGTCACTCGCATCCGCGTCACCGTCGACGGCGTCGAACTCTACGAATACCTCGACTTCGCCCTCACCTTCAAGGAAGGCCACTTCGCCTTCCAGCAGCACGATCCGGGCAGCCGAGTCTCCATTCGCAAAGTTGAAGTCATGGAACTCCCGGCCAAATAGCCATCACCGTCACCGCGACTGTCACCGTCCCCTGTCGCATTCCAACGTCCCCGCGACCGCCCCGCATTTCTCCTTCTGTCCATCGGAACACCGTCTCCCCATGCCCCTGCTCAGCCTCAAAAATCTCACCTTCACGTGGACCAAACCGATTCTGCTCAACAACATCACGCTGCACTTTGAACGTGGTGAGCGAATCGGTTTGGTGGGCCGCAATGGTGCCGGCAAATCCACATTAATGAAGCTGATCGCCGGAGTGCTCAGGCCAGACGATGGGTCCATCGACTTTCTTCCTGAAACGGTCATCGCTCGACTTGATCAGGAAGTGCCCTCCGGAGGCGACCGCACGGCGTTTGAAGTGGCAGCGGACGGGTTCGACACGCTCGGCCCCCACGTCGCCGCCTACCGCACTCTCGGCCACAAACTGGCCGCCAATGAAACGCTCACCCCCACAGAACTCACACGCTACGAAGCCGCCGGCACCGCACTCGCCAACGCCGACGCCTGGTCCGCCGCCGATGACCTCGAAACGCTCATGGAATCCATGCAGCTGCCCCCGGATCACCTCTTCGCCAAACTCTCCGCAGGTATGAAACGCCGCGTCCTGCTCGCCGCGGCCATGATCCGCAACCCCGACGTCCTCCTGCTCGATGAACCCACCAACCACCTCGACATCGAATCCATCGTCTGGCTCCAGGGATTCCTCAAACGCTTCACCGGTACCCTGATCTTCGTCACACACGACCGCGTCTTCCTCCAGGACATCGCACAGCGAATCATCGAAGTCGACCGCGGACGCGTCTTCGACTGGACCTGCGACTACCGCACCTTCCTCCAGCGCCGCGATGCTCTGCTGGCCGCAGAAGCCATCGAACAGGCCCAGTTCGATAAAAAACTGGCCGAAGAAGAAGTCTGGATCCGCCAGGGAATCAAAGCCCGACGGACCCGCAACGAAGGCCGCGTCCGCGCACTCAAGGACATGCGACAACAACGCAGCCAGCGCCGCCAGAAACTCGGCACCGCCCGCATGCAGCTCCAGGAAGCCGAACGCTCCGGAATGCTCGTCGCCCAGGTTGAAAACGTCTCACATTCCTTCGCTGGCCGACCCATTCTTCGCAACTTCAGCACCACCATCTTCCGCGGCGACAAAGTCGGAATCATCGGGCCCAATGGCATCGGCAAAACCACTCTCCTCCGCATCCTCCTCGGACAGCTCAAACCCGATTCCGGCTCCGTACGCCTTGGCACCAACCTCGCCATCGCCTCCTTCGACCAGCTCCGCGATCAGCTGGATCCCAACAAAACAGCCCGCGAGAATGTCGCCGACGGTACCGACTTCCTGATGATCAACGGCCAGAAAAAACACGTGCTGGGCTTCCTTCAGGAATTCCTGTTCTCACCAGACCGCGCCCACACGCTCGCCAGCTTCCTCAGTGGCGGTGAACGCAACCGACTCCTGCTCGCCAAAATCATGTCCAAACCCGCCAACGTCCTCGTCCTCGACGAACCCACCAACGACCTTGACGCCGAAACTCTCGAACTCCTCGAAGATCTCCTCCCCCAGTTCAGCGGCACCGTGTTTCTCGTCAGCCACGACCGCGCCTTCCTCAACAATGTCGCCACCAGCACCATCGTGTTCGAGGGCAATGCTCAGGTCGGCGAATACGACGGCGGCTACGATGACTGGCTCCGCTTCAGAGACCAGCGGTCTGCTGCCGCAATCGCCACCGCCCCACGCAGCGACGCCACCGCCTCCCGCAGTTCCTCCGCCACCCCCGCGGCACCGTCGAACACCGCCAGCGCCGCACCCGCGACGGCGACTGCACCAGCCACGGCTCCCACCCCCGCAGCCGCTCGCACCAAACGCCTCTCCTTTCGCGATCAGCGTGAACTGGATGCCCTCCCCGATCGCATCGCCGAACTCGAATCCCGCCAGAAATCGCTCGAACAACAGCTTGCAGCCCCTGGCTTCTTCCAGTCCGGCAGCGCCAAAATCACCGAAGTCACCACAGAACTCTCTCGCATCGCCGAGGAACTCGCACACTGCTTCCAGCGCTGGGAAGCGCTTGAAAGCACATGATCAAAAGGCGCTCCATGCTTCAGAAAATCCGCTTCGCCATGCTTGGGGTCATGCTCGTGCTGGGACTGTTCGCCTTCTTCCAGCGCTCCATCATGTATCCGGCCTCCCGCGCCGAACGACTCCCCGTGGCCGCCTTCCCGCAGCTCAATCAACTCTTTCACACCACCACGGATATCGAACTCAAAACTCCCGACGATCTCCGCATCCGCGGCTGGCACCTGCAGCGTAATGCTCAGCCCGCACGCCACCTCTGGCTGCTCCTGCATGGCAACGGCGGCCACCGCGGCGGTCGCACCCGCTGGTACCAGCTCGCCTCACAACTCAACTGTGATGTCCTCGCGATTGACTACCACGGGTATGGGGATTCGCAGGGAAAACCAACCGAAACCACCCTGAAGCACGACGCACTCGCCGCCTGGAACCACGCCCGCCGGACACTCAGGCTGCAGCCCGATCAGATTGTCATCATCGGCGAATCCCTCGGTGGTGCCGTCGCCGTGCACCTCGCCTCAGAAACCAGCCGCGCCGGCGAAATCCCCAAAGGTCTCGTCCTCGCCGGCACCTTCGACTCCATGCTCAACGCCGCCCGTCACCACTTCCCACTGCTGCCCGTCCGCTGGCTGCTGCTGGATCGCTGGGAATCGGATCGGAAGATCGCCGACGTGGCCTGTCAAATCCTGCAGTTCCACGGAGATCGCGACGACATCGTCCCCCTGTCACTGGGCCAGCGCCTGCACCAGCTCGCCCCGGGCACCAGCCGCTCAGGTGCGAAAAAACAATTCGTCCTGTTCCCCGACGCCGGACACAACGACCTCCTCACCCGCGAAGCCAACTCCATCGCCCGCCACCTGAACGCCCTCTGCAACCCCCAGGCCCGCTGACCGCTGACACCAAATCCTGCCCAGAGTCGCGTTTCGCTCCGTCGAAACGAACACCCGGCCTTTTGACATCGACCGCACGCCACAGGACGTTTCCTGTGATTCGTTCGCGCAGTGGGGCCTGACGATAGCGGAGGGAGGTAAACCTCCGAGGTGGCCTGTTTTATCACCGTTTCGTCACCCCAGTGTGAGACAGGTTTCCTGTGAGCGAGTTCGTCAGCGAAAGGGCACCTCAAAAAAATGCCCGAAGGGCTCTGTCACTCGCCGGCCGAATCATTCGATGATCTCGTCTGACTCCGCGAGTACCGAATCGAGCAATTCTGACAATTCCATCTGCAAAGCCTGCGTCCGCACCAGTGCAATTTCATCTGCGGAAAGTCGACGCACAATCTGACGCAGATCCCGGCGACTTTTCTGACTGCCTCGCCTGATCCAAATGAGTTTCGAGAGAGCGGCATCGGTGCGTGAGGTAACAGCGATTGCGCTTCCGGGAAAAACTTCCACGAGGACTGAACGACTCAATTCGCCCGGTATCAGTTCGCGGGGGTAAACATCCAGTTTCAGAATCTCAACCTCGTCAAGCAACTGAAAGGGCTTACCGCTGCGGATCGCATTCCGAATAGCCTGTTCATCAGCAAAATACCCTGCGGACTGGATTTCACGAACCAATTGATCAATCCGCGAATTCGCGGCGAGGCGGTCGATGACAATGTCAATATCCTGAGTCATTCTGGGTTCGCCCCAGGCAACGCTGATGATTCCACCAGTGAGGTGATGACGGATCTCAAGGGAAGTAAGAATTCCTGTGAACCGCTCCACAGTGCCGCGAAACACTTCAATCGGAAACATGAGACAGTGCTTTCTCAATCAGCCGTCTCATGGGTTCCTCGTGGCCGTACATCCTTAAGGCGACTTCAAGCCTGAGCCGCTGTTCGGGCATCGGGCCTTTTTCAGCCAGAACCTGCCGCATGGCCCAGTCGCGGGACCACTGGAACATCTGTGCCGCACGAGCAACTTTGACGTGCACAGGCATTGCATCAATCAGCTTGTCATACTTTTGCTGAACCACTGACACAACATGACATCCCATAAAACGAACCGACATGTGCCGACATCACTCGCCGAGTGTACAGGCGAGCTCGGCGAATAGAAAGTACAGAGTTGGCCTTACAGGCCGGAATCGCAGCGGGCATCAACGTGGCCAGAACCGTATCAGGAACGCACCAAAGCCTTACCGGCCGATTGACATCGACCGCTCGCCACAGGACGTTTTTTGTGATTCGTTCGGGCAGTGCGGTCTGACGAGAGCAGGGGACTGAAACATCCCAGTTTGTCTGTTTTACTACCGTTTCACCATCCCAGGGCGAAGCTCCTGCTGAGCCGCATCCCGGCCGCGAGCGCTGCACCGATCCGTGCTGCTCCGTAAAAACGCTGCTAAGCCCTCACAGCGCGAACCTGCGTTCGTTGGCTCGGCAGGAGCCTCGCTCTGGGATGACGAAATCTTCCAGGCTGGGGGCTTTGGGTGATTTTTTGGGATTGAAAAATATTACGCTCCAACGTACTCGCTTTGTGTCTCAAACCCACGAAACGAAGGAGCGTAATAGTGGACTCAGTATCCTCATATTCCCTGTCATCGTTCAAGTCTCCCGCCCGAATACTCGTGCCAAGCCTCTGCGATTCACGAAACGCCTGGAGGGTGGAAGCCAGGAATCTCCGTGTCAAGTGCGGGCAACTGGAGGAATAACTGGAAAAGGCGAAGAAGAATATCCAGGAACTTGAGGCCGAATTGGTCACTGCACGACGCGAAATCGCGAGGGAGCGCGAGCCCCAGTGGGCACGAGAGAGACCACTGCCGCATCACCAGTATAGTGCGCGCATCATTGCGATGTATTGCAATCTGTCGAAGGTGATCGGTTTCCGCGCGGCACCAGAGGTCGTGAAGATCATCAACGAGTCGCTGAACATGCAGATCCCTGTTGCCTCGCACGATGCCGTGAAAAACTGGAATTGTCGCAATGGTGTGGCGATCCTGCAACGACCGGGAATGGCGGATGACCGGATCTGGATGATCGACCACAGCGTACAGCTCGGGAAAATGTGCGTGCTGGCTGTGATTGCAATACGCAGAAAACATTTGCCGAAGGACAGACCTCTCAAGCGAGAGGATATGATGGTGCTGGCGGTCCTGCCTGCGAAATCTCGCAACAAGGAGGTCGTTGTGCAGCAACTCAAAGCCGTCGCACTCAAATTCGGCAGGCCACTTGCCGTCATCTGTGATGGAGCCGCAGAGCTTCGATATGCGGTTTCCAGGCTAAAAACCAAGAATCGCCCGGTTGTGTGTCTCCATGACACCAAGCACAAAATTGCCAGTTGCCTCAAGACGCAACTTGGCAAGTCAAAACGCTGGGTTGAATTCGAGAGCAGAATTGGCAGCACAATCAGCCAGCTGCAACAGACGGAACTGGATCACCTGACGCCACCGGCGCGAAAGCAGAAATGTCGTTTCATGAATCTTCGTCCCATCATTCAATGGAGCATCTCGATTCTGGAGCAACTGGAACGTGCGGACTGTCCCATCAAGCTCAGGGAAAAGGCCGGTTGGGTTCTTGAGTTTGCAGCCGACATTTATGAATGGCTGGAAGTGTGGTCCATGATCGATCGCACCCTTATTCAGGCGAATACAAAAGGCGTTTGGGCCGGGGCGGCAGCCGAGTTGCGAGGTGAGTTATCGGTAATGCCTGCAAGCACTCACTGGGCGACCGCGATGCGGGAGGAAATGATCTCAATCGTCGCACAGAATGAAGCCCAGTTGATGACATTGAGCAAGCGGGATTTGGTGCTGCCAGCCAGCACTGAGATCCTCGAGTCTGCGTTTGGCAGTTTCAAGGCCATCCAGCGGACGCATTGTCGCGGAACGTTCACAAGCCTGCTTGCAGTCTTCCCGACCCTGTTTGATCACTCCACAGCTCGGAAGATCCGCGACCGGTTCAGACAAGTGACGAACGAGGATCTGAAAGCATGGATCGCTGAAGCAGGGCTTTGTAACTCGACCCAGGCACGCAAGGTACGGGCGGCAAAGGA
>JBEIEK010000100.1:0-17339 GCA_040382995.1 Planctomycetaceae bacterium
CAACACCAAGCGAAGCGGCGTTGCGTGAGGAAGTATCGCAGAAACTGAATGAGTCGCTGGCGGGCATGCGAGAGATTGACCGTGAGGTGCTGGCCCTCAGGCATTTTGAACAGCTCACCAACCGAGAAGCTGCCCAGGTGCTGGGAATCTCGGAACAGGCCGCGAGCGACCGTTACGTGCGCGCTCTGGCGCGGCTGCGGGTTGTGATGACGTCGGTCCCTGGATTCGGGAACTGACGTGAGAATAGGTTCATGAGGAGTGGAAGTCGGAGACTCGATAGCCGGGATGGCTGGCATCGAAAAGTTCCGGAAGCCAGCGGGCTCCAATTCCGGCCTGCTCAGGAAGCGGCAGTTCGCCCTTCACAACGTGGATGCTGGTATCGATGAGCAGAGGGTAGAGAGTCGCCAGATGCGCGCGGACGGTTTCCTGCATGACAACGGCAGAATGAGAGGCACCGATGGTGACTCCAGCGAGCAGAGTCAGGGGACCGGTACAATCGTGCATCAGCACGGGAATCTGGTGCAGCTGAGCGAGGTCTGCGATGCGTCTTGACGCTGAGATGCCGCCAACCCAGGTGGGGTCGATCATCACAAAATCGGCTGCTCCGGCGTCGAGTACCTGGTGATAACTATCGGCTGTTACCAGCATCTCGCTGACCGCAATTGGTACGTGGCTCTGACGGCGAAATTCAGCCATGGCATGCACGGAGTCTGGTCGGAGCACATCTTCGAGCCAGAGTGGGCGAACGGGCACCATGCCGTCTGCTATGCGCCGCGCGGCAGCGAGCGTGAAGAACCCGTGTCCATCCAGCATAACTTCGATGCGGTCGCCTACGCGATCACGGATCCGTTCAAAAGGCCGCAGACCCTCGCGGAGGTCCTGCCAGGAGATTGACTGTCCACCGGAGCGCCGGTATACGGCATCGAATGACCAGAGCTTCATGCCACGGTAACCGAGCTCAATGAGTTCTTCAGCAAGGACTTCGGGGGCATTCATGGACGCCCAGTTGTCTTCGAACGGACCTGGTTGACCTGGGTCTCCGTGGCCCGGCCAGCCGGAAGCTGTGGGTGTGCGGCGATTGGATCGTCCGTAGAATGGGCCTCCACAGCTGTTATAGACTGGCAAACTATCGCGTACGGGGCCACCGAGCAACCGCCAGACCGGGACCTGCAGCAACTGGCCGGCGATATCCCAAAGCGCAAGATCCACCGCTGAAAGGGCACGCAGCTCCGCGCCGGTTCCGCCAAACGCGGTCATGCGTTCATAAAGAAATCGCCAGTGGCTCTCGATTGCCATGGCGTCGCTGCCGAGCAGTCTGGGGGCGAAGAAATCGTGAATCACAGCCGCTGCTGCGGTTGGAACATAATAGGTCTCGCCATGGCCGGTTACGGGAACTCCGCCAACAGTTCCAGCATCGGTGTGGATCCGCAATGCGAGCAGTCCCGGCATAACGTCGTGAGGGATCGCGGTTTCGATGCGGACAATCCGTGGCCCGCGCTGCCATGCGTGCTCCTGCGTGGGACCGGATGCCAATCGGCGGAACGGATGTGGCTCAGGGGTGTCGCTGCGTGTCATGATGAGTTGTTTCGCGAATGCTGTAGGTGTCATGAAAACGGCTGGTGGCCGACACAAGCAGTTCCGCCAGCAGTCCAAGTGAAAGGACCTGTCCGCCCAGAAGTGCTGAGGCGATTGAATATGCCAGCAATGGTCGCCCACCGATGGATTCCAGTGGAACCACTCCGACTCGCATGAGCAACCACAGCGTTCCGAGATACAGCAGGCCCAGGCTGCCGACAGCAAACAGCACAAGGCCAACACCGCCAAGTGCGTGCAGCGGACGACTGCTGAATACCGTAATGAAGTTCACAGTGATCAGGTCCAGCAGACCGCGGAGAAAACGGCGAATTCCGTACTTGGAATGGCCGTGCTGCCGGGGACGGTGATTGACGGCGACTTCCGTCACTCGGAACCCCCGCGCATGTGCGAGCACCGGTATGAAGCGATGCAGTTCACCATAAATTCGGACTTCAGCAGCCACTTCGGAGCGGAACAGTTTGAGGCCGCAGTTGTGATCATGCAGTCTGAGTCCCGTTGTGACGCCCACAAGCCAGTTGAATACGCGGCTGGGATAAACCTTGTGCCACGGGTCCAGTCGTCGTTGTTTCCAGCCATTAACCACATCGAACCCCAGGTCGATGCGGTCCAGCAGACTGCGAAATTCAGCTGGGTCGTCCTGAAGATCCGCATCAAGCATCAGTATCAGACTGCCGACAGCTCTTGAAATCCCTGCGGTAAGCGCAGCTGCCTTGCCAAAATTGCGTCGAAAGCGAATCCCGGAAACATTCGCATGGTCACGTGAAAGGCCGCAAATGACTTCCCATGACGAATCTGTGGAACCGTCGTCCACAAAGATCACTTCGAAGTCCGGGATCACCGGCCGGATCCCACCATTCACTTCCAGCAGAAGTTGACGCAGGCTATCGCACTCATTGAATACGGGAACGACGACAGATACACGGCGAATCATCTGAGAATTCATGTCTCGGCTCCGGCAGTCCTTCCGGGAACGGGCTGCACGCTGTCGACAAGAATTGCTCGATCCCGCAGAGCTTCCGCAGAGATCAGATTCACCAATTCCTGGCCAAGCCTGTCCATCTCCATCACCACGGCATCGACGCGACCAGCCAGATACAGCCATGCCGCCATCGCCGGAATCGCGATCAGCAGGCCCACCGCTGTTGTCAGCAGGGCCATGGCGATACCTTTTGCAAGTGTTTCCGTTTGTCCCATCGCGCCTGCCGTGGCGATGTCGTTAAACGACTGGATCATGCCCACGACTGTTCCCAGCAGTCCGATTAGAGGACTCAGTGTCGATACACCGTTGAGCACTCGAAGTCCCTTCTTCAGCTGGACAATCTGTCTTTCACCGCCATCCAGTACGGCTTGTTCAACTTCAACACCCGGCCGTCCCCACTTGCGGACACCGTGCATGAAAATCTCTGACATCGGGCTTGGGTTTTGCTGGCACAACGCCAGTGCCTGAGCACGATCCGTGCGACCTGTACGCAGTTGGCTCAGAAAGCTGTCCACAAAAACCGGCGGGATTACGCGCCGTCGGCGAAGCACCACGAGTCGCTCGATGATGGACCAGACACCGAGGATCGAGGCTGCTGCGAAAGCTGCGGTGAAGGGTAGCCCGAGTGCTTTGGCGATGCCCGGAATATCCGTGGGAATTCCGCCGTCAGTGGCTGCTGGCTGAACTGCCGGAGTGTTGATGGGGGCAGCGGCAGGTTCGCCCGGCGACTCCTGCAGCCGTGCGGGCTGAGCGTAAACGGGTCTGAGCAGACTGTGTCTTGCTCCGAGGACGAAAGCGAGGGCTGCAGCGAGCGCCACGGCGCGAAGCCATCCTTTTGACGGTGCAGCATGCATGGAGGTCGACGTCCTTGAATGTGGCCGTGAGGGGAGTGCAAAAATCACTTGGACGGGGATTGTGGTGCGACGCCGAGATCCTTCAGCTGCTGCTGGGCTTTGGCCGCCATTTCCGAGTTGGGAAAGGTCTTGATAAGTTCCTGGAAGTCGCGAACGGCAGCCTCATTTTTCTTCAGGCGCGTTTCGCAGACGGCGGCCTGATACAGCGCCTGCGCACGCAGGTCATCATAGCGGTAATTCAGGTACACCTTGAAGTACTCTCGAGCCGCATCTTCAAGGAGATTCTGCAGCACCCAGGTTTCGGCAATCTGCAGCTGACATCTGGCTGCCGTTTCGGTTCCCTGACCCACCGGATCGGCGATGGCTTTGGAAAAGTAGTCTCGCGACTTGGTGAAGTCCGGAGGGGGCTGCAGCTTCCAGCGTCTGCCCTGCACGTCGTACAGCTGGAACAAAAACCGGCTTTCAGGACTGCGCTCGAGCAGTTCCTTTTCCAGTTGATCAATCTGGTCGAAATCGCCAGCCTCAAGTGCTGCCTCAGCCAGCACGATCCAGACACGATCAATCCAGTCTTCGCCAACGTACTTACCGGCCAGGATTTCTTCGCGAGTCTGACGAAGGGATTCTGCAGCGGCAGCACTTTGTCCCTGTTGCAGTTGGGAGTCAGTCAGGTACAGGCGAACCTGTGGCAGCAACCGGCTCTCGGGCCATTTCTTCAGAAATCTCTCTGCTGCTCCGCCCATCGCCGGCCACTGTTTGCGAACTGCCAGGACCTCGACCACGTGAAACAGAGCCGCTTCCTTTTCGGCCGAACCAGATCGAGGATCGTCGACGATGTTCTACATTTCAACAAGGGCAGTATCGTAGTCACCTGCCTGCAGCAGGCTTTCGGCGAGCGAAAGGCGGGCCTGGCCAGCGAAGGGGCTTTCCGGGTATTTTTCGAGCAGCTGCCGATACAAATCATCCGCTTTCTCGAAACGCTCTGCGGACAGATGCATGGCGGCCCACTCTTCAAACAGCTTGTCCGCATCCTCCATGTTCGGGAAGGTTTTGATCAGAGCTTCCCAGGCTTTGTCCGCAGCCGCTGTATCACCCGATTTCTCGAGCATGCGGGCAGCCTGCCGGCCCGCATCAAACACGTACATCAGCGGCTCTCGTTTTTCTTCACCCCGAGCAGGTGTGGGAAGATCCCTGGAGAGTGTTTGCCATGCTGCCAGCCACGCTGCGGCGGTGCGTTCCTGGCTGCCCTGCTGTTCGATGCTGCGGGCCTGCATCGCTACGTGCTCGGCAAAGTCGGGCGACTTCGGGTATTCCTTCGCCAGCGCGGCAAAGGCCTTTTCTGCCTCGACAAACTCGCCTGCCTTGAAACGGCTCCATGCGAGCCCGCTGCGGCCAGCTTCAATCACTCCGGCATCGGGGGAACGGGCAGCAAGATCGAACAACGCTGCTGCTTCCTGATGCGCGTTTTCGTTGAGAGCGATCTCGGCTGCCTGCAGCACCGCGGTCCAGACCTGAGGCTGATCCGGGCTGGCAGCAATCAGATCCTGGAGCGTCTTTGTGGCTTCGGCGTATTTCTTCAGTCCAGCCAGGGCAGCTGCGCGGGCGGCGGAGACGTCGAGGCGTTGTTTGGGGTCTGAGCCTTTGGCGAGAAAGCTGTCGGAGAACGCGATGACGGAGTCGTATTTCCGGAGTTGCAGGCTGCTGACCGCGGCCAGTGCGACAGCCGCTGAAATCTCCGTCTGGGCTCCCGGGGGATTCAGTCGCTGCAACTCTTCCGTCTGCTCCAGCACAACATCGTATTTTCCGCTCTCCCATGCAGCCCGGATGAGGTAGTAGGCGGCGAGCACCTGAGCACGGGCGGAGTTGGGACTGGTGAGACTGCGGGCCGCTGTCAGTGTTTTGACAGCCTGCTCCTTTTCGCCGCGTGCGAGCTGCAGTCGACCCTTTAGAATCTGAGGGCTGATCTGAGCTGCATATTGGGTGTGTTCAGACGCCAGGCGATTGCTGAGACGTTCCGACTCATCAAGCTGGCCGAGCTCCAGCAGCAGTTCGGAAGCGTTGAGCAGGCAGTCGGGAACACGGGCTTCTTTTGGCCAGCGATCGGCGATATCCAGATACAGTCTGGCTGCGGTAGCCTGTTCGCCAGCCGTTTGCTCAAGCTGTGCGCGCTGGAATGAGATTTCAATCGCCAGCGGTGAATCGCCGGCCGCCTGGAGCGCCTGGTCGAAAAAGGTTCGAGCCTCTGGGAATTGCCGAAGTTCGCGGCAGGCCATCGCAGCCAGATAACGCGCTTGTGCGGTGCTGGTACCTCCGTCCGGAACCTGCTGCAGTCGCTGCAGAGCTTTTTCAAAGTCCTTCAGCTGAAACCATGCCATTCCTGCGCCCAATTGCGCGGATGCAATCTTTGAAGTGGCTGGAGCTTCCTGAAGGATCAGTTCCCACGCGTCGGCAGACTGCTGGAATCTGCTGCGGGCGTATTCGAGCGCACCGATGCGGCTCAGGGCTCGCAGTCGCAGCGATGGATTTCCAAGGGAGGCGACAGTCTGGTATTCCTTCAATGCATTTTCGGAGTCCTTCAAGCCTTCAAGTGCTCTGCCGAGGCTGAGCCGTGCATCAGCGGTGACAGGTGAATCAGGCTTGCCCGGAATTAGTGCCGTCAGGGTGTCACGTGCTTCGGCGTAACGAGCCGTGGCAACCCACGAATCGCCAAGCAGCAACCGGGCCCATTCATTGAGCGGGTGCGAGGGGTGGCGACGAAGGAATTCGCTGAGTTCTTTAGCGGCCGCCTGGTAGTCTTTCAGGTAATAGTGGCATTCGCCAAGCCGATAGCGGGCTTCCGCGGAGTTGGTTCCGTCAGGATCGACCTTGAGGTATTGCTGAAGGTAGCTGACGGCTTCGGCGTATTTCTCCTGGGCGTTCAGCGAGAGTGCCAGATACAGACGCGCGATATTTTCGCGCGGATGGCTTTTGTGTTCCGCCAAAAACTTTCCGAAGGCTTCTGACGCTGTGTCGTACCGCTGCGTGCGATAGAGGTTCACTGCGACGTTGAAATCATCGTCGGCCTTGTCAGCGAACGCTGTCTTGTCAGCGTGGAACAGCAGAATCAGGAGCAGTACTGCGGGCCGCGCCACGCGAATCCAGTTCCATTCATGCATGCGGAGCACTCCACCACGTTGCAGGTCAAAAATCAATGTTCTGTGCACTGACATGTTAGGATGAGTGAGGGCGATTCCGAAGAGTGTGGCCGCAGAAAATCGGCGGAAACAGCCGATAAATCGAGCACCTTCGTCAATTCCGGTATTCACCAGTTTTCCGGACCTGCCCCCATTTCCATCCGGAAAAATTTGACAGTCCCGGTGCCTGCCGGGTATGCTCGACCGCTGCCCAAATCACCCCCCGCGCTCCTGCCCCTCCGGCACCCTCCTCATCCAAAGGTCCCACGCATGCTTCACATCGATTCTGACGCCGCGGCACATCGGCGTTACTGCGACGGCATCAGCCGCAGAAGTTTCGTGAAAGTCGGAGCCACCGGGGCCTTCGCTGCCGGACTCCCGCAACTGCTCGCAGGCCGTGCAGCCGCTGCCACGGCCGGAAACGTGACCCCGCAGACATCCGTGATTCTGCTTTGGCTGGACGGAGGGCCCGGCCACATGGACACGTACGACATGAAGTCCGAAGCACCCGCTGAATACCGCGGGATCTGGGCTCCCATCGCCACCAACGTCCCGGGATTCGAGGTCACCGAGCTGTTCCCGTTGCAGGCTCAGATCGCTGACCGCTTTTCCGTCGTGCGTTCGCTGCACCACAACAGTGGCGATCACTTCACCGGCGGCCACTGGATGCTCACCGGGCGTGGCGAAGGCGTCAGCGGCGCGAACACGAAGGGTAAATACCCCTTTTTTGGCGCCGTGGCCACACGGCTGACAGGTCCCCGAAAAACTGGTATGCCCGCCAATGTGGCTGTGCCCTATGGAATGAGTATTGGGTTGAGACCAGGATATTTCGGCGGCCATTTTCTGGGCGTCCACCATAACCCGTTCGAGACCGAAGGCGATCCGAATGCGGACAATTTTCAGGTCCGCAACATCGCGCTGGCCAGTGGCCTGACCGTGGAACGTCTCAGCGACCGTCGCTCACTGCTGGCAGGCTTCGACCGCATTCGTCGCGAAGCTGACGCTTCCGGCGCCTTCGCTTCAATGGATCGCTTTGATCGCACCGCCTTCGATATGGTCACCGGAAACGCCACCCGTCAGGCCTTCGACCTCACCCAGGAATCCGCCGAAGTCCGCGAAAAATACGGACGCAACTCGTGGGGACAAAGCACCCTGCTCGCGCGGCGACTGGTCGAAGCAGGCTCCACTTTTGTGACCTGCCACTTTGGTGGCTGGGACCACCACTGGGATCTCAAGGCTGGCATGGAAAACTATCTCCCCAAAATCGACCGACTCGTGCACGGACTCATTACCGATCTGGAAGATCGCGGGCTGCTGCAGTCCACACTGGTCGTGCTCTGCGGAGAATTCAGTCGCACTCCCCGCATGAATGACGGTGGCAATGGCGGACCACCGCTCAGCAAAGGCACCCCTGGCCGGGATCATTGGGGGAATGCCATGTTCTGTTTTCTTGCCGGTGGCGGTATTCGTGGAGGGCAGGTGATTGGCGCCACGGACCGTTTGGGTGAAACGCCCAAAGAACGGCCACTCCGGCCCGGCGATATCCACCACACCATCTTCCGCGTGTTGGGAATTGATCCTCATTCGCAATTCCCCGATTTTTCCGGTCGACCGATCGTCGCCATCGATCACGGTGCCGTCATTGAGGATCTGTTCTGACTGGCCAGAACTGATTTTTTCTGAATTGGACTGATGCGGGTGGCGGGAGTGTCCGAAATATCTGACCGAGCCGGTTGAATTCTGATCGCCTTCTGATTATCATTCCCGGCCCGAGAGGGGTCGTAGCTCAGTCGGTTAGAGCGCCAGCCTGTCACGCTGGAGGCCGCGGGTTCGAGTCCCGTCGACCTCGTTCACAGAAAAACCTGCCGTAAAACGGCAGGTTTTTTTGTTTCCATCCCACGGCTCAGCCACCATTCAAACGGCTGCGAAACACAAAAAAAGCCGCCCCCAACAGGCAAAAGGCCGCCCAAAGATAGTCCCAGCTGGGCTTCTCCTTCAGATACAGCCACGCAAACGGCACGAAGACGGTCAGCGAAATCACCTCCTGCAGGATCTTCAACTGGCCCACGTTCATCACCTGATGGCCAATCCGATTCGCCGGGACCTGAATCAGATACTCAAACAGCGCAATGCCCCAACTCACCAGCGCCGCGACAAGCCACGGCCTATGCCGCAACCCCTGCAGGTGGCCATACCAGGCGATTGTCATGAACACATTGCTGATCGTCAGCAGGCAGATCGTTGTCAAAGTTGGTTGCATGGCGGAATTCTGGTGTCCTGAATGAGGGGAACGCGGGCCGCGACCTCGATTCTTTTCTGCCCCGCGATTTTCTGCAAGGTCCGCTCGGCCGTACTGCCGCACAGTCTGACTGCATTCGGCCAGCGCAGCAAAAAGGCGAACTGCGGGTGCAGTTCGCCTGAAATCAGCGATGGAACCAGGTCACTGCGTCAGTTGGCCGAAGCTTCAACCACTTGCAGACCGGGAACCGAAATTCCGGTGATCTTCACGCGGGTGTGTTTCTGGCGGTGACCGGTGTGGCGACGGGAGGCCTTGCGGCGACGCAGCTTTTGAATTTCGAGCTTCGGGCCTTTTTCTTCGGCGATGAGCACTTCTGCGGTGACCGTGGCACCGGAAATGACCGGTGTGCCAATCACGCTTGCTCCACCCCCGTTAGCCAGCAGAACCTGGTCGAAGGTAATTGTGCTTCCGGCCTGAGCATCCGCGCGATAATCCACGGAAAGAGCAGAACCCTGCTGCACACGGTGCTGACGGTTACCATCGACAATCACGGCAAACATGAGAAAACACCTTTTTACCTGTCAACCTAAAACTGAACTGCCCAGACCACGGCTTTCACGTCTTTTATCCGACCGGTGGGCAAAGGAATTCCGCAGTGTAACGTAAATCTTCGGACTGTTCGAGTCGGAAAGTCAGGAAGTTTTGCGGTTGGAGCCAGGAATTCGAGCTCCGCTGCAAAATGGCCCCCGCATCTGCTTTTGGCAACAACCAAAAACGAGAAAATTCAGCCTGGCCTGGTGGAATAAAGGGGCCCCCGGGCGCGTCAGCCGGCGAGTCTTCGCTGTTTTATGACCTGGCGGAATCAGTCAGCCTGAGCCGTCCTTCTCCGCTTGTTTCCCAATCTTTGGCTTCTCATTGTCGCCTGCGGCCCCGGAAGCCTTTGCAGCCTCAGCTTCGGTCGATTGCGAGGCAGCCCCGTCGGCCTTCGTCGGACCGTTTTCGGCACTCGCTCCGCCCGACGCCTCCTCAAACACCGACTGGTTCCGGTAGTACACTTCCAGCGTGAGGGTGGCAAGGCAGGTGGTGAGCAGTCTGCCACCGGAAACGCTGGTGTCCGAACGATCTCGTGGGGCCCAGCTTCCGGCGGCATCCCCTTCACGGTCCTGCCAGGCCACAAGGTCGTCCCGCAGGCGTTCGTTCCAGCGTTGCCATTCCGGACCGCCCCAGTTTTTCATTACCTGCGAAGCGAAGTAACAGTAGTACAGATTGTCGTAGGGGCCCTTGCGGTCCAGCAGGGCGACACCCTTTCGCAGGTCGCCGTCATCCCGCTGCCATCCGGAGTACATGCGGCTGAGCAGGGCCATGGAGGTCACCGAAATGTCGAATGCCTTTTTCTGCGCTTCGTAGCCATACCGTCCCTCCCGGTCAACAGCCACGCTGTCGAGATAGAAACTGACACCCTGCCACGTGGGTTTGGGAACAGCAATTCCCGACCGCTCGGCAGCCCTGAGTGCCATGACCTGAATAGCCGTGCAGGAGGTGGAACCGGGTTGCTGCGGGTTATATCGCCAGCCTCCTCCTCGCGGATCCTGGGAGTTGATCAGAAACCGCACCGCGCCTTCGCAGGCAGGCTTGAGTGTTCGGTCCCGCGACATTCCCCAGGCCTCGCACAGTGCCAGAGTGGCGGCCCCGTGCACATAGTAGGCGTAATTCGGTTCCGGATCGTCATCCCGCTGGTTGACAACTCCCCGCAGGTCGTAGCCTGCCGGCACACTGACTCCAATCGTTGTCAGATACTGCAGTCCCGCCTGGATCTGTTTGCGGTAGGTTCCCTGGCGGTGTGTGTGTCCTGCCGCCAGAAACGGCAGCAACGCATAGGCAGTTCCGCCAATTGGATTGCTGATGCGTCCCTGGCTCGTGCAGGGGCCGACGTCAGCGAAGTCCCAGCTGCCATCGGCACGCTGTCGCTTCGCCAGCCATTCGAGTGCCAGGCCAACGGCTGATTCACTGCCGGCAGAGCCACCATATTTTGCCAGCATTTGTTTTTTGCCAGCGTCGGTTCGGTGCTGGTAAGATGGTGTTTTGGCAGGGGTCGAGGGGGTGTTTCGAGGTTGTCGGATGGGCTGGGTGCCAACCGGTGATTCCGGGAGCGGAGTTTCGGGCAGTTCGATATTGGCCAGCTGCAAGTCAGGTTCCGGCAGAGGGGCTTCCGGGAGCAGGGGTGGAGGTTCCGGGATCGGTTCAGGAGTGGGTTCCGGTTCCGGTGGCTCGGCTTCCGCGATGGCCTCCTCCGCTGTCTCGGGACGCTCCTGCTGTTCTCCGGTCTGCTCCAGAATCTGTTCGATAATCGCAGCCTCCTCCACCGCCTCAGCTGGCCCCGAGAAGCTGGCGGACAGCGGTGGCAGCGGTTCCTCTTCGACCAGCTCCAGTCTGCCCAGTGCGAGAATTCCCAGGACGAGCAGCGTTAAGGCAGTGCTGATGGAGGCTGGTTTGCGGCTCCGTTTGAGTTCCTGCACGACTTCGTCTGAGGTCTTGCGGAGTTTTGGCTGCAGGTCCTTCTGACGAACTCGCAGCCGCACTCGATCCGTCTGTTCCATCGTTGCCAGTCGAACGCGTTCGAGCAGTCTGCGAATGGACAGGTTGCCGCGCCGCGCTGCACGCGGTTTGCGGGGGGCTGTCGTGAGCGTTGGTGAAGTCGTCTCTGCCGGTCCGGCAGCAGCAATTTCCGGCTCAGGCGCTGGCCGCCGCTCGGGTTCACTGCGATTGTCGGCGTTTTCCACAGCGAGCTGCTGTTCAGCCTGCTGAACGCTTTCATTGAGCGATTGCAGGGATGTGCGAGCGGGGGGCGCCTGCAGTTGCAGGCCGGAACTTGCAGGCTCCTGCTCTCGTACGTCACCACGGTCGTCCCTCTCAATTTCCTCAGGTTCCAGTGACTGTGATTTCGGAACAACCGTTGTTGGAGCCTGGGGCGAGCGGGGCTTGTTTTCTGACCGCGAATCCGTCGCCTGCGGAAAGCTGGCCCCGGCAGAAATCGCAGCCGCCACGGTTACAGGGTCCGCAGCGGCAGACGCGGCTTGAGTGACGCTGGCGTCCGACTTTTGTCCTGGCTGGAACTCGCGTTGCTGAGGAAAGCGGGGCGCGGGGAAGCAGGGCGCAGCCGGAATTCCAGTTGCCGCTTCCCGGTCCAGGCGTTCTGCGTACTCGAACATCCCGCCCGGCCCAAACGCAGATTGTTCAGCCAGACCGGTGAATTTCTGGGCCAGCGAAAGGTATTGCTGCGAAATCGAAGCGTGGTGTACGGACGCCGACAAGGCATCCTCGGCCCGCTGCCGCATCAGTCCGGCAAAGGCTTCGGGGTCGGGCAGTTGAGAGGACTGAACGGAAGCCATACGTGAAGGTGTCGATTACAACAGTGTGTAGGGGGTTCTTTGCTACTCCCTGTATTCAACTGGCTTCAGCAGCCGTTGCCAGAAAAAATCGTCGGCAATCAGGGGAAAACGCTGGAAATGCGGCCGGCTGCGCGCACATGCCGCGTTTTCCGACAGGGTGAGTTTTCGCAACGCAGCGCGCTCGCTGTGCAGATCCGCTCCTGTGTGGGCCGGAATCGCTCACGCCACCGTCGGCAAACAGGGCAGGTCGGGCGATTTTTTCAGGCAGCAATCTCCCAACACTGGCAATCACGCCCGGTTCCGCCGCGCTTCAGCCACAGCCGATTCGACTTCCCGCACAGTCCGCAATAAAATTTGTTGCTCGGGCATCGAACATGCGGTTACGCAACGCAGACTCGCAAGCACTCGGCAGGTTCTCTGCCGTGCTGCCCGACCCACTCAAGTTTGCATGAAAGAGACAGACATGAAGAAACTGATGTTGTCAGCGGTGCTGTCAGTTGCCATCGCCTCCCCCGCCGGTGCTCAGGATTGGGGCACCGTCACGGGCCAGGTGATCGTTTCCGGAAATGTACCGGCGGCGGAACTTCTGCACCGCAAGGGTGCAGAGATTAAAGACAAAGAAGTCTGTGCGGCTGATGACACGTACAAGGATGACATTGTCATCAACGCGGAAAACAAAGGGCTGGCGAACGTCTTTGTCTATCTTACCAAGGCCCCAAAGACCATCCACCCCGATCTGAAGACGCCGGCTAAGCAAACCGTGCTGTTCGACCAGAAGAACTGTATGTTCATCCCCCACGCCCTGATTGCCCGAACCGGCCAGACCGTGGAAGTCATCTCCAACGATCCGATTGCCCATAACACACATACCTACCCGTTGAAGAATGTGGCTTCCAACGTCCTGATCGCCCCCAATACGGCCGAAGGCAAGGGGCAGAAGATGGACATTAAAACCGCAGAAACGCTGCCCTTCAAAGTCACCTGCGACTTCCATCCCTGGATGGCTGCCTACTGGCTGGCTGTCGATCACCCCTATGCGGCAGTGACCGACAAAGACGGTAAATTCACCATCGAAGGGCTCCCAACCGGCGAACATGAATTCCGCGTTTGGCACGAGAAGGTGGGCTACATCAATCGTAAATACGTCGTCAAGGTCAAGGCGGGTGACAATCCGCAGAAGGCCATCGACGTCAGTGGTGACGGACTGAAAAAGGGCTCCCTGAAGTAGTCAGCCTGCGTCCGCTGAAGATTTCCTGCACCCGCGGATCACATCCGCGGGTGTTTTTTTATCACCATTCGTACCCAAACAACTCCAGCTCCCGCCTGAATTGCTTCTCCACCAGTTGTCGATCAGCCGGGCTCAGCACATCCCGCCACGACTGATGTTCTGGCCGATGACCACCCTTGGCCCGTGGGAGTGTCAGCGGTTCCGGCAGCCCCAGTTTCAGCCGCACGTCCTCAAGCTCCTCGTCCAGTCGTTCGTAACGCAGGATTTGATCCACAAGGATCCGACCTGAGCTGTCCGTATACATCTCGATGCCGTTCTTCGTCAGCAGCTGCAGTTGTGGCGAACGCAGAAACTCGCTGATCGACGGACGCGGTTCCCTTCGATGACACCACCAGTAAAGTGAAACCACACGATCGAAGGGGTTGCGTTCGATGCAGAAACGGAAGCTGCTTTCCCAGATGGTTTCACCAGCCAGCTGCCGCACTTCTGCAGCCGGCATGTGGTTATAGAAGCGTGGTCGCCGGAACTTCAGTGCTATGCCAACCAGCTGTCGAGCTGTCAGATTTCGCAGCGGCAGGCGGTAGTTCTGAGGTCCCCTGCCACCCCATTCCTTCCGCAGGTTTTCATCGCTCGCAGAGATCGGAGTGATGATATCCTGCGCACCGGCATGACGGGAGAGAGCAATCTCGACACTTGTGCCCGCTGTTTTGGCCGTCTTCAAAAAAATAAAGCCGTAGCGATGGGAGAGAATCATAGCGCACCGTCACGCTGCGATTCCGGAAGCGAGTTCACTCTGCAACTGCACCAGCCAGCTATCATCTGGCTCAAATCCCATACTGACAAGCCGCTCCGGCAATTCGGGCAACTCAACCAACAGCTGTCGCAGCCGCAGCTGATGCTGTTGCTCGCGCCACGACGTCAGTCGTGAAGGATCCAGTTCCCGCAGGCTGTTCAGGGCACGGCCATCAAAGCCGGCTGGAACATGATTCAAAAAATCGTGGAATCTCCAGCGAGCCTGCCAGCCGGTAAACTCAAGCACTCGCTGTTCAATCCGATCCGGCCAGCGAACCAGGTCTTCGTAGCTGATTGAGAGTACGTCCGGATCCCGGCGATGCCAGTCCCACCAGGCGTAGTAGTGACGCCATTCTTCCGCCGACAGGTAGTACTCAGTCGGCCTTGAAAAATGTCGGGATGTCAGCACGCCGCGAGGATCCCGGTGAAGCAGAATCATCTGCAGCCGCACTCCCCGGTCGGCGTAGAAGTTGCGAAGCTCCGGAATCAGAAACAGATCCTTGGGCCGCTTGGAGAGCATTACTGCGTGTGATCGTCGACCGCAGGTCGCCAGATCCAGTGCTCTGATTTCCCGACCTCGACACCGTGGTCCCTCAATGCACCCCTCCAGCATCAGCTGAAACAGGGTGGTGCCGCTGCGCGGGAAACCGCAAATCACAACATGCTGCTGCAGCGGGACCGCTGGCAGCCAGCCACTGTCCTTCAGCGATGTGATCGACCGCAACAGTGGCCGCAGCAGGCTTTTGGGAAACTGGAATGTCGGAGTGCGGCGACTGAGCCATTCCGGGGGCAGGGCAGGGCGACTCATGGTTTGACGTCCCGCAGAACAGCCGGCTTCAGCAGACTTCCCAAAGCATTCAGCAACGCCTGGCCCATGCCGCTGCCGGCAAGTGCCGGCTCGGCTGCCGGACGAACGCACGCAGGAAAGAGACGCTGCAGCACCAGAGCGGCGCACCGATCAGCCTCGGGAATCCGTTTCTCAGCGCCCGGCCAAAACCCCTGCCGCACCAGCGACTGGACCTCTACGGACAGCCGATTGTTTCGTCGGGCCGGGAGTTCAATCAGATCCACCGCAGCCCCGCTCGTCAACGCTTCGCAGATCATGGACATGCTGTCACTGGTGACCACGACTCTGTCAGCTTCGCCGATCAGTGCCGCGATTTCGCTGCCACTCAGATTGCCGGTCGTTTTCCACGCGATGTTTTGCGGCTGCTCATGCCAGTTCTCGATGAGACTGGCCGGTGTTCGTCGTGACGTGGCCACGGTCCACTGCAGCGAGGAGTCCGCGACGGCACTCCGGATGCCGTGTCGCACCAGGTCGTCAGACCAGAGGAAGTGCCTTGAAGGGCCACCGATCAGCGCGAGCCCGCGCCTGCCTGGTCGCTGCTGCGACGGTCGCATGCGATTGATGGCACCTGCAGTCCGCACCACATTGGGCCATGGCAGCAGCAGTCTGTCATGGCGCGGTACCAGACAAAGATCAAACAGACAGGGCGGCAGGCTGGGCTTCATGAGTACAACGGAGCGACCGCCAAAGAGCTGGCGGCAGCGAATCAGGGCGGCATGAGTTGCGTGGCCGGCACCAATCAGCAGATGCGGGCGTGGTTCCCCTGCCAGTGCTCGAAACTGATGCGGCTGAAATGCCCGCGAGCCTCGTGTCCCTGCATCCACCGGAACGTCCACGAGGACCGCAGGACAGACAGACGCCAGTGCTTCCGACAGCCCCAGCACCTGACTCTCATGGCCCGGACGTCCGTCGAGGAATCGCCACTGCACAAGAGACTTTGAGGACATGGAGTACTTCCACAGCAGATGTCAATGTACGGTTCAGGCTGCCCTCGCAGCCGGCGGATCGGACTGCAGCAAACGAGCATAGGCCGGAGCAGACTGCAGCAGTTCAGCGTGTGTTCCCGTTGCCACAATGCGGCCGTGATCCATGACCACAATCTTTGTCACCAGATCCAGAAACGCGGCGCTCAGCGTGTGCGTGATAATGAACACCGTCCGATTGACCGCGAAGCTCTTCAGCACACTGTGAATGATCTCTTCACTGTGCGAATCCACGGCTGAAGTGGCTTCGTCGAGGATCAGAATGGACGGATTCCTCAGAATCGCCCGTGCCAGCGCAATCCGCTGCCGCTGACCTCCCGATAAACGACCGCCACGATCCCCCACCAGCGTACTGAACCCTTCAGGCAGCTGACTGATGAAGCCCGTCGCCTGAGCTCTTTCAGCGGCTTCCAGAATCGCTTCTCGCGATGCTGTCGGATCCCCATACCGGATATTCTCGTAGATCGTGTCGTTGAACAGCAGCGTTTCCTGAGTCACCAGACCCATCTGGCTGCGCAAATCAAAGGTCCGCAGCTCGCGGATGTCCACACCATCAATCAGAACCTGACCCTCGGATGGATCCATGAATCTTGGCAGCAGGCTCAGCAGTGTGGATTTGCCTGATCCATTTCCACCCAGAATCGCCACCACCTCACCAAAACGCACGTCCAGAGACACGTTCTTCAATGCCGGGGGGCGACTTCCGGATTCCGCGTCCACATCGTCGTAGCGAAACGACACATTGCGAAACGAAATCATGGTGTGGTGCGGAATCAGCACGCGGCCATTCCGTGGCTCCGGTACCGTCGTCTTCTGGTCGATCAGGCCAAACACACGCTCACAACCGGCCATGCCGCGTTTGATCTGCTCGAAAACACTCGAGAGCTTCCTCACCGGATCCAGAGTGCCCGCCAGCAGTGCGTACAAAGTGGCCAGCTCGGCGATGCTCATTGGAGCCGCTGCCAGCTTGATTCCCAGAATCGAATCGGTCTCGCGCAGGACCAGATAGGCCCCCGGAGCAAGGGCTGCGAACACCCCGACCACTCCCATCGTTTCAGAGATCGGTCGCGAGAGCGCCCCGAGGCGGACGATCCGCATGGCGCCGTGGTAGTATTCGCGGTTGGCTTCCAGAAACTGACGCCGATGACGCTGATAGCCGGAAAACGCCATCACAATCTTCGCGGATGCAAACGTTTCACCGATACATTCATAGATCTTCGCCATCGTCTCCATCGTGCGATGAGACGCGCGCCGCAGGCGAC
>JBEIEK010000101.1:0-17309 GCA_040382995.1 Planctomycetaceae bacterium
CAGAGCCAGGATGAGTTCACCGCTCTTGCGACCTTCCGCACCATCCACGCGGGGTGGGCGGTTTTCGGCGATCGCCTCAACGAAGTCCTGCAGCTGCAGCTGGTGTCCGATAAAGGAGATGGCCTTCGGGTCAGCAGCACCGCCACTGGAGGCACTGTTGCCGCCCAGTCGCTGCCGAATGTCGTCGTCGCCGGGTTGCGGATCGGCGAATTCCCATTTCAGAATCGAGTCCTGTTCAACGATGACCGTCCCACGGCTGCCGTGGATTTCGGTGCGTTTGAGCAGTCCAGGCCAGACTGCCGTTGACGCCTCCATCACCCCGATGGCTCCACTGCGGAACTTCAGACTGGCAACCCCAACATCCTCGACTTCGATGCGTTCATGCGCGAGCGTTGAAGTAAAGCCGGTGACCTCCGCCACATCACCCATCAGCCATGCCAGCAGGTCCACATTGTGGATGGCCTGATTCATGAAGGCGCCGCCACCGTCAAGTGCCCAGGTGCCACGCCAGCCACCGCCGTCATAATACTCCTGAGTCCGCCACCATTTCACATAGGTGTCGCCCAGAGTCACTCGCCCGAACCGACCACTGTCGATGGCCTGCTTCAGCGCCAGATTTGCCGGGCTGAAGCGCGAAGGAAAAATCGTGCAGAGCCTGACTTCGGCCTGTTCGCAGGCTCGAATGATGTCGTCACAGCGCTCCAGAGTGATCTCCAGAGGCTTTTCCACAACGACGTGCTTACCAGCAGCCGCGGCTGCGAGCGCAGGTTCGCGATGCGCACCGCTGGGGGTGCAGATGGTCACGATCTGCACCTGCGGATCGGCCAGCATTGCTTCCAGCGTATCACAGGCGCGACATCCGTACTCCTCTGCAAACTTCCGCGCTTTCTCAGGATTCTGATTGAAGCAGGCGACCACTGCTCCACCCGGCATGGCCTGAATGGCCTTCGCGTGGAAGTGCGCGATCATACCGGTGCCAATGATTCCAAAACCTGAGCTCATGCCGCGAGTCCTGCGTCGGGAAAGTCAGAAAAACAGGCACGTCCAAATCAGCGGAGCGGTGACTCCATGCCCACCAGCTCCTCGTCCGTGAATCCGTCAAGCTCCGTGTCCTGCCGATCCCAGTCAGCGGGCTCCTGAACAGGTGCCTGAAACGATTTCTTCGCAAGCTGCTGCAGTCGCGTCGGGGCAGGGGCTGAAACCGTCCGCAGAGAAGGTTGCCCGCTCTGGAATTCGCTGCGTCGCGATGCTGCGATCTCGGAAGAATCGCGACGCATCTTCCGGAAGGGATCCGCGTCTGTCGCCGGGTCACGGGCAAGCCGCTGCACTTCAGCAAGCTCGCGTTGCAGACGGCGATCACCGGGACTGAGTGACAGCGCCTGATTGTAGACTTCGGCCGCGGTACTGTAGTCACCACGCGCAGCATAAGCTTCGGCAACGTGTGCCAGCTGGTCCGACGGCGAATGCTTCCGCGCGGGAGACCCCATCACCAAAGCCTTTCCGGCTGAACACCCCGCAAGGGTCCCGATCAGGCCGACGGCAAATGTCAGTGGCAGAATCCGCAACATGATAGAAAACCTCAAAGTTGGAAAATCGATGCAGAAAGTAAATCGTCGACTGCCGGGAGTAACCCGCAGTTGCAGACATCACTGTCCCTCGATTTCCCTCCGCCAATTCCACCGCTGCGGTGAAGACGTCAGAACCGTAACATCTTTACGCGAACAACCCGCCTGACCGCGGAACGCTGCAGCTCGTCATCGGCCAAAACAGCCACAACCAGAACTGTGTCGGCAGAAATCAACGCTCCCCCCAGGCTCCCCTTTCCCCTGAAAGCGGACAGGGGGGCTGCCTGGGCGTTCCGCTTTCATAGGGAATCAAGACAACCCCGCATCCTGCAGCAGCTTTCTGGTGGCATCATGAGCTTCCGAAACCCACGCCTCGATCGCTGCCGGCTCCGGGGAATACTCCAGCTCGATGGACATCCCTCCCACATAGCCCATCTTCCGAATCTGCTCCAGATACGGCCCGAAAGGAACCACACCACGGCCTGGCGGCAAATCTCCGTGACGCAGGCCGTCGCAGTCAGAGATGTGAATGTGTATCGCCCGACCCGCCAGACGCGGCAGCTCCTCCGCTGCCACCTTTGCCAGATGCAGGTGCGAAATATCGATGTTCGCATGCAGCGCTGGATGCCCGGCATCGTCCAGAAAACGCACCATCGAATCCACACTGTTGACCAGCGACAGCGGAAATGGCTCCAGCTCAAGTGCGATCTGCAGTCCCAGTTCCGCCGCATAGTCCGCCAGACGCCGGCAATTCTCCACCCCCGTCTGCCACTGCGCCGCCGCCGGGATCACTTCCTGGTTCCAGATGTACTCGCCCAGCACCAGCAGCAAATTGCCAGCCTCCAGCTCGTAGCACAGGTCCAGAAATTTTCGGCAGCGGTCCAGATGAAACCGCTGCACAGACGGATTGAAGTCCACCAGCCCCGTCGCCACACAGCAGACCGAGAGAATAGGCAGCCCGGACCGCGAACATTCCCGGCGAATCAACTGACGCTCTCGCACATCGATGTCCAGCGGATCCGTAAAGATATCAATCGTATCAAACCCAATCTCTTTCGTTCGCCGAATGCCCCATGCCGTATCACGGCCCGCCTGAGCCCACGCACTGTTGATCAATCCCAGTCGCATCGCCAGCCACCCCTCTTCAGAAACCTTACCAGTCAGCTACGGCACCCGCCGGTAAAATAGTGAGGATTCACGGCGCGGGCAAATGGTCGGAATCAGTGTCAGCACGAACCTCGGCCGCGCTGCTCTTACGACCTGCGAAACCCAAAGCTCCCAGATTGACTCATCCTCCCCAGAATACCAGCCAGCCCGTTTTTCACCCGGATGAATCCGCCACTTCTGCCTGTCATTTGGCCTTGAGCATTTCTTTTTTTCTCTACGGCCCGAAAACTTGTCTTTCCTGTACAGTGGAAATTCACTATTTAAGCAGCTCGCGCCGGCGCAGATTCTCCGTCGATTCGGAGATGCAGGGAAGATACCGGCGATCGGGGAGGGAATCCCATGCGGCTGATTATCGGTAAAATTCTTGTTTTGGCTGTTGTCATCGGCGTCGGTTCCGGCATCGCATACGTCACATTCAAACGTATGCCCGCTGACGGTCGCGCCATCACCAGCACGCAACTCGCCAAAGCCGTCGAACTCGCGGAAGCAAGCAGTGCTGCGCCCTCCGCAGACCACACAGACTCGGTCCCACCAACCCCCAACGACAGTGACGCCCAAAGCCCCTTCGCGCTCTCCGAACCGTCCGACGAAGAACCGCTGCCGGCACTCGACGAACAGTCAGCCGCGATCCCCGCTGCCGAATCCCGCACCGCCTTTCTCTTCGAACTACCCGAAGCCGCTGCCACCGTCACCCCGGTAAGCTTTACCACGGAATCGGCAGACGAGCCGCAGGATGAGGAAACGCAGCCACAGGAACCTGCCGCCGCATCGTCCACCAACAGACCAAAGCCCGCCGCGGCAGACACCAGCACCGATGAAGCCTCTGTCATGTTTTTCGGTGCCGGACCCACGGCAGACACTGCTGCCGGCGGGAATCCCGCTGCCGCCACTCCCGCTGCCTCAACCGGTCGCAGCTCCGGCGGCTTCACCCTGCTGCCCTCCAGCGACCCCGACCCTGCCAGAAAAACCGCTTCCCCAACCGCCGCAAACACGCCACCCGCAAATCCCCGACGCTCAAACCCACCGCCGACGTCTGCTTCCCGACTGGCTCGTGAAAACGCAAAAGCCGCGGTCGGTAAGCCGGCCACAACCAAAACGTCAGTCGCCTCCACGGACACGTCCAAAAAGACAACGAAAACTGTCCCCGCTCCTGCGCCAGCACCAGACGCCACTGCCGCCGCTGCCGAAAAGCCCGTCGTCTCCGCCGCGCCCGAACCAGCCAACACGGGTGCCGTTGTTGCAGCCCCGATCCCTCGGACCCGGCAGCAGCCACAACCCCGAATGCCGGCCGGTCCCGCTGGTAACCTGTTCTTCTCAGCAAACACCAATCCCAGCCCCGCAGCCACCGCAACTCCCACGCCAGCTCCCGCACTGGCTGCCGCTCCCCCACAACCTGCCGTGACCGCCGTAAAACAGGACCCGCCCAAACCACCAGCTCCCAAAGACCCGCTGGTCGCCCAGGCAACTAAAAGCTCAAAACCAGCCTCATTTCCTGCCACCGCCAGCCTTGACGAGAATCCCCCGGATACTCCGGTTGAATTCCCGCTCGAAGAACCAGCTCTCCCGGCGCTCGATGAGCCTTCAATGGACGACACAGGAAGCCCCACTGCATCCACAGCCGCTCAGCCCGATGACCTTCCCTTCATGCGGTCCCTCGACTCGCCCGCCCCCGCTGCACCCACCAAACCGGAAAACACAGCAGCAGAGAAGACGTTCAATCCGTTTGAACCCGTGGAAAGTCTGTCCGCCGGTGAGCCTCCGGCGGTCGCAAAACCGTCGCCCGCCCGGCCCGCAGAAACACCTGAGCCGGCATTTGAGCCATCCGCTGAACCAGTCGCCGAACCACGTCTGAACCTGCCGGTCGCAGAGACGCCGCAGACCAACCCGGCTGATTCCTCAACGCCCGCACCGCTGTTCTCGGAACTGACGGTTCCCGAACCAGTGCCGTCGTTCCCCGCAGATCAGCCAACAGCAGTCCCGGCAACGAAACCGCCCGAACGAATGGTACCGGCACCAGCGAATGCACCCACGCCCGCACCCGCTGCGCTGAACGCGCCTGCATCCAACCCTGCCATCTCAACACCTCCAGCGACACCTGGCCCTTTCGCCAGCGATGCCGCCAGGACTCGAGTCACCCCATCGCCACAGCCCGCCCCGGCCAATCCGGCGCCTGCACGAACAAACCTGGCAGCTCCACGGGAACCCGCAACGTCCGCCGATTCCAACCCGTTTGCCCCGGCCCCGTCCCCGTCCCCGAGAACCCCAGCTTCCACAAACCCGGCCCCCACATCCTCGGCCGAACTGCCCTTCGAGTCTGCCACACCGGCAGCTCCCCGTCCTGATGAATCGCCAGTTCGCAGAACTCAGCCAGAGCCTTCCGATCTGGCCGAAGTTCCGCTGCCAGCCGAACCACGTCCCTTCCCTGCAGACCCGACCAGCCCGCCAGTCACCAATCGGCGGTCTGTGGAGGATCTGCAGCCACTGCCGGAACGCACACCGGTTCCCGGCGGGGCTGGTTCACGGACCGTCATTCAGCCGGACCGCGAACGGTCGAGTGCCGAACCGTTCCGGATCGAACGTGGTGGCAACCCCGAACGCATTCGCTCGAACCCTGCCGTCACACCTCCGGCCGCAGACGAACCTGAACCATTCCCGATGACCGAGGAACCCGGGAACGTGGCTCAGCCCGCTGAGTCTCAGCCTTTGCCCCCGTTCGAAGAAGTGCCGTCCCGGATCGGTGGTGGTGCGACACCGCCACCGCCCATCGGCGGGCCCTCATCGCCCCTCGGACGCACGCCTTCCGAAGCCCCGATCAAAGCCGTTGAAAAACTCCGCCCGCAGCTCACGATCGAAAAGAAAGCCCCCGAAAGTGCGACGATTGGCATCGCCCACGAATATCGCATCATCGTCTCCAACGACGGCGAAACCGCCGCTCGGGATGTGGTGGTCGAAGACGAACTGAACGGCGCCGCGGATTTCATCTCTTCCACCCCACCAGCCGACTATGATCAGGCGAGTGGCGTCATCCTCTGGAACTTTGATGAACTGGAACCTCGTGAAAGTCGGGAGATCGTCGTTCGCATCAGACCCACCGGCGAGGGCATGCTCGCAGGGACAGCGACCGTTCGGTTCCGCACCGAAGTCCGCTCGGCCACTCTGATTCGCGCTCCCAGACTGCAGCTCGAAATTGACGGTCCCGATCAGGTGCTGGTTGGGGAAGACGTCAAGCTCCGCTTCACCATTCGCAACGCCGGCAGCGGAGATGCTGCCGGAGTGCTGCTCAGAAGTGTGCTTCCCGATGCCATCCGGCATCCCGAGGGCGCCGACCTCGAATACGGAATCGAATTGCTGCGCGCTGGTGATGAACAGACGGTGGACCTGACCGCAGTTGCCGCGGAACCCGGTCGACCGGTCCGAATTTCTGCGGAAATCAGCGCGGCCGGCATCGCCCCTGTCATCGCTCGCAATAATCTCACGGTCATCGGCTCACAACTGGCCATCGAACGTCTTGGACCCGCCAAACGATTTGTCGGTCGGCCCGCGAAATTTCAGAATGTCGTGATTAACCAAACCGACTTCGAAGCTGTCGATGCCGTTATCACCGAAGATGTGCCGGAAGGCATGCGAGTGCTGGCTGTTGGCAGCGGCGGCGAATACAACCCTAAAATCCGCCGCATCACATGGCAGGTGCCTTCGCTCAGGGCCGGAGAACAGACAGTTCTGGAAGTCGAACTGCAGCCGGAATCCACAGGGCGGATGGAATCAATCGTGGAAGTCGTGGAGAAAGCCGGCTTCCGCTCACGGGCCGAAGAGAACACCGTCGTGGAAGTTGAAGGGCTGCACAATGTCACGGCCGACATCAGTCGCCAGGATCAGCCCGTTGCCGTCAGAGAACGCTTCGGCTTCACAGTGGCCGTCGACAACCGCGGCACCGCAGTCGCTCGCAATGTCGAACTCACTATCGAGGTTCCCGCCGGCCTGCAGGTCCTTGCTGCCGGGACCCGCGATATCCCCGGCCGACTGGTGCGTGGAAATATTGTGCGCTACAGCGTCGTCCGAACACTGAAGCCCGGAGAACAACTGCCCTTCAAGGTCACTCTGCAGGGCCGCGAAGCCGTCCGAAATGCCGTCATCCAGGCTCAGCTGAAATATGACGAAATGACACAGCCACTGATTATTTCTGAATCCGTGACTGTGTTTGATGATCAGCAGCCGTGAAATGCATCAGGGACCAGCCGGAAGTGGCTGGTCGCCTGAAGCCATCGAACGCTCATCCTGAATGCCGTGCCGCTCCAGCAGGCGATACAGCTTGCGACGGTGAATTCCCAGCATCCGCGCTGCTCGCGCCTTGTTGCCATTCTGCTGCCGCAGAATCTCAAGAATGTGAGCCTTCTCAAGGTCCTCCAGCCGAATCGTAGAAGCTGCAGCCGCCGCTGACTTTTCGGGCACAGGCCAGCTGGCAGCAACACTCGTGTGACTCGCGGACGGTCGCTGCACAACCCCGTTGTGGGCCGCCGCAGCCTGTCCATTCTGGCCACCCGGATCAGCCACCTCGGCTGGCAGGTCGTCAATCGTGATGTGGTGATCGTTGGCAAGAATCTGAGCACGGTCGACGGCGTTCTTGAGCTGCCGCACGTTGCCTGGCCAGTGGTAGGCTTCAATCGCCCGCGTCGCCTGTTCACTGATCGTCCATTTCGGCCCCAGAAACTCACGCGTCAGCAATGCGATGTCGCCGTCACGCCGACGCAGCGGTGGCAACTCCAGAGACATCACATTGATCCGGTAATACAGGTCCTCGCGAAAACGCCCCGCAACAACCTCCTCAGACAGATTGCGATTCGTCGCCGCGATCAAACGCACGTCCACACGCCGCTCACGGTGCGATCCCACCCGACGGATCGAACCGTCCTCCAGGGCCCGCAACAGCTTCGGCTGCAACGATCCCGGTAACTCGCCGATCTCGTCAATAAACAACGTCCCACCATCCGCCACCTCAAACAAACCCGCTCGCTCCTCGCTCGCTCCCGTAAATGCCCCCTTCCGATGACCAAATAACTCGCTCTCAACCAGCTGCTCAGGGAGCGCCGCACAGTTGATCGTCACAAACGGACGACCCGCCCGATGACTCCGCTGCTGTAATGCACGTGCCACCAGCTCCTTACCCGTTCCACTCTCTCCCTGAATCAATACCGGCTTGTCCGTCGGAGCAACCCGGTCAATCAAACGAAAGACCTCCTTCATCCGCGCCGATTCACCGATGATCCGCACCGGCGGATGCGCTCGCTCAATGATCGCCTTCAACTGACGGTTCTCTCGCTGCAGACGCCCCCGGTCCCATGCCATCAGGCACCGCTGCTCCAGCTCGTCCATCGGGAATGGCTTCGTCAGATAGTCGCACGCACCCAGCTTCATCGCATTCACAGCACTCTCGATCGTCCCCTGACCGGTCAGGATGAGCACCTCCGTTTCCACCTGTGATGACTTGAGCCGCTCCAGGACTTCCAGACCGGTCAATCCCGGCATGTTCATGTCCACGATCGCCACATCAAACGTCCGCCGATCACACAGCTCGAGCGCCTCGTGACCGTTCGCCGCAGCGGCTACCGAATGGCCCTTCCGTGTCATCCAGCGCGCACACGTCTCGCGAAAATCAGGATCGTCTTCCACAATCAGCAGGCTGAACGAACCGGCAGTCCCCATATCCCCTCCGAATATCACAGTCTCATTCAACCCGTAGACACCTGCAGGCATTTCTTCGTCAGGGCGTTCCCTGTGCAGACCGCGCATGTGTGCACGTGTGCATAATCGCACACTTGCCGCCGCTTTGCACAGAAACTGGGCCAAATGCCATCACGAAATCCTCGATTTCGCTTGCAATGAGCACGACACCGCGAACGGCATTCCACAGCCGCGAAAAACGAGAGTACTGCGGCCCGGGATTACGAATCGGTCGCTCACACGGTCGCTTACCAGTGCAGAGTCGGTCCGCAGTGCATGACGCCACGCGTCACAGACCAACGACTGCTCCACAGGCCATTTGGCAGATTTGTGCCGGATGGGAGAGCTGTGCCGGATGCAGCGACAGGCATCTCCTCGGGGCCGGGGATCGGCAGTTTCTGCCACAGCCAAACTGAACTCGGCGAAATCTGCCGTCGATAACCAGGAAACTTGTTCGCCATGCCGCTCCTCCTGCAGGCCAGCCCACAATGACGCAAACCTCGAAAAAGAAACAACGTACCGCACCGGTTTCCAGCTCCCGTCTGCAGACGCCGCTGGAGACCTACCTGCGGGAAATCAATCAGACCGCACTGCTCACAGCCCAGGACGAAAAGGACCTGTCCAATCGCATCTCCGCCGGTGATGCTGCCGCTCGCGATCGGATGGTCCGAGCGAACCTGCGGCTGGTGGTGAACATTGCCCGTGGCTATACGGGCAAAGGGCTGCCACTCCAGGATCTGATCGAAGAAGGCAACCTCGGCCTGCTCCGCGCAGTCGAAGGCTTCGATCCAAACATGAATACTCGCTTCAGCACCTACGCGAGCTACTGGATCAAACAGTCCATCAAGCGGGCGCTCGTCAATTCCTCCAAAACCATTCGCATCCCCGCCTATATGGTGGAACTGCTTTCCAAATGGCGCCGCGCCCAGGCGAAGCTCACCGATGAACTCAATCGCACCCCCACGCCGGAAGACATCGCAAAAGAACTTGGAATTCCCCGCAAGAAACTGCGGATCGTCAAGAAAGCCATCACCCTCTACAACGCAACACCCCACGCAGATCCCGAAGAAGGCGGACTGACCCTCGGTGACATCGTGGCCGATGAACGGCTGCGAGGACCGGAAGATGAGCTGATCAATACCGACAATCTCACACAGGTCACAAGACTGCTGGATGAAATGGATCCGCGCGAAGCTACCATCCTCAGAATGCGTTTTGGTCTCGACAATGCCGAACCGCAGACCCTCAAGGAAATCGGTGAAGCTCTCGGTCTCACCAGAGAACGCGTGCGGCAGATTGAATCCGAAGCCCTGCGCAGGCTCTACAGAACCCTGAACGGCGATTGAAGACCAAATGGCGTCCGGGGGGCCCTCCGCCACATCAACCCGAGCCGCGACCGTGAGGGAGTCGGACCCGCACATCAAACCGAGCCGCGACCGTGAGGGAGTCGGACCCGCAATCGCCGCAAACCCGATCCGGGAAATAGTTTCTGGCTCAAGGTGCCATGCACCCTCTGGCTTCAGGTGCCACGCACCTTCCGCGTCGTCTGCTGACGTGCCCGAGGACGCCTGCACCAGCTATTTCGTGGAATTACCACTCCATCACGGGCGCGGCTCGAACGGCGCACTGGTCACCGTTTTCACCGTCGCAGCTGGTTGATCCAGTGACCGCCAGAGGTACCAGCTGGCAATGCTCCGCCACGGTTTCCAGCGTTCGGCGATGGTCATAAAGTCCGGCCTGCGAGGGTTGGATGGCAGCGTGTAAAGTCGGGCGATGGCGTTCTGCAGTCCCAGATCATCGGGGGCGAACACGTCAGGTCTGCCAAGCGAGAAGATCAGGTACATCTGAGCGGTCCAGCGGCCGATTCCGCGAACCTGGATGAGTTCTTCAATGGCGGCTTCATCATCCGCCCGGCTGATCCTGCGAAACTGGATGATGCCCTCCAGCGTGCAGCGGGTGAGGTCGCGGAGATAGCTGAGTTTCTGACGTGAGAGGCCGATGGCGGCGAGCTGCTGGTCGGGAAGCTGCTGCAGAGCCTCGGGACAGATCTTGTTGTCCGGCAGGAGCGTTTGCAGGCGAAGTCGAATCGTGCGTGCCGCCGCCGTGGAGATCTGCTGTGAAATCACGGCCTGCACAAGCACCTCGAAGCCGCTTTTCTTCAGCTTCAACAGAAACGGACCGGTGCGATCGATGACACTGCCCAGCACGGGATCGGCCTGTTTCAGCTGTTGCAGGGCCTCAGGAATCTGATCCGGTTTCAATCGCAAGGCTGACATCTCCGAAAGTGGCGTTGAATCACCAAATTCTGTTCTGCCGACTCTTCCATGGCAAGCGTGAGCTTCCAGTGTTGCGGTGACGGGCTGCATGCTTATGATTCGCACATGCTGCCAACTCCTGCCGACATCCTGTCCCGGATTACATTCGTCCACCAGCACCGCCTGCGCGTGAAGGACCTGAAGGGGTTTCGTCGCGGCCATGCGGCGCCAACCGAATACAGTGATCACACGGCCGCCTTTGTCGCCCGCATCGCAGCCGATGATCTGTCGGCCGAACTGGATGAACGCTTTGCCGATTTCCGGAGACTGCTGCGGTGCCGCCGCACTGATCTCCAGGTGGCTGGTCCCGATGCCGGCACCGCCACAATTGCTGCCCCGGGGTTTGAATTCCGCATCACGGCACTGCTGGCTGCAGATCAGCCGGCCGAAGTCATCTGGCGGCGCCAACTGTCAGGCTTTACAGATCCCGCCCGACTCGCAGCCCCGGAACTCGCCCAGGTCTTCCCCGCCGTGTTTGACACACTCGAATTCCTGCCGCTGCAGCCCCCCGATCCGGCCGCGGTGATTGATCGCCTCGAAGAACAAAAGCAGTCCCGAATCGCACTCGATTACGACCGGACCGCTACCTGGTGTACTTTGACCTTTCGACAGCCGCCGGTTGTGCTCCGCATCTGCAGCGACACCGTGTCACTCAGGCTGCAGCAACCGGCAACTCCCGAAATGCTGTACAATCTCTTTCTGATGCTGTACACACACGTCACCGGTGGTCCGACGTCGCCAGGCCTCAAGGCACGTTGAAAGCGGGATCAAAACCGACGGAATGTCAAGGGTTTTCCCCTGCAAAGGGAGTCCATAAATGCGTTGGGGAGGACTCGTTGTCTGTGGCGGCCAGTCGCAGCGCATGGGACGCGATAAAGCCAGCCTCCTGTTTGGCGCTGAACCACTGCTGGTACGGATGCTGCGTCTGCTGTCCAGCGGACTGGGACCTGTGCCTCTGGCAGTTGCCGCCGGTACCCACCAGGTTCTGCCGCCACTTCCACCGGATGTCCTTGTCACCACCGACGAGATTCCCCAGCTGGGCCCGCTGGAGGGGCTGCACGCGGGGCTGACAGGACTCAGTCATTGCTGTGATGCCGTGGTCGTCACCTCCTGCGATGCCCCGCTGCTGGTTCCCGCCACCCTGCCACTCCTTCAGAACGTCCCCGGTGACTGGGACGCCGTCGTGGTCGGTGAAGCCGACGGTCGCCTGCATCCGCTCTGTTCCGCATGGAAGCTCTCTGCACTGCCGACCATCCGCCGACAACGAGACCTGCGCAACCTCCGCCTGCAGTCACTGCTGCATGAAGTCCGCACCACAATTCTGCCCGCGTCCACTCTGCAGACCGTCGACCCCCACCTCGACTCACTCCGCAACACCAACGACCCGCAGACATTCGCCCTCGCCCTGCAGCAAGCCGGAGTCGAGCCCGCACCAGAATGATGCGATCCGTGAGGCACCCGGCGTACGGTAGCCGCGCGGCCAATGGCCTTGACTTTCTGGCAGAACGAAATGATCCCAATTAGCCCGTTCTGAAACGGTTCGTCGATTCCAGCCTTTACCTCACGCAAAGGCGCAACGCTGAAACACTGGAACCCTGAACTTGCTGTCCTGACTTTGCGTCTTTGCGCCTTTGCGTGAGACCAACGCGCCCCGCCTACTGCAGTCCCAGCAGCCACGCCAGATTCGTCGGCGACGGCGGTCCGAAGCGCGGTTCAAGAGAAACGCCCACGCCCACGTTGTCCTTGCTCACATCAATCCCGAAACCGAAATGCAGGATCCAGTCCAGTCCCACGCGGGACATGGTGAGCGACGTGCCGCGAGCCTCGCTTTCGGCGATGTCATAGGCAAAGGATGCCGTGGAAATCCATTTGGGGCTCATCTGGTAGCTGTAGCTGCTCACCAGCATCTGACTTTTCAGGAACCGCCCGGCATTGACTTCACGAAAGCCCGCGTAAAGGCTGCCACGAAGACTGCGCTGAGTCAGCACGCCAACACTCCACGTGCTCCCGGCATCATCGAAGATATCAAAGGATGCATCCGTGAGCAGACTGGTGCGGTCGCTGAAGTTCCAGCGGTAGTGACTGTAGAACAATCCAAAGTCTTCGCCAAAGTTATCCCGTTCTGACTGCGGAAAGAACGTCGTCCCGTAATCCCACACCATCCAGTCGCGAATTCGCGGGTTGTCCGCAGGGCCGGCTTTCGTCTGCAGCCGGTCCCGAAAACCAATCCGCAGCGCCTGCAGGTTGTCGGCCACTTCGTGCCACGGGGCACTGGTCCACAACGCCGCTCCACTCCGCAGCGCGTAATTGCGGGGATTAAACTGCGCCGGAATGGCACCGGGGAAGACCTGAGTTGGCAGTGTGTAGCGGGAACGAAATCGTTCCTGCGAATTCTCATCGATTTCGTTGTACTGCGGAATCTCGTTCAAACTGCGTGAAGAATCCGTCCACGAATATTCCAGCATCGTGTCATGACGATGCGCCAGACCATTCACCCCCAGAATGGCACTGCGGGCAAATGGGAACAGCTTCATCGCCGTCATCCGCGCCCGCACTCCCGCGTTGGCCACCCAGCGGTCCATGGATTCATCTGTGAAGCCCTGTTCCCAGAATGCCGCCTCACCGCCAACAAAGGGTTCCAGCGTGATCGGCCCCACATTCACCGGCGCAGCCAGCTCATGCCGGCTCATCGCCACTGTGCCCGATGCGTTGGTGATGTATGGAAGCCCCGCAGGAGTCATCGGATCCAGCGGATCTGTCGGCGCCTGCAGCGGCTGCAGGTCGGCATACCCCACGCTCGAATGCTGATTCCAGTACACCAAACCACCGAACAGCGGCTGAGAAAACGTGGAAAGATCACCGCGCGGCAGCCACTGCGTATTCGCCTCGAATCCACTCAGATCGCCACGCCCCCAGAGCATGCCGGACCACGCTCCGCCATCCTGCCGCAAACCCAGCACCGTCTCGACGTCCTTTTCCGAGTCGAAACGGTTTTCGTGGTATTGCTCCAGATAGTTCCGGTCGGACAAAAAGCCAATTTCACCGAACACAAGACCGTCGCGCGGCAATTCCTGCCGGTGTCGCCAAACCACCTCACCACGACTGCTGCTGTCAGGCTCCAGCCGTCGCCGGTCCAGACCCAGATTGTCCTGACCACCGTCATACTGATAATACAGTGTCCCGCCACCCTGCCAGCGACCGGCGGAATTATCGCCGCTGTATTCGCCGCGAACCCCCGCACCAGGGCCTCGTTCGCTGCGATAATCAGCCAGCAGATCCCAGCGCTGTCCGGGCTGACGTGGCATTCCCAGAAGTTTCCGCAGGTCCCACACCGTGTTCACCTGCAGACCAAAAATCCGGTCCTGACTCAACGTCACACTGCGAATCGGGATCCCAGGGTCCTCCGCCGGTCCACTGATCTTCGGCAGATACAGCACCGGAGTGTCGCCCACGATCAGCCGATTGTTGTGACTGGTAATCCATGTGGCATTCCCCAGAACCTGCTGGCCGGAAAGCGGGTCGATGCCGGTGAACATCGACGGCCCCTGCTCCACGAAAACATCACTGGCCTGCAGGCGATAACCCGGCTTTCCGTACGGACTGGTTGTGGCCCACGCGTTCTGCACATGAAAACGGTCGCGACTGAGCTGCCGCATGCGCTCGCCACGAATCCGAAAGTCACCGCCCGTGGTCGGCACAAAGGCCCGCAGCTCAGCATTCAGCAGCAACGCGCGATTGCCCGCGGCATCAAAGAATCCATGCGTGGCCCGAATCGAATTCTGGCCCTGACGAATGACAATGTTTCCTTCCAGATACACCTGAAACCGCGCGTCCGCAGGCTGCACCACTGTGCTCCCCGCTTCCAGCGCCTCTGATTCACCGCCCTGGGTCCAGATCACCACTCGGTCCGCCGACAGATCGACAAGGCCCGGAGTCAAACCCGTGCCCCCGACCGGCGCATCCAGACCGTCCACCAGCACGTTCACTCCACCCGTGACCACGGTCACACGTTCCTCAGGCACCGTGTCGGGGGTTGTCGAGGATTCCACACGCAGAGGCGTTCCGGAACGTGGCCGAATCTGCACCCGCCGCGAACCAGTCGCAGGCCCCGGATTCGGAAGCTGCTGCACAGGCGGTGAAAAAACATCGTTCGGCGATTGCAGGCTGGCTGTCGTCGCTTCCCCCGGATCACCCGGATAAAGCCGCGCCAGAGCCCGTCTTAACAGCGGGTGATCGCTGGATCCGGATTCGGCGGAATCCTGCACGTCAAACTGCGGAGCTGCTGTTGATTCCAGCCGGAAAGCCATCGCACCAGCCACTCGCTGACCACTGCGGGATGTCAGCGACAGATCCTCACCGTAAACCGCCGTATCAAAGCCCGAACCCGTTTGCGCGACGAAAAATGCCATCCGCGAGCCGGTGAAGGTCAGGTCACCCTGGACCAGCGAAACCCGCCCCACAACCAGATGCACATCCATCCCGTCAAACCGCAACACCTCCTCGTAAAGTCCACGAACCTGGATCGGGGCTGCAGCGTCTTCCGTGTAACTCTCGGCGGGCGAAACCATCGCCGCAGCATCCTGACCGCGCGCACTTCCCACAGGCAGCCCGGCAAGGGTCGCTGTAAGCAGCAACAGCACAGTCCAGCACATCCGATGCCGACGCATTCACGCGCAGTCTGGAGAAACAGGGGGAGCGGGGAGGAGCAAAAAAGGGCTGACAATCGATTGATAAGAGTGAAAACCAGCAGCCGCGGAACGCCCCCGGCCACCCGAAGCAGCGGACTATAGGCGGGACCGCAAAAAAGGGTCAATATCGCCCCCGCCACACCGTCATACCGCCACTCCGCCATCGCTCACACACTCCCCAACACCTGCAGTTCCCCAAATTGACATGCCCCGACAACTGATCTCCGCGCATCCTCAGCATTCTTCGTCTACAATTCCCCGGACATCACCCCGCCTGACAGAACCCATGGCCGCTTCTTGCCCAAAGGCACACACATGCTGTCGCTCGCCCGGCTGGTCCTCCTCTGCCTGATTCCCGTCCTGCCCAATGTCGGGTTTCGCTCCGCGAAACTTCCCCCCAGCACCTCCACAGCCACAGCCACAGCCAACGCCGCGCAACACCCCATCTCCATCACCGAAGCGGCGATGTTCGTTACCAAAACCCGCGCCAAAACCCGCATTCAGATGTTCGCAGAAGACCTCGTCCTCTTCCAGGGCCTTGAACCGGACGAACAGGACCGCCTCCGCCCCGACGATCTCCGCCAGGGACTCGAAGACCACAAAGCCTTCCTGCTCGAAAAATTCACCCTCCGCAACGCCGCCGGTGAACCCCTCAAAGGCCAGGTCACCGACCTCAAACCCTTCACCATCCCCGCCGACGGCATCCCCTCCGGCGATATGATGAAACACACCGCCATCTACGAAATCGAACACACCTTCGATACGCCCCCCGAATTCCTCACCATCCAGCAGGACCTCGCGGACGAGAATTTCATCATCCCCAGTGAAATGAGCCTCCAGGTGAAGCAGGCCGGCTCCGCTCTCAACTTCTCCGAACGACTCCTTCCCGGCAACTCCACCACCGTCCGCTTCGATTGGGAAAACGCCCTCTCCGAAGATGCCAGCGATCAGGAATGGGAACTCTGGTTCGAAAAACAACGCGAAAAAACGCTCGGCATCACCAGCTACAGCAGCGTCTACTCCTTCATCTACATCGAACCCGGCGAAGTCCGCCACGAAATCCTCATTCCCCTCGCCACCCTCGGCACCATCATTCGCATGCAGCACCGTGATCCCGCCTTCATTGATATCGATGAACAGGACGCCATCCGCGATGAAATCCGCAAATGGCTCACACCCGCTGCCCCCGCCACCATCAACGGCACTCGCATCGAACCCCGCTTCAGCCGCATCGACTTCTACTCCCTCAACCTCGCCGACTTCGCCACCCAGGCCGCCGCGCAAAAAGTCAGCATGGCCAGCGGTCGCGTGGGCATCATTCTCAGCTATCGACCCAGTGATGACTCCGTTCGCGATGTCGCTCTCCCCTGGACCCTCTTTTACTCCGGACTCACCAAAATCCCCGCCGTCGTCATCACCTGGCCCGGAGCCATGGACCGCTTCGAATTCTCTCGCTTCAACAAACCCGAAGACAACACCCTCCGCTGGTCCTGCCCCGATGACGCACTCCCCAAACCCGTCGCCGCCGTCCCCGCCAGCATTCCTCCGGCACCCACTATCAGCATCCCATACAAAACCATCATTCCCATCACCGCGGCTGTCACCATCCTCCTGCTGCTCCGCCGCCAACCGTGGCGCATTCGCCTGATTGCCCCCGTTGTCCTCCTGCTTATCGCCCTCAATAACATCTCCTCCAAACCACTCCAGATCGCACACCCCTGGAAAAAACCGGCCGAACTCCCCCCCGACACCGCCCGCGACATCTTCCGGCAGCTGCACGCCGGCATGTACCGTGCGCTCGATTTCGGCAGCGAAGACCGCATCTACGATGCCCTCGATGCCACCATCGACGGACC
>JBEIEK010000102.1:0-17275 GCA_040382995.1 Planctomycetaceae bacterium
GGAAGCAATGCTCCACCTGATCCTGATTCTCCAGCAGCCAGTCAATTGAGGGCTCGTTTCGCATGGCCTTGCCGATGGCTTTTGCGGTCGCCGCCCGATGGGTCCTGTAGAGCACTTCGAAGTCGACGTCGTCCGCGCTGAGCACTGCGGGATCGAGCCAGATGGAGATGATAATTCCCAGATCGTTCACGCGATCCTTTGGAAGATCCCCCGCTCGCACAGCGTCCAGAACCCCGTTGGCCACCGCGGCCTGCACGGTGCCCATCAGGATATTAGTGTACCGAGTTTTCGTGACGGTGACTTTGCTGACCATGACCGTCACCGGCCGCACCTGCACGTCACAGTTCAGCAGAGCGAACACGCGGGAATGGCCTTTGACCTGGTCACCCATGAGCTGTGCGATGGCCTGGCCAACCGGGCCATCAAGCTCCCCGATCACGACCTCGGGCTCAGCCGCCGACCAGCCAGCTTCGTCCTCAACCAACGCCTCACCTGTGCGCATCACAATGCGTTCTGACATGCTGTGACCTTCCGGAAGGCAGCCTGAATCAGGCCACCGTGTATGAATGCTGAAAACACCCGCAGACCAGCGAAAACGGCCAGCCGACGGTGTGTGGATAATGACGGTCTGCGGATATTAACGTGTCGGCAGAGAGCAGCCAACAGCGGTCTTCCGCGGCGAAAAGGTTCGGGGGACTGTGGCCGGGGAGGGCGCGCGAAAGCCAATCGGGACGGCGTCGCTGAGCCGCCGGACGGCAGTCCGTGGGCAAAGCACTGTCCGTCGTCGCGAGGACTCCTCGTCTCACGCAAAGGCGCAAAGACGCGAAGGAAAACACGAAAATACAGGCGACCTGAAATGGTTTACGCTCCGCATGCATGTTGACTTCCCTCGGCCTGTCGCGTTCACAACCGAGCCGCGACCGTGAGGGAGTCGGGAACGCTCCTCGTCGTAAACCCAATCTGCACAATAGTTTCTGTGTCGACACGCATGTCAGGGTGCCATGCACCTTCAGCGTACCGTTAACACGGCTGTTTTCCATCCTGAAAGGCGTGCGGCCGATGTCAATCGGCCGGTGCGGCCCGCGTCCGCTTCTGGTGCGACGCTGGCCGGGCGGGCACGTACTGTTACCGGGGGATCGACATCCTCTGTTTCACGGCGCACGCAAATCGCATGAGCCTGCTGAGAAAGTTCACGGCGAATTCCGTGTGAACCCGGCAGCGTCGTCGAATCGAGGCCGCGTACAAATCTTTGAGTCCTTGCCTTCTCAATTCTCTTCAGCACTCGACGCTTGCGTCTGACGACCTTCTTCGCGATGTTCTGCCGCGAGCATCTGCATGAGGAATACGCGGCTCTCTGCCGCAAACTGACCGAGAAGCTGGCCCGCAAACGCCCGTCGCCGCTGGTGAGCGGCAAGCCCAACACCTGGGCGTGCGGAATCGTACGGACGATAGGCTGGGTGAATTTTCTGGATGACCGCAGCCAGAAGCCCCACATGAAACTGACGGCCATCGACAAAGCCTTCGGCGTCGGCGAGAGCACTGGCCAGGGGAAGTCGATGCTGATCCGCAAGATGCTGAAAATCAGCCTGATGGCCTGGATGATTCAGGTCAATGGCTTCCTCGTGGATGCTCGGTTTCTCAAACGAGAAATTCAGGAAGAAGCGCTGCGGAAAGGAATGATCCCGTACATTCCCGAAAGGCCTCAGGCCACCGATGACGAATCAGCCCGAAGGGCGCTGAACAATAATTCAGGCAGTTCCAATGGGAGCGAGACCTGTCGCTCTATCAGAATCCAGCCGCTTTGGAGTTCAGCTGAGTTCGCCCTCTGCGGACTTCAGACGTTCATTGCGGTCGAAGGCAAGCAGTTCGGTGATCAGTTCGCCAAGGTCCCCCTGAACGATGCGGTCGAGTTTGTAAAGGGTCAGGTTGCAGCGGTGATCGGTGAGTCGATTTTGGGGGAAGTTATAGGTGCGAATGCGTTCGCTGCGGTCGCCGGAGCCGACCAGTGTGCGGCGGGCTTCAGAGCGTTCGGCAGCGGCTTTGTTTTGGCGTAATTCAAGGACGCGGCTGCAGAGCACGCGCATGGCTTTGGCGCGATTCTTGTGCTGACTTTTTTCGTCCTGGCATTTCACAACGATACCCGTGGGGAGGTGCGTGATGCGAACGGCGCTTTCGGTCTTGTTGACCTTTTGTCCGCCGGGTCCGCCGGCGCGCATGGTGTCAACCTGAATGTCTTCCGGTCGGATGTCGACCTCGACTTCATCGGCTTCCGGGAGCACTGCGACGGTGGCAGCGCTGGTGTGCACGCGGCCCTGAGTTTCCGTTTCAGGGACTCGCTGGACACGGTGTCCGCCGCTTTCGAACTGCAGGGAGTGGTAGGCACCGTCGCCGGTGATGGAAAAAACAACTTCGCGGAGGCCACCAAGTTCGGAGGGACTGAATTCAAGGACTTCTGTTTTCCAGCCGCGCTGGGTGCAGTAGGCTTCGTACATCTGGTAGAGATCGCGCGCGAAAAGGGCGGCCTCATCACCGCCGGTACCGGCACGAATTTCCATGATGCAGGCTCCGCGGGTGATGGAATCTCCGGCGGTGGCGAGGTCTTCCAGTTCAACGGCGAGTGTGTCGCGCTGGGACTGTAGTTGGTGAAGTTCGGCGCGGGCGTATTCCTTTGCTTCATGGTCGGTTTCCTCGTCCACCATGAATTTGGCCGCGTCAATATCACCCTCAAGGGAGTGGAAACGCCGCACTGCGAACGCGATCTTGGCGAGCGTCCCCATTTCTTTCTGGATTTCAAGCATCCGCGAGACGTTGGTTAATACGTCCGGGTCCTGGAGTTGCTGTTCGAGTTCGGCGTAACGGGCCGCCTGCCGTTCGAGTACGGGAAACATGCAATCCTCCGGGACAGTGACGGCCAATGAGACAAACAACGGGCAAAACAAAAGGACGTGCACGGTTACCCACGCACGCCCCTGACGATGGTCCTGATTGCCCGAGCTACTTTCCGGCAGCGTCCTTTTTGCCCCACTTGTACTTGTTCATGAACTTGTCCACACGGCCGGCGGAGTCGACGAATTTCATCTTGCCAGTGTAGAACGGGTGAGAATCGGCGGTGATTTCAGTTTTGAAGAGCGGATATTCCTTGCCGTCTTCCCACACGGTGGTTTCTTTGCACTTGATCGTGGAGTTGATCAGGACGCGTTTGCCGCTGGAGGTGTCCGCAAACACAACCGGGCGGTATTGGGGATGGATGTTCTTTTTCATCGAAGTTCGCTTTCGGTGGCGACCATGCTGCGGGTGGCACGTACACCCAAGTCTTCCGGGACGCCAGGGATCTGCAGGGAAGTCCTGCGGGAGGAACGACCACTGCGATTGAGCAGCGGCGAACGGGGAAGTTTAACCCCGAACGCGGTGATCGGCAAGCAAAAACCGATGCTTGACTAAATCCGGCGAATTGTGTCGTCAGTTTGATGCCTTGCGCCGGCCAAGACTGTGACCAAGCCACGCCATCGGGATATACGCCAGCGCCAGATCGAGTGCCAGAAACCACCCTGGGCCGCCAGTCAGGAACACCATCGCGAGGCCACCTGACAGAAAAAACAAGCCGATGATCATCGCGGGCCACGCACTGCCACCTGCAGCAAAGCGGGAGGCGATGCAGGCTCCGCATAGCGTACCAGCCGCATGGGCCAGCCACGGAAAAACAAAATTCACCGCTGGCAACATCGGCAGAGACCGCCGGATGCCTTCGGGAGTTGACATGTCGAGGCCAGCGGGGAGTGGGATCAGCAGGGGCCCTGCCGCAACCAGCAGCATGTTAATGACGCTGCCTGCAAACAGGCCGAAAACGCAAACAAGGGTGTTTTGCAGGGGCGATTTCAAGGGACGGAGTCCGGCGTTGACAGGATTCAGATGAGTTTCAGCAGATTGACCATCTCGATGGCTGCGAGTGTCGCTTCCTGACCCTTGTTGCCAGCCTTGCCACCGGCACGTTCAAGGGCCTGTTCGAGCGATTCGCAGGTGATGACGCCAAACGCGACCGGGATGCCACTGGTGAGACTGGCCTGGAGAATTCCCGAGGCGGTCTGGCTGTTGACGTATTCGTGATGCGTTGTGGATCCCTGGATCACGGCACCGAGGCAAATCACAGCGTGGACTTTGCCGGATTTGGCGAAGCGGGCGGCGGCAAGCGGAAGTTCGAAGGATCCTGGTACCCACGCGACGGTGATCCGGCCCGGGTCGGCGCCGTGTCGGGCAAGCGTTTCGAGTGCGCCTTCGAGCAGTCGTCGGGTGACGAGATCGTTGAAGCGGGAGACAACGATGGCAAAGTCGGTGTCGGCAGCGAGCAGTTGGGCGCGGATTTCGGTGGGCATGCGATGGCTCGGTGTGGCTGTGGGGATGAGAGATCAGAAATCTGAAGTGTCTTTGGGGGCGTGTGGATGCGGAACGAGCCCACGCGGTCACAAGTCGGAAACCGGCGACGGCCCGCTGTCCTGAACGACTCTTTACGGCACTGACGTGCTTTCAATCCACATTCAGCGACTTCAGAAACTCTTCGTTGGACGAGTATTTCCGGAGTCGATTCACGAGGAATTCCATGGCTTCAACGGGGCCGAGTTCGTTGAGGGCGCGGCGGAGCACCCAGGCGAGTCGGAGTTCGTCTTCGGAGAGCAGGAGTTCTTCGCGGCGGGTACCGGAGCGATTGATGTCGATGGCAGGCCAGACGCGTCGGTCGACAAGTCTGCGATCCAGCACGATTTCCGTGTTGCCCGTACCCTTGAACTCTTCAAAGATGACGTCATCCATGCGGCTGCCGGTATCCACGAGGGCAGTGGCAATGATGGTCAGGCTGCCACCTTCTTCGACGCAGCGGGCTGAGCCGAAAAAGCGTTTGGGATTCTGCAGGGCATTGGCGTCGACTCCGCCGGAGAGCGTTTTGCCGGAGTTCGGGATTTCCGTGTTCCAGGCGCGGGCGAGCCGGGTGATGCTGTCGAGGAAGATGACGACGTCATGGCCGTATTCCACCATGCGTTTGGCTTTTTCAATGACCATTTCGGCAACCTGGATGTGCCGGGCGGAGGCTTCGTCGAAGGTGCTGCTGACGACTTCGCAGTTGGAGCCCTTCAGCTTGCGCTCCATATCGGTGACTTCTTCGGGCCGTTCATCGATGAGCAGCACAATGACATAGGCGTCGGGGTGGTTCCGCAGAGTGGCTTTGGCGAGCTGCTGGAGGAGGATGGTTTTGCCGGCCCTTGGGGGCGACACGATCAGTCCGCGCTGGCCCATACCAATGGGGGCGATCAGGTCCACCACGCGAGTGCTCATAAAGTCCGAGTGATCGGCCAGTCGGAGTCTGCGCTGGGGGTGCAGCGGTGTGAGGTCATCGAAGAAGACTTTGTTGGTGAGCAGATTGGGGTCTTCGCCGTTGATGGCTTCGACGCGGAGCAGGGCAAAGTAACGTTCGTTTTCCTTGGGGGGACGAATTTGACCGGCAACCGTGGCGCCAGTGCGCAGCCCAAAACGGCGGATCTGGCTGGGGCTGACGTAAATGTCGTCGGGGCAGGGGAGATAGTGGTAGTCGGGGCTGCGGAGGAAGCCAAAGCCATCAGGCAGGATTTCAAGCGTGCCTTCGCCGAACATGAGGCCGTTCAGCCGCGTGCGTTCCTTGAGGATCTTGAAGATCAGGTCCTGTTTTTTGAGCCCGTGATATTCGGTGAGCTGATCCTGTTCGGCGATCGCGATGAGGTCCTTCATCGGCATGCGCTGCAGTTCGGCGATATTGACCCGGTTTTCGTCTGGTGGGGCAAAGGTATCCGCCACAGGTTTGCCAAAATCGGCCGCAGGATCATCGGCACTGCTGCGTGTGAGGCCGGAATTGGCGGGGGTGTCAGGATCGGCGGCGGGGGAGACCGGTGCGGCGGCCAGAGGACGGTCTTCGGACCGACGAAGGCGGGGGTGTCCGATGCGGGAATCTTCGGGACGGGGATTGCGAGTGGACATGGGCGGGGAGTTTCCGGAGCGGGCAGAAAGGGGGTGTCACCGGAGGAAGAGAGAAGGGTTTGAGTTCTGGGCTGCGGCCGGTGACGGCAGCCGGGAACGCTATTCAGCGGGAGCGGACGAAACGGGGGTTGAGAGAACTTGCTGGAGAATTTGCTGGAGTTGCGATGTGGAGGATGCGAGAGAACCGGAGTTATCGATGGAGTGACTGCAGGCGGCGCGTTTCTGATCCAGGGGCCACTGGGAGAGTTCGCGGCGGCGGAGTTCTTCGAGGGACCAGTCCCGGGACCTGGCGGCGCGCTGCCAGCGGAGATCTTCGGGGGTGTCGATAAAAATGGTCAGATCGCAGAGCGGGGCGAGTCCGGATTCCAGGAGCAGTGCGGCGTCGAGGATCACGGCGTCAATGTCAGATGGGATATTCTGCAGCTGGTGCAGGATTTCAGAGCGAATTCCCGGCCGAACGATTTGATTGAGCGTTTCGCGAGCGGCCTGTTGCGGGGGAGTATCGCCGAAGACGAATGCGGCGAGTGACGGGCGGTGAATTTCGCCGTCGGCGTTGAGGATTTCTGGGCCAAACTGCGCGACAAGGGCTGCACGCACTGGTGGCCTGAGCAATTGCTGGTGGCCGATACGGTCCGCATCGATGATCTTTAACGCGAAACCCGAAAGCCCGGTGACAACCGATGACTTGCCGGATCCGACACCACCCACAATGCCGATGACCGGCGGTGGAGCGGAGCGGACGTGAGGCGACGGCGGATTTGCCGGAGTGATCGATGGAGTGGATGCGGGGAAGATGGCAGTGACTGCGCGGAGACAGATGGGAAGCGGTAAGGCGGGGCTGTCGATTCCGTTCGAGCGGGCTGCGTCCGTGCAGTCAGGACTCGATATCATGCTGGTCGGGGGGGAATCTGTCAAACTCGCAGTTCGCCGGAATTGTGTTTTCCGGGGGGAATTAAGCAGAATTCTGGCCAAAACTGAGAGGAAAAATGGTGGAAATCTGCGGGATTGAGAAGGGAATCCACTTCGGCGGGGGCCTGGCGGAGTTATCGCAGCAGCACTGCGGCATGAATTGCCGGTCAATCGGAGGTCAGCGGAGTTTGGTTGTAAAACCTGAACCGATCGCATCGATTCTGACAATTCTGAGGATAGTCGGAAGGCAAACGTGGCCGATGAACCCATGAGAGAATCAGGCTGACCGGCCTTGCCGGGCAGACTCCCCGAAATTCCTTTGCCAGCATGTACCGCTGTTTGAGGGCGAGCCCCGTGAAGACAACCACGCCACGATTTGGAATCTGTTTGAGCCTTGCAGCCGCGCTCGCCTCCAGCACCCTGCTGACAGGTTGCCAGACCACCATCGGCGGCCAGACGCTGCCGTCCCCGGACTACCTCAAAGACGACGTGCAGTTCCATCCGGCAGGCCCGGAATTCAAGTTGTCGAAAAAGGTCGAAGCCGCCAACAAACAGGCGGCCGCCCGCCAGGCCCTGCCCCCCGGACCGTAATAGTCGCACGCCGACCAGACATCGCTCGCGGCGAATGACCGCAGCGACCGCAGGCTCGTGCTCACCTGACGTTCCAGACACCGGAAAACTCGCCCTGTTTTCGGCTGAGTCGCTGCGGAACTGATGATCGCCGAAAACGCCGGTGTGTCCCGCCCGGAAGCCAGCCGTCGAATGATGTACCGGGGCCTTAAGCCGTTCCCTGGCTGTCTCCGCCGCTGATACGATCATGCCTGTCGTGGGGCGTCGCAGCAGTGCCGTGAGCGACGAGAGACGGCAGCTTTGCACCAAGCAATTGGCAAGCTGCAAAGCTTGTGCGTTACAGGCTTTATGACTTCAGGTGCCATGCACCTTTGGGTCACAGGTGCCATGCACCTTTGTGGAGCTTACGTGGCGTTTTCAGGCTTGCGGTGAGGGGGCTGACCGGGCTTGTTTCGCAGCGCACGCAGTGGTTCCGGTATTGGCTGCGGACGGAACAGTGCAGCGGGGGAACGACACACGGGCCGCGACATCGGAATGCTCGCTTTCACCACCCCGTACACGTGAATTCCTTTTCAGCACACTGTATTCTCGTGACAGGCTCGTCGGACGGGCCTGATGCGGGACAGGCACCCACCTTCCCACCGCTGTCGCCTGCTTCCTTTTTCTTCAGGAGAATTGACGTGAAGTTTCGTGCTCTGGTTGTGTTGCTGGCCCTGGTAACGGCGTCGGCCGTTGAGGCTAAGACCAAACTGCCCAACGTGTTTTCTGACCACATGGTTGTGCAGCAGAAGATGCCGATTCATGTCTGGGGCTGGACCAATCCCGGACAGGATGTGACTGTCGAGCTGGGGGGCCAGTCGGTCGCCGGTAAGGCTGATGCCACTGGTCGCTTCGATGTGTCGCTCCCGGCCTTCGACGCCAGCCACACTCCGCATACGCTTGTGGTGAAGGCCGACGAAACCGTGACCGTCAATGACGTGCTGGTGGGTGAAGTCTGGATTTGTTCCGGACAGTCCAACATGCAGTGGTCAGTGAATGCGTCCAACGACCCCGACCTTGAAAAGCTGGCGGCCAAGTTTCCCAACATCCGCATGATTAACTTCCCACAGGTTGGTACTCAGGAACCCATCGCCAGCCACGACGACCGTCGCTGGCTGGTCTGCAACCCGGAGAACCTTGGCGGCTTCTCTGCCGTGGGTTACTTCTTTGCTCGCCAGCTGCACCTGACGATTGATGTGCCGATCGGCATGATCAACAACGCCTGGGGTGGTTCGGCCTGCGAAGCGTGGGTGAACCGTGATGTGCTGAAGGCCAACGAGAAATTCGCACCGCTGCTGGCCCGCTGGGAAGCCATGGAAAAGCAGGTTGCCGAACTGTCCGCCAACCCCAGCCTGAACGACGACCAGAAGAAGCAGCTGGAAGGCCTGAAGCGACAGATGTCCGGAAATGCTCGCCCCGCCAACATCTATAACGGCGTGCTGAAGTCACACATTGGCTACACCATTCGTGGGGCCATCTGGTATCAGGGCGAAAGCAATGCCGGCCGTGCGTATCAGTATCGCGACCTGTTCCCGACGATGATTTCCAACTGGCGTCAGGAGTGGGGTCAGGGAGACTTTCCGTTCTACTGGGTGCAGCTGGCCGACTTCAAGGCTCAGCAGGCAGAACCTGGCGAGAGCGACTGGGCTGAACTCCGCGAAGCCCAGACAATGACCATGTCCAAACTCAGCCACACCGGCGAAGCGGTGATCATCGACATTGGCGAAGGCAAGGACATTCACCCGAAAAACAAAGTTGACGTCGGACGCCGCCTGGCACGCTGGGCCCTTGCCAACGAGTACGGCGTGAAGATTCCGTTCCACAGCCCGCAGTACGCTGCCATGGAAAAGCAGGACGGAAAGATCGTCCTGAGCTTCAACCATGTGGATGGTGGCTGGCGTCCATTTGACGTGCCGCAGCCGGTGGGCTTTGCGATTGCCGGAGACGACCACAAGTTTGTCTGGGCGGACGCGAAGATTCTGCAGGACGGTCGCGTGGAAGTCTCCAGTGCGAAAGTGCCGAATCCGGTGGCCGTGCGTTATGGCTGGGCCGACAACCCGGTGTGCAACATGTTCAGCGGCGCTGGTCTGCCGCTGACGCCGTTCCGCACCGATGACTGGCCCGGGGTGACGGTGAATAACAACTAAGGTGAATCGCATCCGGGGCATTTGCGTCCCGGCTGCATCTTAAAGACAGCCCTGCAGCGGACGGGATTGCTCGTCCGCTGCCTTTTTCTGCGGGGTTTCGCATGGAGTTTTCCAATCACCGTGTGGCATTCATTGGCAGCGGCCAGATGGCTTCGGCGCTGGCAGCGGGTTTCGTCCGCTCACTGCTGAATCCCGCACAGATCGCAGCCTGTGACCCATCGGCGGAAGCGCGTGACAGATTTCTCAGGGCCACCGGCGAGGCGGTCGTGGTGACAGCATCAATGGCTGAGGCTGTTTGCGGGGCAACGGTGGTGATTCTGGCGGTGAAGCCACAGGTCATGCCGGACGCACTTCGAAGCCTGGCACCGCTGCTGTCGCATTCACCGCTGGTAATCTCGGTGGCAGCCGGCATCACGCTGGCACGCATGACAGAGTTGCTGCCACCGGCGACGCGACTGATCCGGGTGATGCCCAACACTCCCTGTCTGATTGGCCGGGGAGCCAGCGGCGCTGCGGCGGCCCCAACGGCAACTCAGGACGACCTGCAACTGGCCGATACGCTGCTGGCCACCGTTGGCAGTGTATCGTGGGTTTCTGAGTCACTGCTGGATGCGGTGACGGGCCTTTCCGGGAGCGGTCCGGCCTATGTCTTTCAGATTATCGAAGCGCTCAGTGACGGCGGTGTGAAGGTCGGTCTGCCTCGTGCCGTGGCTCTGAAACTGGCGGCTCAGACGGTGGCCGGTGCAGCTGAGATGGTGCTGGCGGGCAATCAGCACCCGGCGGCGCTCAAGGACGCAGTGGCCAGCCCTGGCGGCACAACGATCGCAGGGCTGCATGCACTGGAGTGTGGCGGGCTTCGCGCTGCTTTGATGAATGCTGTGGAAGCGGCGACGCTGCGTTCCCGGGAACTCGGCCGCTGATTCAACTGTTTTTCCTTCAGGTCAATCCAAATCATGTCATCCTCCGCACCAATTCCAGTACTCAGTCCCGATCAGATCCGTGAATGGATCGCTTCGCAGGTTCCGCTCGCGGATTTTCGAGGTCGGCGAGTGTTGCTGATTGTTCCCGACAACACGCGGACGGCCCCGCTGCCGGTGCTCTTTCCGGCCCTGCGTCAGCATTTGCGACCGCATGTGCAGGCGCTGGACGTGCTGGTGGCTCTGGGCACGCACCGACCCATGCCGGACGCTGCCATTCGCAAAATGCTGGGAATTGCTGCGGACGATCCGTGCAGCGATGTGGGACTGTTCAACCATGCCTGGGACAACCCTGCAGAACTGGTGCAGATCGGCATGCTGACAAAGGCCGACACTGAGGAGCTGTCGTCGGGGGTGTTGTCGCAGGAAGTCCCGGTGCAGATTAATCGCCGGATTCACGACTACGACACGGCGCTGATTGTGGGCCCTGTGTTTCCGCATGAGGTGGTTGGGTTCAGTGGCGGCAACAAGTATTTCTTCCCGGGAATCTCCGGTCCGGAACTGCTCAATTTCTTCCACTGGCTGGGTGCGCTGATCACGAATGTCGGCATCATCGGCGTGCAGGATACCCCTGTGCGTCGTGTGGTGGATCGGGCAGCTCGGATGGTGCCGCTGGAACGGCGTTGTCTGGCCTTTGTGGTGGCTCCCGACGCTTCGCCGCATGGCCTGTTCTATGGCACTCCGGAAGAGGCCTGGCGTCAGGCGGCGGAGCTTTCCGGTCGGGTTCACATCAAGCGGAAGTCACGGCCCTACAAACAGGTGCTGTCGTGTGCACCGCCGATGTATGACGAACTGTGGGTGGCCGGAAAGTGTATGTACAAGCTGGAGCCTGTGGTGGCGGACGGCGGTGAACTCATTATCTACGCGCCGCACATGAAGGAGATCTCCGTCACGCATGGTCACAATATCGAGCGGATTGGCTATCACGTCCGGGATTACTTCACAAAGCAATGGGATCGGTTCCGCGATTTTCCGTGGGGAGTGCTGGCACATTCCACGCACGTCCGTGGCACGGGGACGTTCGAAAACGGCATCGAGCGTCCGCGGGTGACGGTGACCGTGACGTCGCAGTTGTCTCGGGAAGTTTGTGAACGCATTAACCTTGCGTGGCGCGACCCGGCCAGTATTGATGTGGAGTCCTTTGCGAACCGCGAGGACGAGGGTGTGCTGCTGGTGCGGAAGGCCGGAGAACATCTTTACCGTCTGGAAGAGGGCGTCAGTACGGCGCTCGAATAAGGGCTGATCACCGACTGCCTGTCCCGCAAAGGCCCGAATGGGCGGAAAAACGAATCGCCGGAAAACGCCCGATAAGCGACAATGCAGCATGACGGTTTCGCAACCACCAACTCTCCACGGAAGTTTCTGCCGTGAACAACGACGCCATCGCTTCACAGTTTGAACTGCTCGCCGACCTGCTCGAAATTCAGGGTGCAAATCCCTTTCGAATTCGGGCTTACAGGAATGCGGCAAGGACGATTTCCGGTCTGGCGGAATCGCTGGCGGACCTCGTTGGTGAAGGTGCAGCCCTGCAGGAGCTGCCGGGGATCGGGGGCGATCTTGCGCGGCAGATTGCCGAGATTGTCACAACGGGTCAGCACACGGGCCTGCAGGAACTGAAGCAGCAGGTGCCAGCGGGTGTTCTGGACATGCTGCGGATTCCCGGGGTGGGGCCAAAGAAGGCTGCCGTGTTTTTTCACCAGCTGGGTCTGACGACGCTGGATCAGTTGAAGGTGGCCTGTGAGTCCGGCCGGATTGCTCAGGTCAAGGGTTTTGGCGCGAAGACTGAGGCTGCGATTCTGGCGAACATCGCTCAGGCTGTCGCGCATGCTCAGCGGATTTCCATCGCGGACGCTCGGGCGGCGGCTGAGGCGATCGTGGAGGATCTGCGTCAGTTGCCGGAGGTCACTGCCTGCGAGACTGCGGGCAGCTGTCGTCGCCGCCGCGAGACCTGCGGCGATCTCGATGTTCTGGCGGTTTGCAAAGACTCCACGGTTCCCATGGATCGTCTGGCCAGCCATCCGCTTGTGGAGGCGGTATTGCAGCGGGGGGAAACAAAGCAGCGTGTGCGACTGAAGACGGGCGTGGAGCTGGATCTGCGTGTGGTGCCGGAGGAGTCCTTTGGGGCGGCGATGCAGTACTTCACGGGCTCGAAGGAGCACAACGTGGAGATTCGGCATCGGGCGAAAGAGCTGGGATTAAAGGTTAATGAATACGGAGTGTTTCGGGGGGACGAGCAGGTTGCGGGGCGAACGGAAGCCGACGTGTACGCGGCGGTCGGGCTGCCGTGGATTCCACCGGAGCTGCGTGAGAATCGTCGTGAGTTTGCGTGGGCCGATGCCGGCCGGATTCCGGAGCTGGTGACGATCGCGGATATTCGTGGCGACCTGCACATGCACACGACCGCTTCAGACGGTGCGGGGACGATCGAAGAGATGGCTCTGGCGGCCAAAGCGCGGGGGCTGAAATACATTGCGATCACGGATCACAGCAAGCGTGTCTCGATGGCGAATGGTCTGGATGCGAAGCGCCTTCGCGAACATTGGGACAACATCCGTCGCATTCGCGGCCAGATCCACGGCATAGAAATTCTGTGCGGCATTGAGTGCGACATTCTGGAGGATGCGGAACTGGATCTTCCGGACGATGTGCTTGAGGAGGCCGACTGGGTGATTGCGGTGCTGCATTACGGGCTGCGTCAGCCGCGTGAACAGATCATGAAGCGGCTGTTGAATGCGATTCGCAATCCGCATGTGGATATTATTGGCCACTGCACAGGTCGCATGATCGGTCGTCGTGAAGGTGCGGACGTGAATTTCAGTGAGTTGTTGCGGGCGGCTGCGGATCATCGGGTGATGCTGGAGATCAATGCGCACCCCAGCCGCCTGGATCTGGATGACATCCATGCAGCGGCGGCGAAGGATCACGGAATTCCGATTGTGATCAGCACCGATTCACACAGCGTGAATGGTTTTGATGTGCTGCAGTATGGCGTGGACCAGGCGCGTCGCGCGGGGCTGACGTGCGCTGATGTGGCCAACACACGAAGCCTCAGCGACTTTCGCAAGCTGCTGAAGTCGTGACGTGGCGGCCTAGGACAGGACGGGAATGCTGAAGTCCAGCGGGTTGCTCCACAGTGAAAGAACCCCGCTGCCGCTCACAACCCGCACCCACGTGCGGTAGCTGCCGGCGTTGAGTGGGGCAGTGGGAGTCCATGTGGTTGAGGTGAGTCCACTGACCTCGAACACCTTTTGATTGCTGCTGCCGTTGAGCCTGTTGACCTGGATGATATAAGTGGCGGCATCATCGACGGACTGCCAGCGAAATTGAGGTGGATTGGTCTGGGAGACTCCACTGGGTGCCAGAACCGTGGTGCGACCACCAATAAAGACATCCCGTGTGATTGCACGACCGCTCTTCAAGCTGCCGATCGCTGCAGAACTGACGGCGAGCACGTACCACTTGTAGCCTGCATCCGGCAGCGGGGCGGTCGGTGTGAAACGTGTGGCAGTAATGTTCTGCTGATTGATGACAACGACATTGGTGGATGCATTCCGCAGTACGAATTCGTAGCTCACGGCGCCAGCGACCGGCTGCCACGTGAAGTCGGGAGTGTTGTCAAAGACTGAGGTTCCGGGGGTCAGCGGTGTGACGACAGTGACGACAAGAAATTCCTGCCCAGCACTCCAGCCAGTCGGCTGGTTCTTTGCATCGAGGCCGCGAATCCAGAAGCGATGGACGCCGAGCGGCAGGTCGGCAGGCGGTGTCCAGCTGGTGCCCTGAACGGTCAGTCGGAAGGATTGCTGCTGGCCCGTGGATACATTGTTGCCCCAGATGTCATACTGGACAGCACCGGGAAGTGGGTTCCAGAGGAGTTGTGGGCGGGCGGTGAACTGGGTCCGTTCCATGGATTGCAGCACTGGAGCGGCGAGTACGTTGAAGATTTGGGGTGTGTTCCAGATGGAGCCCGAGTTGGGATAGATGGGCATGATCCAGATCTTGTAGCTGCCAACGGGTATGTCGGTTGTGGGCGTGTATTCGTTGGTGCTGACAGTGGCGATGATCACGCCCGACTGTCCGGTGGTTTCGCTGTTGACATGGAGCCTGTACGAAGTGGCTCCCTGCATGGCGGTCCAGCGGAGGACGGGGCGGAGCGTGAAGGCCGAGGGATTTGGGGACGTGAGTCGCAGTCCGGAGAATTCGACGGCGCCCATGTCGACGATTGCGGGAGTACCTGCGACGCGGTTATCACCATCAAGCAGGCGTTTGCTGATGATGCCGCGCTGATCGAAGGTGAGTGCGGGGGGAGTACCTGCTGCAGTGACATCCACGGCATGTTCGTTGCGGCCGCGTTCAATGACCGGGCTGGCAGCTGTTGGCAGATGGGTTCTGGTGGGGCCGCCGTTGTTTGCGAGCGGGCTGAGGTTCGGATCGATGGCGGTTTCTGTTGTGAGCCCGCCGATCAGATTGCCGCTGGCGTTGGGGGTTCCGCCGGTTGGTATCAGAGTGGTGTCATTGCTGCGTCCGATCAGGCTGGCGGTGGCTGTGAGTGGTGCTTCGAATTTCTGCCAGATGTCGGTGCCGAGCACGAGCGTGTTGTTGAACTGAAACCCGGATGTGGAGTTTCGGGCGACGATGCTGTTGCGGAGATCGATGGAAAGTGGCGAGGCGATGCCGCCGCCTGCGGCCTGAGCAGCGGAATTGAGAACGATGGTCGATTGGCTGATCAGGCAGCCGAATTCGGGTGTGTTGGCGCCTGGGAGCACATCGCAGTAGATGCCACCTCCCGCTGCGTCGACTCCCTGTACGCGATTGCCTGAGATGGTGGATTGGCTAACGACGACTGCGCCGTTCATGGCTGCGAGTGCACCGCCATCGGACCGCAGCCCGGAAGTCAGATTACCAGAGAGAGTACTGCGGCTGATGACTGTTCGGGTGGCGTTGGCGAGCAGTCCGCCGCCGTCTGAATCTGCACCTGAAGTGCTGTTGTTCTCAATGGTGGAGTCGAGGATTGAGAGTACGCCGCCGAAGAAGGCGACGGCGCCGCCGGGTGCGTTGTCATGCTGAGTTCGATTACCGGAGAGCACCATGGTACTCAGTGTCAGGGAGCCCGGTCCGAACATGCGAATGGCGCCGCCAGCCCCACGATAGTCCTCTGCGTCAAGGCCTGAAAGATCCGGATTGCCATTCCGCAGCAGCATGTTTTCAAGAAGCACATCGGCTGCGTCTTCGGTGATGTCCAGAATGCGGCGTTTGCCACCGCCATCAAGGATGGTGCGGCCTGGGCCATTCCCCCGGATTTCGACGGATTCGCGAATTACGAGGTCCGCGTCGACGCGACCAGCAGCGGGGGCCATGTTAATAGTCATGGTATTCGGCTGTGGTGCGAACAGGATGATGTCTTTTCCTTCGCTGGCATTGGCGAGGGAGATCGCTTCGGGGAGTGACAGGTCGCCTGCCGAGATGTCGGCATCGAGTTCATAGGCTGCGGTACTGACGACGATTGGCCCCGTGATGGTCAGGCGTTCGACTGCGCCGATGTCGACAGAGAGGCCGCGTGATCGCTGCAGCGGGGCTTCGGAACGCTGATCGGTGAGCAGTGGCTGGCCGGCTTTGTCCACCGCAAAGGCAGTATTTCCGCTGTCGATGGCAAGGCTGTCAGCGCGGGGAGAGTGTGTGAGTGTGCGTCCACCGTTCGCACGCAGCGGGTTCAGTCGTGCATCGAGTGCCAGTTCGGCAGTGCTGCCGCCGACGAAGTTTCCCAGATTGTCGGGGCTGGTTCCTGTGGTGGTGGTGAGTCCGGTGCCATTGCTGCGACCGATCAGAGAAGACCGGATGGCCCCATTGCGGGCATCAGCGGCGATAATGGACAGATCCGGGGCTGAGCCACTGTCGAGGTTTCCGGCGATGATCGTATTGCGAATGGTTGCGGATTGAGCTGTGCAGTAAACACCGCCGGCACTTGCGGCAAACGTTTGGCCAACCTGATTGCCGGTGACGGTACTTTGTATCAGCTGAAATGTTCCGAGAGTTGCAGAGAGGCCGCCACCATGAGACTGCCGTCCGAGGGTCTGATTGCCGGAGAATGTGGATTGAGTAATGAGCAGGATGCCGGTGTGAAGTGCCAGACCGCCACCCGCGGATGAATCGCCCTGCGTGCTGTTTTCGGCGAAGGTACTGCTGATGACTTCGAGGGTGCTGCCGTTCTGCGCGGCGACACCGCCACCCGGTGACGAAATTCCAGCGGTGCTGTTGCCGAAGATCTGGCAGCGCTGAATCTGCAGCGTCCCACCGTTCACGGCAATCGCTCCTCCGAATGCTCTGTCACCCACGGTGCTGTTGAATTGAAAATCCGTGTCCTCCACGGAAACAGCGGGCACGATGCCATCCACTCCGGGACCAATCGCCAGTGCTCCACCGACCGCATCAGCACCAGCTGTGGAGTTATTCAGGAACCTGGATCCTGAAATGTTTGCACCGTTGGTGCCCACGAAAACGGCCCCACCGAGTGAATCCACGCTCAGTGTGCCGTTGCCAATGAACACGGAGTCACTGATGTCGAGGAATCCCGAGAAGGTGCAGATGGCTCCGCCCGGGGCCTCGATGCCACTGGTGCGATTGTTCTGGAAGATGCAGCCC
>JBEIEK010000103.1:0-17189 GCA_040382995.1 Planctomycetaceae bacterium
ATCTGAAAGTGCTCTACTCCAGAGGAATCTCCACAGGTCGCTCATTCAATGCTCGCGTGGAACCGCCCTTCACGGCCTCCCGACGAATCGGCATAGGCCTCGGTGCCGCCACGGGTGCTTCAACCGGCTCTTCGCCGCTTCGCGGTTTTCGCCATGTCGGCGCTGCTGCAGCCGGGCCAAACTTCAGGTCGCCGGGCCCTTCATCGACTTTGGTTCTTGTGGCCGTATCTGACTCACCGCGATCCAGTTTCAGTCCTGCCCTGCTCACACTCCGACCAGGCACTGACGGTTTCAGCGCTTCGATTTTGTCTTCCGCTGCCTCTGGTTGCAGCTGTGGAGTTTTTCGCAAAGGCAGTTCCGCCGGTGTCAGGTCCAGTCCTTCGCGATTGACCTGGGTCTTCGGCCCCGAGAACTGCTGGCCGGAGAGCGTCAGATTGCCGCGTCGCGGCTGCGAAACACTCTGCCCCACGGCACGCACCACACCGCCCGTATCGCTGTCGTCGTCCATCATCGCACCTGAAGCCCGCTGCAGACCATCTTCAGAGTTCAAACTGTTCTCTGTCGCATACCCAGCAGTCTGCACCGACCCCACGGGCTTCGCCAAAAACTGCGCTGCCAGATCATCTCTCAACGACCGCCGCAACTGCACAGCAGGACCGGTTCCTGGAGTCAGCGTGATCTCATCGATCACCCAGACATCCTTCTCACGGACCATACGCACCATCGCTGCCGTTCGTGAGCGTCCCAGTTCAATCTTCATTTCCTCCGGTGTCTCTTCAACTTTGCGAATCGGACTTCGAAGCGTCCGCGGCAGCTGAACGAATCTTTCCGGAACCCTGTTCAGATTACTCCACACCAGCCGATTAAACGCGCCCGATGACTGAGCTCTCAATGAATCCACATCGCCCGATTCCCAGGCACTGGCAAATTCGATCAGTGGTCTCGACATCAGCAGCTGGGTCCTGAGTGAAGCAACCTCAAGAGACGGCCCCGGATACTGCACGTCCACAACAGCCAGATTCCCGTTCTCATCCTGCAAAGTAATTGACAGCAAACGACCATCCTGCGCCTCAAACTGCAATTCGGTGGTGTCGCCAAGGACCTTGTTGTCCACCAGCCTGAGCTCGCCGCGCGGAATATCTTCCAGTGTAAGCTGCTCCAGCACACCTGACTCCATGCGACTCCAGACCTCCACTGTCAGCTGTCGGCTGGAGATCTGTCGCAGCACCGGCAAATCGCGATCCGCAAGGGCCTTCATAAACAGCATGGCTCGAGCGGGTGCCGTGAAGGCAGCCCGCAGATTGGTCTGGCGACTCGTCTGCCGGTCGTAAAGAGTCACATCGGCCACACGGAACGATGCCTCCACAACCGTCATGCCGCTCTTGTCCTCCTTCAGCTCCTCCTGCTCTGCGGCCTTCGCCTCAGGCGACACCAGGTCAATCCGCACGTAGCTGGTTTCCGCAGGAATCATCACGGTCAGACGTCCCGCAAAGGACTGGATCTCGTAGTCCTCCGGCGCATGACTCGAGGCCGGCAGCGGAATACTTGACAAATCCCCAATCCTCAGGGAGCCGTTAAAGAACTTTTCTTCCGTATATTTCTCCAGCGTCGTCAGGTTTTCACGATCCCACGCATCCAGAAAACCACAGATCGTCCCCATGGCCCGAGCCTGTCGCAGGAGCGATCCGGGATGGTGTTCCACGCGACGGTTCCGCACTTCGATATCGGCAACCGCCCAGCGATCGTCTTCATTCCGCAACTTGACCAGCAGAAAGCCGTTTTTCGACGGAATCCGTCCAACGGCATCGGTTTCGCTCATCTGAATTTCAGGTCGACGCGCTGTGCCCGTCTCGTATTCGCTCGTAATGCGGTTGCTTAACTGCTGAAGCCATGGTTCCGGCAGACTTTCCAGTGTTTCCCGCAGCTCGCCGGACACAGCGGCCATCACCTGCTCTCGACCACCTGTCTGCCATGCCCCGAGAAACTCACGCAGCGTCAGCAGCAGATCCATCAGCTCAACCGAAGACTTCGTGGAACGAGTCCCCTTCTTCTGTTGACGCAGCATCACATCATCCACAACCCAACGTTTCTTTTCCGGATCCCGCACAAGAACAAACTGATAGCGCGTCGTTCCGTCCTTCTCCTTCGCCACAGTCTCGTAACTGCCGCTCTCTGTTTTCTTGCTCTCCACGATTTCCAAAGGTCCCTTCGGCAGTTTCAGGATCTCAAGATCCCTGAACGCTTCCGGTGATCGCAGCGCGTGCTCTTCAAATCGTGTTGACACAGCCCGGCGGAATGACCGCTCGTTATTCTCGTCCAGCGATTCGGTGAACAGCGACAGTGCCCGCTGTTCAGTACCATGTTCCAGTACCGAAGGAGTCAGGTCCATGGACTTGAAGGCATCGCCCGTAAACAGGGACGATACACAACCGGCTCCGCTGAAGCTTAAACCAGCAGCCAGCAGCAGCCAGCTAAAGGAAACATGCAGCCTGGACATCGGGAACACTCCTGCAGTCCACGGGTGCCACAACCGCATGCGTAGACGGTGGTGAGCCGGGCTGCCAGAGAAAGGGAGGGAGAAAAAGACAGGAATCTCAGAGGGGGATCAGGGCAGGCGTGCAGAGGACGCAGAGTCTCCGCATCTCCGTTGTCTCAGGTCCCTCCGAAGCGGTCAACAGCCGGATTGCCCCACGGCAGCCTGAACGCTCAAACTTCCCCGCGGGCAGCACCTCTGTTTCGGCGGAATTCGCCCCCACCCGCGATTCATGGCCGGTTTCTTCCACCGCCCGAGTCAGACTCCTGCAGGAACTGCAGCTTTGCCACACCGCCCCAACGGCGACCGCGACCCTCTACCACCCGACAAATTCACCCGGAAAATTCCCAAAATCCCGGACAGAACTGGATTTCCCTTCAAACTCAATTCATAGTGCGGCAGGATGTGCCGGATGTTTCAGGGAATCGAACCATCTTTGCGGGCGCCCGACAACATGCTTCAACATGATCAAAAAACATTCCACCTGCTGATTACCGACGATAACGCATCCTTCAGACGCGTGCTCCGCGAGGTTCTCGAGGACCGACCTTTCCTGCGCCTGCACGAAGCAGAATCGGGCGAACAGGCCATCGAAGTCGTCGCCGATCGCCGTATTGATATCGTCCTGCTTGATATGCACATGCACGTCCTGTCCGGCGTCGAAACCATCAGGCTGCTCAAACAACTTGATCGCGTCCGCCCCTGCATTCTGATCACTTCAGACACCAGCGACGATATCCGCCGCGATGCTCAGGAAGCCGACGCGTTCTCTGTCCTTCGCAAGCCAGTGCCGCCCCGCCAGCTCGTCCAGACCGTCTCCTCCGCACTCGAAATCGCCTACTCCGCCTGAGGGCCCCACTCCCCATGCGCCGCCTCCCGCTGCTCCTCCTGCTCGTCCTCGGCTGCGGCGAAACTCCCAGCCCCCCGGCTCCGGCTGGCATCCCAAATTCAGCCACTCCACCTTCAACAGCCCTCAGCACCCCGGAAGAATCGTCTCCACCGGCTGAACCCGTGGCCTTTCTTCCACCCCCGCTCTCCGCCGCCGAAATCTCCGCCGGCTGGGTCAGCCTCTTCGACGGTGCATCACTCTTCGGCTGGCAGCAACCCCCAAACAGCAGCTGGAAGGTCGACGACGGCCAAATCACCGCCGATTCCGGTGCCCCCAGCCTCCTGCTCACACCCTACAACCTCGACGACTTCGAATTCCGCTGCGAGTTCCGTCTGGCGCCCGGAGGCAACAGCGGCATTTTCCTCCGCACTGCAGACAACGCCACAGACCCCGCCATCGACACCTACGAACTCAATATCTGCGACAACCACCCATCCCACCGCACCGGAAGTCTCGTCGGACGCTACGCCGCTCCCAATGTCCCAGCCGTCGAAGGTGCCTGGCACAGATATGTGGTCCGCTGCGAAGGCCCGCGCATTCAGGTCTGGCTCGATGGAAAGTCCATCGTCGACTTCACCGACACGTCTGCCGGTCTGCGGCTCAGCGGCCGACTCGGACTGCAGTTCAAAGAGGGACAAATCGCGTTCAGGGATGTCTGTCTCCGACCACTTGGATTGCGTCCACTCTTTAACGGAACAGACAGCACCGGCTGGCGGACAGTGCCAGGCTCAAAAGCCACCTTTGAAGTTCGCGATGGCCTGCTGCACGTTTCCGGAGGTCCCGGATTCCTTGAAACCGAACAGACTTTCCAGGACTTCGCCCTCAAAGCGACAGCACGCATCAACGGTGAAGCACTCAACGGCGGTATCTTCTTCCGCGCCGAACCCGGCACGGCCGAAGCTCCTTCAAACGGTTACGAACTCCAGCTCAGCAATCAAACAAAAAACTCAGACCCGACTCAGCCAGCTGATTTCGGCACCGGTGCCATCTTCCGCCGCGCCCCGGCGCGCCGCATTCTCGCCGGAGCAAACGAGTTCTTCACGGTTGTACTGATTGCTCAGGAGGACCACTTTGCGTCGTGGGTCAATGGCTGGCAGGTCATGACGTGGCAGGACCGGCGAACGGACGACCCCAACCCCCGCAAAGGTCGAAGACTTCGCTCCGGACACATCAGCCTTCAGGGACACGATCCCGCCACCAGCCTCGACTTCCAGTCCATTCATCTTGATCAGCTCAGACGCTGAACCACGCCTGCCCTGCCATCAACCTACTGTCCGGCCCCCTGCGAAACGGGCCCCGCTGGAAGTGGTTCCTGATCAATCACCTGCAGCGCCGCCTCGCGGCCCCGATCAAGCTCCTCGCTTCGCGTTCCGTAAAAGTCCGAAATCTGCACAATCGCCGGCCCCATCAGAAACAGAAACACGGAAGGCATCAGACACAGCGACACGGGAAACAGCAGCTGGAACGATGCCGCGTTGGCCCGCGAATCCGCTCGCTCCTTCAGCGATGCTCGCATACTGTCGCTGTAATCCGTCAACGCTCGCGACACCGATGTTCCCGTCGTCTCAGCCTGAATCAGCAGTGACGTGAACGCACTCACCTCAGGCGACTCAATTCTCTGACCAAAGTTCCGCATCGCAATCGGCAGACTGCTGACCTCCGTCTGCTGACTTACCAACAGCAGTTCAGATGACAATGCCGGGTGAACCGCCGAAATCTCACTCACCACCCGCTTCAGAGCCACCGGCAGAGTCAAACCCTGACTCACGCCCATGTTCAGCATGTCCATTACGTCCGGCAGACCGCGCTCAATGTCCTCCGTCCGCTCTGCCGACCTGAATGTCACCACCAGCGGCGGAAGCGCCCACAGCAGCAGCGGAATCAGAACAATCGCACCAATCACGTATGGTTCAAACACCGGCGGTGCCGCAATCAGCAGAGCCCCAAGCAGCGTCAATGCGAAAAATGCCAGCATAAAGCGCATGGCGGCCAGATTCACCCACGCCGCACGCGATCGATATCCCGCGGCCATCAGCGACTTCCGCTGCAGCTCCCGCCGACGACTCGTCTCCGGCAACAACTGAGCGATCGCGATGGTGGCTGGCCCAAACGCAAAATCTTCCGGGTGAATCGGCAACTCCTCCGGCAGTGGCCGAGGCAAACCAGATACGTCACCCGCCAGAATTCCACGAAAGTCCTGAAACAAACGCCGCTCATCCCACGTCGTCTGCCGCTCAATATTTCCATCCGTGCTCATCTGCCGCAGCCCCCGTCAAAAATCCACAATCAGAACTTCGCTGTACGCCCCAGAATGCGATACACCAGCAGACCACCCACAACCTGCAGCACCACCGCCCCCCAAAATGACAATCGACCCCAGTACGATGAAAACAGCGAATCCAGATAGTTCGGATCCCGCACTGTGTAAAAAATCACCACACCAACACTCACAATCACCATCATGAATGCACCCAGACGGCTCGCAATCGTCGCCGCCCGCTGCCTGGAACTGAAATGCAGCCTGTCCCGAACCGAAGTGGCAAGTCGCTCCAGCACCACAATCAGGTCTCCACCCGTCTCCTGATTCACCGCAATCGCGGATGACAGCATCGTCAGCGCCGTCACCCCCGTGCGATCCACCAGATCCCGCGTCGCCTCCGCCGGCTCCAGACCCATCTCCATCCGCCGCGCACTCAACCGCAACTCATCACCCAGAGGAACCGGAGTGTCGGCGGCAACAAGCAAAAACGACTGCTGCAGATTTCGCCCGGAACGTGCCAGACGCGCCAACTCTTCCGCCGCCGGAGGCAACTGTTTCAGAATCGCCGCCTGCCGCCGCGAACGCAGCGTCAACGCCAACACAATCGGCAGAAAAAGTCCCATGACACCGGCCACCGCCGACACCAGTGGACGCTCCAGAAACACCTGCAGCGGACCCGCAAATGCCAACCCCAGCACCACACACAGACCCAGCCAGACCCCAGGCGGCGTCTGAATCCCGGACTGCCGCAGCAGCCGATCATACCAGCCGTTCACCGCATCAGAAGCACCCTCACCGCTCCCCGCCGAAAAACTCTCCGTCTCCTTCAGCAACCCGGCAAACTCCGGACGTCGCTCGATGTTCCTGATCACTGTTCCCGATGCTGCCATCGTTCCACCTGCTCAAGTTCCATCCAGACTGAAAACCAACCGCTCACTCACACCACCGAACGCTCAGGCATCAACGAATCGTCAGCCATCCATCCGCAACTCGCGCGCCTCAAACAGCGGCAGATAACGATCGATGTTTGCACCCGTCAACGCCATACGACGCAGAGCGATCGGCTGGTAACCCGTCGCAAAGAAACTTCCCTGCGGCCGGCCATCCCGGTCCTCACCCGACATCCGATACACAAAAATATCTTCCATGCGAAACTCACCGTCCCGCAAACCGGAAACTTCGGAAATGCGAGTGATCCGCCGCTCACCCGTAAACAACCGTGTCACGTGAATCACAATGTCCACCGCATTGCTGATGTACTGCCGGGCAATACGCGGCGGCAGGTCAATTCCAGAGAGCGCCACCAGCAGTTCCAGTCGATCCAGTGTTTCCCGGGCATCGTTCGCGTGCATCGTGCTCATCGAACCGTCGTGCCCCGTGTTCATCGCCTGCAGCATATCCAGCACCTCGGATCCGCGAGCCTCGCCCACGATAATTCGGTCGGGTCGCATTCGCAGGGCGTTTCTAAGCAGGTCACGCTGAGTCACCGCGCCGCGACCCTCCATGTTCGGCAGACGCGTTTCCAACGCCACAACGTCCTCCTGCTGCAGATTCAACTCCGCTGTCTCCTCAATCGTCACCACACGCTGCGTCTCCGGAATAAAGCGACTCATACAGTTCAGCAGCGTCGTCTTGCCCGCACCCGTACCACCACTCACAATCACATTCATTCGCCCCTGAACCGCCAGAACCAGAAAGTCGGCAATGGCCGGAGCCAGCGTCCCCAGACGCACCAAATCCTCCAGCTGCAGTCGACGGTTGCCAAATCGACGAATCGATACTGTCGGTCCTCCCAGCGCCAGCGGCGGAATCACCGCGTTGAAACGAGAACCGTCCGGAAGCCGCGCGTCCACCATCGGACTCGCTTCGTCAATTCGACGACCAGCCCGACCCACCAGACGATGAATAAACTGCATCAGATGGCTGTTGTCTGCAAATCGCAAAGGTGTCGTCTCAAGACGTCCCCCGCGTTCCACCAGCACTCGATTCGGACCGTTAATCAGAATATCCGTCACCGCTGGATCCACCATCAGCGATTCAATCGGACCAAAACCGTAAATCTCATCCATCAACTCCCGGACCAGAACCTCACGATCACCCGCACTCAGTGACTCCGCCTGACGGCCACACAGGTAGTCCGCAAGCGCACGCAGCTGATTCCGCAGCTCCTCCTCCTGCATCGCCTCCGCCCGGCTGAAGTCCACCAGCTCGATAATCTGCCGGTGCAGTGATGTCTTCAAACGCAGAAGCTCGTCCGTACTACTGATCGCCTGAATTGTGCCCGACATCGTTGCCCACTCCCCGCTCAAACCAACCTGCACGGACTGCGGCGCGCAGCGCCTCTCCCAGGTCCTCACCCTGCACTATCGAGATACCACCGGCAAAAACTGCAGATCGTCCCGACTGGGATCCGCAAATCCAGGCAATCGAATGCCGTCCTGCCACACACTACCCCCCCTGACGATCGCACCAGCCGCAACGCCTGTGCCAGTCGCAGGAATCGCAGCAAATACAACGACCCACCACCACCCTCGCTGACGCTCGGCATCACAGGAATACCCCGACTTCCACGGGCCGCGCTTGAGAACTCTGCCGGTTTCGATTGAAATGCAACCCCGCCCGGTGATTCCCCGCGAATCACCTCCTCCCTCCTTCCGCAAAGATCCCCCGTCGTGCACCGTGCCACCCTGCTCGTCATCAACGGCGCCAATCGAGGCAGCCGGTTCGATGTGACCTCCGCACAGGATGTCATCATCGGCCGCAGCGTCGGCAGCAACGTGCGTCTGGATGACTCCGAAGTCTCGCGACATCATGCCCGCATCAATCACGATGGAACGCACTTCATCCTCCGTGACCTCGGCAGCGCCAACGGCAGTCGCATCAACGGCCAGATCTGCACCGAACACGAACTTCGCAACGGTGATACACTCCAGTTCGGCGCCAGCATCCTCGCGTTCCAGCTCACCGAATCCAGCCACCTCAACGCTCCCGCCACCGGACAGGTTCGCTTCGTCGAAGACTCCCGCGCACTCGATCAGTCCGCCATCCGACAATTTCTCCCACCGGCTGCCGCCCTGCCAGTCAGCTCCACTCCCCCAAGCTCCGGACTCGAACTCCTCTACAGCGTCGCTGAAGGACTCGTTGATCCCCTCCAAACCCCCGAATCACTCCTCCAGCACATCCTCGATATGACACTCGCCGCCATCGGAGCTGACCGCGGCTGCGTACTTCTCAGGGACCCGGTCGGTGCTGACCTCACCGCCATCGCCATCGCTCCACGCTCCACCACCAGCCGCACCACGCCCCAAATGCCGGTCTCCCGCTCCATCACCGACTACGTCCTCCAGTCCGGCACCGCAGTCCGCACCACCAACGCCGGCGGTGATGCCCGCTTCTCAGCGGGCGAAAGCATCGTCACCGAAGGCATCCGCGAAGCCATCTGCGCACCCATGCGAGGCCGCTCCGATCTGCTCGGCGTCTTCTATCTTGATACCACCACACAACTCGAACCCGCACAGCCCCCAGCCGCCACCGGACGACTCACTGACGAACACCTCCGCATGGTCGTCACCGTCGCCCGACAATCCGCGCTCGCCCTCGAATCCCGCCAGTTCCAGGATGCCCTGCTCCGCGCCGAACGCTTTGCCGCCATGGGACAAACCATCGCAGTGCTCAGCCACCATATCAAAAACATCCTGCAGGGAGTCCGTGGGGGCAGTCACCTCATCTCCATGGGACTCAACCAAAAACAGGAATCACTCATCCGCCAGGGCTGGGGAATCGTCGAACGCAACCAAACCCGCATCTATGACCTCGTCATGGATATGCTCAGCTTCAGCAAAGACCGCGTCCCCGCACTCAAACCCGCAGAACTCAACAACGTCGTCGCCGACATCGCTGAACTCGCCGCCGCACGAGCCGCCGAGTCGGGTGTCACCGTCGAATTCCGCCCAGGCCCCGATGTCCCCACGGCACTCTTCGACGCCGAAGGCATCCACCGCGCAGTACTGAATATCGTCTCCAACGCCATCGATGCCGTCGAAGGCATCGAACGCGGCGCAGTCGTCATCCAGACCGGCTACGATCGCGCCGCCGACCTCATGCTCGTCGCCGTCAGCGACAACGGCCCCGGAATCCCCGAAGATCAACGCGCCGCCATCTTCAACGTCTTCGAATCCTCAAAAGGCGCTCGAGGCACCGGCATCGGACTCCCCGTCAGCCGAAAAATTCTCCGCGAACACGGCGGTCGCGTCCGCGTCGAAGGCGGACCCGGACAAGGCACCCGCTTCGTACTCAGCTGGCCCCGTGGAACCAGCCCCGTCGCCGATCACACCACAACATTTCCAAACAATCCCTGACCCCACAACCAATCAACAACCAATGCACCCAACCGCTCCCTTTGGCGTCATCTTCGATATGGATGGCGTTTTGATCGATTCCTACGCCGCACACCTTGAAACATGGCAGCAGTGCTGCCGCAGGCATGGCCGCGAATGCACCGAAGAACAGTTCCTCGCCGGCTTTGGTCGCACCAGCCGCGAGGTCATTCGCGATACCTGGGACAATCCGCCCGATGATGCCGCCATCGCCGCCTTCGATGAAGAAAAAGAACTCCTCTATCGCGAACTCATCTCCCGCAACTTTCCCCACATGCCCGGAGCAGCCCGACTGATAAACGAGCTCGCAGCAGCCGGCATTCCCATGGCCATCGGCTCCAGCGGGCCCCCCAAAAACGTCGCCGCAGCACTCGCCGGACTCAACGCCTCCCACCTCATTCACACCATCATCACCGGCGCCGATGTTGTCCGCGGCAAGCCACACCCGGATGTGTTCCTCAAGGCAGCCGCAGGTCTCGGCCTGCCACCCGCTCGCTGCGTCGTCCTCGAAGATGCTCCCGTCGGCATCGAAGCCGCTCTCGCAGCCGGGGCCCGCTGCCTCGGCATCGTCTCCCGCGGACGCACCTTCGACCAGCTCCACCGCGCACACCACCGCGTTCCCGATGACCTTTCAGCGGTGACTATTCCTCTGCTCAGCTCACTGTTCAGGGAATCTCTGGTTTAGAATTCCTCGCTCCCTCACAGTCGCGGCTTGCGAGGCCTTCAATCAGCCGTCCTCGATCAGTATCATCCGCCAAAATCAATCCCTCGAACTCCTGCAGTACGGTGATTCATGACGGCTGGTCCTGGCAGCAATACCTCCATTCTCATCTTCGGCGCTTCCGGTGACCTCACTTCGCGTAAGCTGATTCCCGCACTGTTCCGCCTGCACCAGCAGCAGTACCTACCGGCCGGCTGCCCGGTCATTGGCATCGCCCGCCGCGAAAAATCGCACCACGAATTTCGTGCCGAAATGCGTGAAGTCGTCGCCGGACGACTCGGCTCCGGCTTCAATGCCGCCGCCTGGGACGCCTTCGCCAGCCAACTCTTCTACCAGCAGCTTGATATCGCCGCACCCGACCAATACACCAGCCTCCACACCGCCGTCCAGAAGCTCGAAGACGCCGCCGGCTTCACCTCAGATCCCACCCGCATCGTCTACCTCGCCACCGCCCCCACACTCTTCGCCTCCGCCGTCGAAGGACTCAACTCCGCAGGCATGATTCCCCCACGCGAATCCGCCTCCCGACTCCGTGTCGTCGTCGAAAAACCCTTCGGCAAAGATCTTAATTCCGCCATCGAACTTGCCGCCCAGTTCGATCGCCATCTGCTGGAACGCCAGATCTACCGCATCGATCACTACCTCGGCAAGGAGACCGTTCAAAACATCCTCCTTTTCCGTTTCGGCAACGCCATCTTCGAACCACTCCTCAACCGCAGCCACGTTGATCACATCCAGATCACCGTCGCCGAATCTCAGGGCATGGAAGGTGCTCGCGGTGGCTACTACGATACATCCGGCGCTCTCCGCGATGTCCTGCAGAACCACGTCCTCCAACTGCTCTGCCTCATCGCCATGGACCCGCCCTCCCTCTTCCAGGCCCGCGAAATCCGCGACGAAAAACTGAAAGTCCTCCAGGCTCTCAGGCCCGGCGCCCCCGGCAGCATCGGCAACTGGGTCGTCCGCGGACAATACACCGCCGGACTCGTCAACCGCCAACCCGCCCTCGCCTACCGCGAAGAAGACCGCGTAAACCCCGCCTCCAATCGCGAAACCTTCGTCGCCATGAAAGTCGCCATCGATAACTGGCGCTGGGCCGGTGTCCCCTTCTTTCTCCGCACCGGCAAACGACTCCCCAAACAACTCACCGAAATCGCCATCCAGTTCAAAAGCCCGCCGCTCAATCTGTTCTCCACCGTCGAATGCGATGGCGATCTCTGCGATGTCGTCGAAACCCGCCCCAACCAACTCATCCTCCGCATCCAGCCCCAGGAAGCCATCTCACTGCGTTTCTCCACCAAACGCCCCGGTATGAACTACCAGGTCCAGCCCGTCTCCATGGACTTCGCCTACGACGAACACTTCGACACCATCCTCCCCGAAGCCTACGAACGCCTCCTGCTCGATGTCATGCGCGGAGACTCCACACTCTTCACACGCAGCGACGAACTCGAAGCCGCCTGGCGTTTTGTCACACCCGTCCTCAACGCCTGGGAATCCAGCTCCGCTGCTCCCGAATTCTACCCCGCCGGCACCTGGGGCCCCCCAGCCGCAGACAGACTCCTCGCCGAATCCAAAGCCCTCTGGCGCGCCCCACGGTGATCCTCTGATCTACCGCGTCTCTGTTGCCGACATCCGCTGAATCAGCCCTCCAATGCCCGTGACAAACGCCCTGAAACTTGTGGAAAGATTGTCGTCCGGTACACACGAAAGATGACGTCCAATTTCCCGCGACCCAGAAACTTTCTGATAACGCAACTGTGTCAGACGCTTGAGTTCCTCCGATGGCGAATTGAGCCTGTCCGGGTTTCGATACTTTCGGCTTCCCTGGTGACGCTCGATGTTCTGCAATTGTAAAGCAATTCCCACTGCAGCCAATTGCCCCAGATACCAACTCTCAAGCTCACCGCATGCAATTCGCACAAGAGTACTCTCGATCCGCCGGGCGCTCGCGACATACGACACCAAACGCTGCTTTAGTTCCCGGCAGTCCTCACTATCCCGATCTCTGAGCACAACAAAAGCCGTGTTCGGACGCAACCACCCCTCAAGTTTTCGGGTCAGTCGCTTTTCAAGATCTCGCTTCCCTTCAAAAACAATGAACTGTGTGTCCCATTCGTCCAGAATTGGAAAGGCGCGGAATATGAATTCTTCGAGGAATACCCTCGCAGAGTACTCTTCGAGCAGGAAGACCATGGTGCGCGTGCTACTCCCTGCCATATGGGTCCGCTCCAGCAAACAGCCCTTCCTTCCACAAAACGCCAAGCGGGTCACCATCCGCGGCATACTTCGCGATCTGGGGATCGTTTTCAGCCCGGTGGATGGTTGTGCAGCCATGGCGCTTCGACAGCCAAAAAACTTCCTGTACTTGAGTCGCATTCAGAAAGTCAGGCGAGTGCGTCGATACGAAGACCTGTCCACCTCGGCTCGCGTACTCCCGAAATTCCTCTGCCAGCTCTGCAAGCAGTGCCGGGTAAAGTTGATTCTCTGGCTCCTCCACACAAAGCAGCGGGTGCGGTCGTGGATCGTGCAGGAGTACAAGGTATGCCAGCATTTTGATGGTCCCATCTGACACGTGTCTGGCAAGAAACGGGTCAGCAAACGCACCGTCCTGAAACCTTAACAGCACGCGTCCTTCCTCTGTGGTTCGAGCCTCCACGTTCGATAACCCGGGTATTCTCTGAGCCAGCTTCCGCAGAATCGTATCGAATACTTCTGTGTGCTGACTGTGAAGGTACTGAATGACCAGGGAAAGATTGTCTCCGTCCGTCGACAGATGCTCAGCGTGCTGAAACTCCGTTTCCTGTCGAGCACGGCGACTGTGGAAGTCGGAGACATGCCAGTTTTCAATCAGGTTTCCCAGTGAAACGACGGCAGGAAATCGAGCAAATTGCGCCAGTCCTTTGATGGCCAGAATGTCCGGGCTCTTCAGCGTTTGTTCCTCACGCACCAATTCACGCTCATCCTCAACCGCCTCAAGCTCATTCGTCACCGCCATGCCAACCCCTCGGGAAAAATTCAGGAACTGCCACGGCTGCCCCTTGCTCCCGCGACGATACTTGAGTACCTCACGCGTGACGACGGCCGTACCACCCACACTCCCGACATGCAGTTCATAAGATATTCGAGGCGATTTTTCGTCCCTCCGAAACTTGATTTCAATCTCTATGTCACCCACCGCCTGGCGACTGCGAACCTCTTCAAACCCTCGGCTTCCACCCAATCGTGTCAATGCCGCATGGAGATTGTCGCGCATGGCGTCGCGAAGGAATCCGAACACTTGAAACAAGGTTGATTTCCCGGAGCCGTTTGCCCCAACCAGCACCGCAAATCGCGGGATGTTAACCAATTCCACATCTCGAAACGCCCGAAAGTTCTTCAATCGCAGGGAGTCGATCTTCATTTGGCTCAGAAACCCCTCAAAATCCACGCTCCGATGGTCACCGCCAACGTAAGATGACATCTGATGTGGGTGTTCGCAAGGATGCCACAGCGGAACCTCAGTCAAACTGTCTGTCCAAAATATCGTTCGTTTTTTCCGATTTAACCACCACGAATCTTCAACACCCCGCCCGCTCAAAACCCAACCCCATGTCTCGCCACCAGCCACAAATCGTCGTCGTCGGTTCCCTCAACATGGACCTCGTGCTCCGCTGCCAAAAACTCCCGCAGCCCGGCGAAACCATCGGCGGCCATGGCTCACAAACCATCCCCGGCGGCAAAGGAGCCAATCAGGCTGCCGCAGCAGCTCGCCTCGGAGCCCGTGTCGCCATGATCGGACGCGTCGGCGATGACCCTTTCGGCAGCACACTCAAACGTTGCCTCGAACGTGAAGGAATCGACGTTTCCAGCGTTCACTCCACAGCCGACACACCCAGCGGAATGGCACTGATCACCGTCGAAGATTCCGGACAGAACACCATCGTCGTCGAACCCGGTGCCAACGCTCTTCTCACCCCGGCCGATGTCCACGCCGCTGAACACACCATCGCCACCGCCGATGTCCTGCTGCTGCAGCTCGAAGTTCCCGAACCGGCAAACACAGCTGCCCTGCAGATCGCGCGGAAGCACAATGTCCCCGTGCAGCTCAACCCCGCTCCCGCCAGCCACTCCCTGTCGCCCGATCTCTGGCAGGCGGACTGGCTCTGCCCCAACGAAACCGAAGCCGCAAAACTCACCGGACTGCCCGTCAACTCCAGTGCCACCGCAATCGCCGCCGCACTCAATCTCGCCGGCCGCGGTTCCGGGAATGCTCTCGTCACGCTCGGTAAACATGGACTGCTGCTGGTCATGCAGGGACAGTGCCTGCACGCCACCGCCTTCGATGTTCCATCCGTGGATGCCACAGCCGCCGGTGACGCCTGCGTCGCCGCCTGGGCCGTTGCACTCGCGGAAGGCCGCAGCATCCACGAGAGCATCCGCTTCGCTGCCGCCGCAGGAGCCATCACCGTCAGCCGCCACGGAGCCTCATCATCACTCCCGCTGCGAACGGAAGTCGAACAACTGCTGGCAACACAGCCGGAAGCAGGTAAACTTCAGAGTACGCTCTGAATCCCCTCTGACCGGTCCACCCCCAGATGCCGCTCCCGATTCGCAATCCAGCCCCCAGCGCACGGCCAGCAATCACGGCCACGGCAACAACGGAGATCCAGCTTCGTTTCAGGTTCCGCACTTCGCCGATCTGGTGATTGAATACCGTGACACCGCCACAGGCACTCGCGAACTCACCCGCGAAGCAGCCACGGCACGCCGTGCAGCCGATGGAACGCCATTCTTCATGGCCGTCGGCTTCGCTCGCCCACACCTCCCCTTCAGCGCCCCCCAAAAATACTGGGACCTCTACAACCCCGCAGAACTGCCACAGCCCTTCCCCACCACCGCACCCGACGGTGCTCCGGCCGCAGCCGGCAAACGCGGCGGCGAAATCGCCAATTACGCCCCCATCCCCGAAAACGGCGTGCCCTCCGCAGATCAGGCACGCATGCTCATCCATGGCTACTACGCCAGCGTCAGCTATATGGATGCCCAGGCCGGCCGAATCCTCGCCGAACTCGACAACCCGTCAACCCACCGGCAGCGTTGACATCTACCCCACACTCGTCGAACTCGCAGCCACCGTGGAATACGAACTCTACGACTACCAAACCGATCCCCACGAAACTCGCAACCTCGCAGCCGACCACCCCGACACAGTCCAACAACTCCAAAAACTCCTCGCCACCACCACCCAATCCCCCCTCTCCCCTCCCAGGGGAGAGGGGCCGGGGGTGAGGGGTCCAACACCCCACAAAGTGCTATAAAAAAGCAATCCCCAACGCCTCACCTCCACCCCTCCCGCACTCCTCAAACAACACCAAGGGATGGCGAACCGTTGTTCCCAGCGACGAACACAGGCCAAAAGCGAGGCCCGGCAACGCCAAGCCCCCCAAGGAAAACTCGGGGGTTCTAAGTTAGACGCTGCGTTTTCAATCGCAACTATCAAAACGGAGAGTCAGGGATTCGAACCCTGGGCACCCGTGCGGGCACTCAGGTTTTCAAGACCGGTGCAAAAATCCGTAAACGTTTTGACAAAGAGCGTTTACGTCGATCATGAATAGTCGGGGTGCCGTCTGCGGTGCCGAGAGTTTTGAACGAGGGCACCTCTCCAGGAGAGACGCAAAATACTGCTTAATCACTGGCGTTTTTCAGGATCGCGGTTCTGAATTCGCAAACCCCAATTCAGCCATTCTGCCAATCGCACCCTCTCCGCAAGGCCGCCGACATCGCTTCCGCTCATTCGATTGGACCAAACATGCGAAGGCCCTGTCGGGCTGGTGGCCTTCGACGCAACTCATTTCCGCGATCGCTCGCTTTGAGGTCGGACATAGCGATGTCCGACCCTGTGCACGAATGTTTCGCCCTAAGTGTTTTTCCGAGTATTTTTCGAATCTTTTTCACCGAGCTTATGCTGTTTTACCCCTCATGCCTTTAGTAGAATCTCCGCTCAGGCGGGATCTCCGGCAGCGATCACTCAGGACCTCTCGTCAGCCGGATCCACCGCCGTTCCATCCTCCACCAACGGTGAACGCCACACGACGTGGAATCACCTCGCTCTCATCACACACCCGGCAAGACGTCAACCATGGCTGCTCTGGAACTGTCGGAAAGCGACATTGCCACCCATAACGTGCCCGAACAGGGACAGGTGGTGCAGGTTCGGTCACGTCAGTGGGTGGTGACCGAGGTCAAGCCCGGAACCTTGCCCTCTCCTGCCATGCAGCTGCCCGGAAGCTCCGCCCAGACGCTGCTCACCCTAGCGTCCATCGAAGATGACGGTCTGGGGGAAGAACTGCAGGTCGTCTGGGAAATTGAACCGGGGGCCAGAATCATCGAAAAGGTGGCACTGCCCGAGCCCACCGGGTTTGATTCCC
>JBEIEK010000104.1:0-17152 GCA_040382995.1 Planctomycetaceae bacterium
CCGCGGCCAATGGCGTTGAAGTTCTCTGGAATCCTGTTCACAGACAGTTGAAGACTCAGGAGGGCGAGGCTCCTGCCGAGCCACCGAACTCTGGTCCGCGTTGTGAGCAATTGCCAGCGTTTTACGGAGCAGCAGGGATCGCTGCAGCGCTCGCGACAGGGATGCGGCTCAGCAGGCGCTTCGCCCTCCCGGCACCGCCCCCTGCCAGAAAGTCAACGCGATTGGGCCCGGGGCTGCAGGAAGTTAAAAACCGCATGGAAAGACATCGGATGTTTTCATCGCCTGTGTTGTGGGCAGGATTGCCGTCGTCTCTGTTTGTCTCGCTGAAACTCTGTGTCCTCTGTGCCCTCTGTGTTTCAACAAAATGCCGATGCGTCGCGACATTTCCCGATCCCTGCCTCGCCCTCCCTGTGGCCGGCAGATGAAGCACCCGACGGTCGTATTCTGCGGAGGCGGATCCGGAGGCCATCTGGCGCCAGCCATTGCCATCATCCAGCAGCTGCGGGAGCTTCAGCCCGACGTGCAGTGCGTGGTGTTCTGCAGCGAGCGTGCCGTGGATCGGCGGATGCTGGAAACAGCCTCCAGCCAACTGCCGGGACTCATGTGGCATCCAGTCGTGCGGATTCCCCGTGGAGCGTTTCCCAAACGGCTGATCGTGGGGCTGCTGGAGTTTTTCCGCAGCCGTCGGCAACTGCTGTCGTGGTTTCGCCAGCTGCAGCCAGCGGTCGTGGTGGGACTGGGGGCCTTCGCATCGGTTCCAGGCATCCTTGCAGCTCGACGACTTGGAATTCCCACGGTCCTGCTTGAAGCCAACACCATCCCCGGCCGCGCCACGCGCGGGGTGGCAACCCGTGGCGACTGCCTCTTCACCGGTCTGCCGTTGTCAGAAGTCTGGCAGCACAAGCTGCGAACTGAGGTGATCCCCTGTGGAGTTCCCGTGCGTTCCGAAGTGGCTGCCATCGCGCGACGGCCACTGTCGCCATCTGCAGATCGTCGTACGCTGCTGGTCATCGGCGGCAGTCAGGGGTCAGCCAGACTGAACATGCTGGTACAGGAAGCCCTGCGCGGTGGCTCTCCGCTCCCGGCGGACTGGACAATTCTGCATCAGGCCGGCAGCAGTGATGTGGAAAAGCTCAGCGCGTTTTACCGGTCCGCACACTTGCCGGCTGAGGTGGTTGATTTTCTTCCGAACCTTCCGCAGATCCTGTCGGAGACCGGTCTGTGTGTGAGCCGTGCCGGGGCGGTGACGCTTGCCGAACTGGCCTGTGCCGCCATCCCTGCGATCCTTGTTCCCCTGTCCACAGCCGCCGACGGCCATCAGCAGCACAACGCAGATTTCATGGCCGCGACTGCCGCCGCGGCCGTGGTGGACGAAACCACCAGCACCACCGTGGCTGCCGCAAGACTGCGAACGCTCCTGCAGGAACTCAGCCACAGCCCGACCCGCCGAAGGGAAATGGCCAGCGCCGCCCGAAGCACCGCCCGGCCGGATGCGGCATTTGTCATCGCGAATCACCTTCAGCGAATCGTCAGCGCATCCGCAGTGGCCACACCGCGCGGCACCAGCAGCTGCGCGGGCGACTTGGCCCACAGCAGCGGAACAGAATAGAGATAGGGAAATGCGAAGCCATTCCCGCTGATGGTAGCCAGCATGCCCGTCTCGCCTGGCTCAAGTGGAATCCGATGCGTGCCCCGCGCACCAATGTCGACGGTCCGCGACAGACCTGCGGCGGGCACGAGCACACCCGGGCCGCGGGACTCGGCGGGTCTGCGGAAAAGCGTCAGCGTTTTCACGCCGGAACTGTCCCAGACTTCCAGATCCAGTGACTTTGTACCTCGGGGGATATAGAGCCAGGTTGGGGACTGTGTGAGTGCTTCCGCAGTGCAGTCGAAGGTGAGGGATCGTCCACCGGAATGCTGGCCGGTTGTGGGATCGAAGCCGAGGTCCGTAAGGGAGGCCAGATTCCCGCCGTAGCCAATCTCGAAGCGATAGGTTCCGGCCCGCGGCGCGGTGAAGCGGACCGCGGTCAGATGAGTCGCCCGATCACTGGCGGGCAGACGAATCTCGCGGGTTGGCTGAACAAACACGGTGCGGTCCACCAGCGATTCCCACGTGCCGGATTGCGAATTGCGGAGACTGATGCCACAGGGGAGGTCGCGAGCGATGTAGTAGCCATCCCGACCTGTGGGATCAGCAGGCCAGTACAGCTGAAAGCCAATCTCTTCCCCTGGCCGTGATGCAACAGTCAGAAATGTCGGAGGCTTCTGGTAACCCGAATTGTAAAGAAATGCCTGCGGGGAAGCCGCGGTGCCGAATTCCTCGACTGCCACCAGATCCTGCAGATCGATGCCGCGCGCAGGCTGGCCGTTATTGAGTGTTGCGTCGGCGAATCGGGAAACTTCAACGACCGGCCAGTATTCAAGCACTCGTGGCCACCATGTCGCCGTTTCTGCCGACGTGAAGTGCGCAGGCTGTCCCAGGAAATTACCAGCGGCCTCCGCCGCGCTGCTGGTCTGAAAGATTGTCCGGGCGATCATGTGTGAGGCATTGACATAAGACATCTGGCCCTTCCAGAACAGCTCACGCATGGCAGGCGAATTCGCCTGATCCTGCCTGGAGTCGACGAGATAGTAGAAGTACCAGTATTGTTTGAGGTCATCCAGTCGACGTTGCGCCGCGGGTTCAGTATTGGGGTCAATCAGCTGATCAGCAGCTTCAATGAATCGCACAGCCCTGGCCCATGCCCATGGTGAATTCACAGGGTAGTTGGTCGTCAGCAGAAAGTCGTAATAGCTTTTCATAGCCGTCCACCCTGATCCGAAGGCACGCTGCAGCCAGCGATCGCGGATGGTCTCCAGCTCTGCAGCGGTGAGCTGCGTGTTCAGGAGCACCTGTGAGAGCAGGTAGTAACCCAGACCAAGTCGGCCGAAGTTGAAATCCGTTTCCACGCTCAGAGCCCGAAAGCCGGCGTTGTAGTGCTCCTGCTGGCGACGGACCAGAAATGCGGGTGAGGCATCCCAGGGCGGAGCCAGCGCGTCAATCGTGCGGTCCTGAAAATATGACAAACTGATAATCCAGTAGTCGCCGGACGGCTCCTGTGGCAGCATTTTTTGAAATGCCCGAGCAACATCCGTCTGAGATGCAAAGGCCTTCCATTTGCCCCGTCCGCGATGCTTGGGGTAACTGGCAATCATCACGCGAATCCGCGGATCCAGGTTGAAATTCGGCGGAACGTCATGGTAGTTGTAGCTGTACAGACTGCACCGCACGGCCTCGCGTTTCGCTCGACCTGTCGACGTCACTCGCTCATTTGCCGGCCGCTGCTTTAGCCAGTCGTCGTATTCCGCAAGCAGCCAGTTGTTGAAGCCAAACACCGTATCGCTCGGAGACGTCGGATCCCAGATTTCGACCGGCTGATCCAAACCTCGCATGCCGTGCAGCACATACGGGCGTCCAAATTCCCGTCCGGCCTGCGCCATGGTTTCCGGGTACCAGTTCGGATTCCGCAACAGATTCGCCAGGTCCGCGTAGCCACCTCCGTCTTCAGGATCGGTGCCATACACAAACAGTTCGTCCGGAGACAGACGGAAATGCCGTTCTGATGCGTCGCGGAAGGCATCAAAGATCATCCGCCGGACAACCGGCACGGAAAGATCAAGATTCAACCCCACCTCCTCGAGGTTTGCCGGCTGCCACTCACGACCGTCACTGCGATAAACACCGTCAAACGCGGGGCGACCATCCGGCGGCGCGGTTGAGCTTCGATTGATCCACAGGCTTCCACGATTCGCCGCCTCAGCCGCAGGTCGGTCGGACTCTTCCCCCAGCCGGACGTCGCCCAGAAATCCAGCCGTATCGCCCGAGGCACGAATGTGAGCGATCAGGGTCCGGTGATGGGACTGCATCGAGTGGCCAGGAAAGCCGGGCATCGACTGAGTTCGCAGGCGACGTCCGATGGCCCAGCGGGACCACGAGGCGTCCACGGTTTCATCGGCGGGCCGCGTCTGTTCCACCACGGGCGATCCCGCTGCCGCTGCTTTCCTCTGGCTCAAAAGGCTCGAATCCAGCAGCGTGCCCACACCATAACTTTGTCCACTGGTCGGTGACAGGCCACGAATGTAATAGGATGGTCGTCCACTGCGGCAGATCCTGAATGCCAGCTGTTCCCGATACCCCTCAGGGACGTGAATCCAGTTCGGGCCCATGGCCAGCACTTCATAGCCCACCGATTCCAGCAGCTCCGGGACGGCACACACCAGCCCGGACATTGTGTTGGCCACAATCAGCAGTCGCTGCGGCTCACTGCGAATAAACCATGCTTCATGGTGATTGTAAGGATCGCTGCCATCGTTTTGCAGAGCCTTGATGATGGCAGGATCGCTGCGAATGTCCGCGGACGCTCCGGACAATGTGGTCAGAATGATTCCACGGGAAAGATCATTCGAACTGCGGACGTTCAGACGCTGACCGACCATCCGCTCAATCCCCTCAACGAGGAATCCCACGGCATCAGCCATCCGCTTTGCATCCGACTGCTCATACCACGGCCGATTGAGAGCCTCTTTCCAGTCGATGCCCGTCCCCGCCGCTGGATCATGCTGCACGATCACTTCAGGCGGCGCAAAGTCCGCCGCAACCGACCAGACGCGAAACTCGGCTGACGGTGGGCCGACCGCAAGAACACAGGACCCTTGCAGAGCAAGGATCAGCAGCAGATACAGGGACCGGTGCATGCGGACAGTTCCTGAGCGATCGAGGCGGGGAAACGGTGGTGCGATCACTCCACCTTACACAGATCTCGGACAAAAACCGACACATTAATGGCAGATCAACCGGAACCTGCCGAGCCATGGCATTGACTTTCGAGGGAAGCTGTGGCCGGAAGGGCGGAGCTCCTGCTGAGCCGCAGACCAGCTTTCCGTATGAAGGACATTCAGTCCGTCGGCCACCTGTGCCGCTGCGGTTCAGGTGCCAACCTGAGCTATCCCCTTTTGCTTTACTGCTCTGCCAGCACACTGATTCCGCGCACCAGCGTCTCCACAGCCTGCCATTGAGGCCGACCGTCGATCGTTGGCAGGCGGAACAATGTCAGCGTGGCTTCGGCGCCTTCCCGCAACGTCACGTCGGGCAGCTTCAGCAGTCGCCGGGGATTGCTGGAGGCCAGCGTCCACACCTCTGCCAGAGGCAGGCCACTCACCGCCAGGAAATGTGCCACGCACTCGCCAGTCGTGGCACCGGATCCGGCCAGGAACTGCGTCTGGCCGGCGACGACAATCCGCCCATCTGCAAGCACTTCCACATCCACCGCCGGCGTCTGATAGCGACCGGGGGCACAGCCGCCGAATCCGGATACGTCACAGGTGAGCACGAGCCGTTCCGGGGACTTGCAGCGGAGGATGCATCTGAGCATGTCGACGGGCACGTGCCAGCCGTCAGCGATGATGCTGCACGACAATCGATCATCGGCCAGCTGCGGCCAGAACACGTTGTCGTGCCGGGGCACCATCCCGGCACAACCGTTGCCAAGATGAGTTCCCAGGGTCGCTCCGCGGTTGACCGCTTCGTGAATCAGCGCCGCGGGCGCTGCTGAATGCCCGATGGCCGCAGTCACACCGCTGGCCGTCAGACGGGGCAGAATGTCGAGCGCTCCGGGAGCTTCCGGGGCCAGTGTCACCAGCCGCACAAGTCCGCCTGCCGCCTGTTGCCAGTGCTGCAGTTCCACCCACTCCGCCGCCCGCACTTCACCGGCCGGATGTGCCCCGCGAGCACCGTTTTCAGCCGAAATCCACGGGCCCTCCACATGGCAGCCGGGAACCATGGCCCGCACCAGCCCGGAACGCTCCCGCGCTGATCGAATCACACTTAAGCCATGCTCGATCGCTTCCCGCGAATTCGTAATCAGCGTCGGCAGACAGCCCGCGATTCCCTGGCGAGCAAAGTCAGTGACGACTGTTTCCACATCATCAGCCGTCAGCGACTCACTGCTGAACCAGATACCCCGGTACCCATTCAACTGCAGGTCGAACAAACCCGGGGCAACCCACGGAAGCTGGTCGAGTTCATCAGCGGGCAGATCCAGCGGCAGCAGCGACTGAATCACGTTCTGTCGCACCGACATCCGCACCGCCTCACCCGTGTCCAGCCGCCGCACTGTCCATGTCTTCATCCAGCAATCCCTCCTGTGCCTGATATCTGCAAAGTCGCATCGCGCTCTGCGAAATGAACGCCAACTGAATTCCCAAACGGTGACCCACTCTCAGCACTCACTGCACTCACCGTGCCGCTCGGGGCAGCGTTTGCCGCCACCCACTTCCATCCCCGCAGATCGGCTCAGGGTTCCGCCACCGGCATTTCCGAAAGGATCCGCGCGGCCTCCGCGGCACCCAGTTCCGGGATCAATGCCGTGACTGCGATCCCGGAAACAACCCGAGTCAGGTTGTGATCAATCCGACCGGGCTGACCCCAGGCTGCTCCACTTGCACGCGTCATATAGATCGACAGCGTATGATGTCCGCTGCCCGGCCGTTCCCCCACGATGTGCAGCAGCGAATAATCGCCGTCGCGGCCTCCGAAGAGCTGTTCCCCGATGCGATATCCCGCACGCACGCGCCCCGCATGCACCAGCAGGATGTGCGGGGAGGGGCGGAACCCGGCCGAAACCAGCGCCGGCAGCAGACTGCGCAACAGCTGCTGCAGCTGATCACGGTCAGTCAGGGCCAGGGCATTCAGACCGTCAGATACCACGATCTGCAGATTGTCACCGGCACCGCGTCTGAGCGACAGGTCGGCCACCAGCTGCTCGGATGCCTCTGACAACTGTTCACCCGACGTGGGATGCAGAATGTAATCCACGCGATCTGCCGAACGGGTTTTCAGGAGCAGAGCAGCGGGAATCGCCTGGGCCAGCTGAGGATCCAGCTCCTTCCAGATACTGACCTTGGCATCGTCGTAAATGCGGTGCAGCTGGCGATCGAGATCCGGACGGAGTTCTGAAGGGCGACTGCCGGTGCCTTCAGCCAGAAACACACCCCGCGAACGCACCTCTGACATCCGCAGCTTAGCCTCCTGCAGAATCTCTGTATCACTGCGCTGATCCCCCTGCCGACGGCAATACTGCAGGAACACCCACGCCGGATCACCGAAGTGCTGTGTTGGTCGCCCCTGCTGGTCGATTACGCCCAGCGACTGAAAGAACGACCACATGCGGTCATCCACCTTTAATCCGAATCGTTCGCGGATCGCCACGTGATCGTGATAACCCGTGGTCAGGTAGCCCAGCATCGGGTCAATCCGCGTTGGCAGGGCCATCAGGTAGGCCGGATTTGCCGGCATCACCTGTTCGATGCACCACCCCAGGTCGTCCAGAGACACATCCATGTGCAGTGTGGAGCAGATATCAAGGCCGATGGTGAGTCCGTGGAGTTTTCCCATGGCGATGTCTTCCAGACAGCACCGCACCAGCTGTTCACGCGTGCGAAAGACTTCCGGGCCAATAAACCCGGCCACGTCATTCAGATGCACCCATGGCTGGTGGGGACTTTTTGATTCTGCGAGTGTTTTTCGCACGATGGCTGTGAGCGCTCGTGCGAATCCGTACTTACGCGCCTCGTGAATCACCATATCCACGCCGTAGCCGTGACCGTTGGTGAAGTCTGCTCCCTGGCCCGTTTCGAAGTACAACCCAAAGCGGCCCGTCCTTGACTCGGCGTGTTTCCGCATGGAGTCGACGGAAATGTCGAAGGTGGCGTTTGCCGGCGTGTTGCCCGCGATGCTTTGAAACCAGAGCGCCGTCAGGCCCGGGTAGCGCCGCTCCACCTCCGCCTGCACGTCGATATGCGCCAGCACACAGTGGGGCAGGACGTCTTCAATTGCGAACGTCCGTGTGATGTCCTGAAGAGTGCGTTCCACGTCCGCAACTGACTCGGGATCGCTGGAGACCGGGTTGGTACCCAGCAGCACATCGCCAACCGCCCACGCGAATGCGTTAAACACCTGCCAGCGGATGTCGTCGACATTGTCAGTCGGGGAGTTGGGCTGGACGCGCGCACCAAGGTACCCACGCGCCCCGATCCGTGAGCCGGGCAGGGGATGAAACAGGGATGCCCCCAGACGAATCAGCTGCTGGTTGTCCATCAGCCGCACGACGCAGGCAATCACGTCGCTGGTGAGTCCCGGCAGCAGGGACTTGATTTGGTTTTCCGGAGCGGCGAGCAGGTGATCCCTGAGTTGTCCGAGTGTCCACGTGGAGAGTTCGGACTGTTTCTGCCGATCAATCGGTCCGAGAATGAAAGTCAGCAGGTCATCGCTGTACGGCGGATGTGCGTCAATCACACTCAGCCGTGTTTCCGCCAGCAGGTTTCGGGCGAACTGTCGCTGCTGTTCATCGAGGGCTGCCACGCCCACGATGGCATCGCCCTCCTTCCAAGCGTTGGCTGCACCCAGAAGTTGCCGGTAGACCGCAGCATCCCAGCCACCTGGCTGAGCGTTCAGCCAGGTGGCCAGGTCTTCAGCGGCGGGGATTGCAGGGGCAGCAGCAGCCTGCCGGAAAGGGGCGCCGGGCAGCGCGGCGGCAACAGCCGCCGCGCCTGCAGCAAGGATTCGTCGGCGATGCAGCATGATCCGACTCCTTCAGCCTGAAACCGTCATTCAATCCCGTGCATGCGGCGCCGCAGTGCCTGTGAGCCGGCAATCAGCACCAGACCGGCAATCGCGGGCACGGCAGTGAACACGAAGAAAAATGTTGCCAGACCGTACTGTTCGGAGATCCTGTCAATCATCGCACCGCTGAGTCCAGCGAGGTAGTTGGCGATGGCTGAAGCCAGAAACCAGATGCCAAACATGAGCCCCACCAGCCGTGCCGGTGCGAGCTTGCTGACATAGGACAGACCGACCGGAGAAACGAACAGTTCGCCCAGGGTATGGAACAGATAGGCCACAACCAGCCACCACATGCTGAGCTGGGCTGTTTTCGCGCCCTTTTCCAGTCCCTGACAGGCCAGTCCCAGGGCTGCGAAGCCAACCCCAAGCAGAATCAGACCGAGACCGAACTTCACCGGTGCGGAAGGATTCAGCCGTGTCTCCCAGATTTTACCAATGAGCGGTGCGAGAGCGATGATGAAGAAGGAATTGAGAATCTGGAACCACGATGCGGTCACCTCGTTCTCGTTCCCCAGAATGCGTCGGACCACGGCCTGCTGGCGACTTGAGTAATTCGGGGCGTCGGTTTCGGAGAGCAGACGCAGGGTGCCGCTGCCACCCTTTCCGGCAAGGTCCACGACGATGACTTCCTGTCCCTCTGCAAGTTTCACGTCGGTCAGCAACGAAGCAACGATCGGTTCGGCCGGCTGTCCTTCTGTCACCTCGGCTGCGGCCGGCTCAGCACCTGCAGCAGGTTCGGTGGCAACGGGCAGCGGCGTGATGGCCAGTTCGTAGGCAAGCGTGTTGAATTCGCGATTCAGTCGCCAGATTGCAGCGCCCCAGATGATGACGAAGCTGAGCACAATGAAGGCGTTGGACAGTGCGATCCGCTGACGCGTGACGGCTACCAGTTTGAGCAGCACCCAGGTAACGATCACGAGGGGGACGAGGGTGAGCAGCGTGTCGACCCAGAAGAAGGCGGTGGCTGCTGAGCCTTTCAGGACGCGGGCCGTGTAGTCCTTGGCAAAGATATTCATCGATCCCCCGGCCTGCTCGAACGCCATCCAGAAGAAGATCGTGAAGAACGACAGAATCCCGATCACCAGCAGCCGATCGGTTTCGACGCGTTTGGGAACAGACGATTCTGCCGCTGTTTGCTGTGGTTTATCCTTGACATTCGGTGCCAGCCCCAGTTCGCCGAAAATGGACTGACCGAACTGGAACATGAGCATTCCAAAGAACATGAAAATGCCAGCCAGCCCAAAGCCGTAGCTCCACGAAATCTTTTCGCCGATATACCCGCAGAACAGCATTCCAAAGAAGGCACCAGCGTTGATGCCCATATAGAAAATGGTGTAGGCGGAGTCTTTCTTTTCGGGTTTGTTTTTGTAGAGCTGGCCGACGATGGACGAGATATTCGGTTTGAACAGGCCATTGCCCAGAATCAGCAACACGAGTCCCGCGTAGAAGAACGGTCGCGTCTCGAAGGCCATCGCGCCGTGCCCTATGGTCATCAGCAGGGCCCCCAGAAGCACCGCGCGGCGGTACCCCAGAAAGGCGTCAGCCAGCATGCCACCGATGATTGGCGTGACGTACACCAGCCCGGTGTACCAGCCGTAAAGTTCCATGGCCTCTTCACGGCTCCATTGCCAGCCCCCGGCAGCTGCGTCACTGACAAGGAACAGCACCAGCAGCGCCCGCATCCCGTAATAACTGAAACGCTCCCACATTTCAGTAAAGAACAACAGAAATAGTCCGGGGTTGTGGCCGAAGACGTCCGGTTCGGTCTGTGGCGCATCAGTTTTGGCAGACAGCGTACTCATACGGGTTCTTTGTGGAAAATAGAGGTGCAGGAGCGATTGAGGGAGTGGTGGGGAGGAGGCCAGTTCGGCGGGAAGGTCCGTCAGCGGGAATTGAGTGCCATGGTGATGGTCTTGAGCTCTGTGTAGCTGGCGAGACCGGCTTCACCCAGTTCACGCCCGATGCCGCTCATCTTGAAGCCGCCGAACGGTGCAGCAGCATCGAAGACGTCGTAGCAGTTCACCCAGACGGTGCCTGCACGGAGTGCCTGTGCGAGGGTATGGGCTTTGGAGACATCGCGAGTCCAGACTGCGGCGGCCAGTCCGTAGGCTGTGTTGTTGGCGCGGCGAATGACTTCCTGCACATCGCGGAATTTCAGGACGCTCAGCACGGGGCCAAAGATTTCCTCGCGCGCGATGTCCATGCCGTCCTCGACATTTGCAAACACCGTCGGCTCGATGAAATATCCCCTCTGCCCAACGCGGCGGCCACCTGTCAGACAGGCGGCGCCCTGAGCATTCCCGCGGTCGATGTAGGTCATGATTTTGTCGAACTGAGCGCGGTCCACCTGGGGGCCCTGGCGAGTGGCCGTGTCGAAGGGATTGCCGACCGAACGCTGACGGGCTCGGGCCAGCACCTTTTCAATGAAGACGTCGTGCACCGATTCTTCAACAAACAGACGGCTGCCGGCACAGCAACACTGGCCCTGATTGAAGAACAGGCCGAACTCTGCACCCGCTGCTGCGGCGTCAAGGTCCGCATCCGCGAACACGATATTCGGGCTCTTGCCACCCAGTTCAAATGTGAGCCGCTTGAGCGTTTCTGAGGCCTCACGCATGATGATCTTCGCCGTTGTGCCCTCGCCCGTGAAGGCAATCTTGTCGACCTGCGGATGACGCACCAGCGCTGCACCAGCGGTCGGGCCGTAGCCCGGGACCACATTGATCACTCCGGGTGGAAATCCAGCTTCCAGAGCGAGTTCGGCCATCCGCAGGCAGGTGAGCGGTGTTTGTTCGGCAGGCTTCATTACGATGGTGTTACCGGCGGCCAGAGCCGGGCCCCATTTCCAGGCCACCATCAGCATGGGAAAATTCCAGGGAATAATCTGGCCACAGACTCCGATCGGTTCCCGACGTGTGCAGCAGAAGTAGTCGCCGCGAATGGGGATCGTATGACCCTGAATTTTGTCGGCCCAGCCACCGTAGTACCGCAGACAATCAATCACCAGCGGCAGGTCGGCGGCTCGGGAATCACTGATGGGTTTGCCGTTGTCGAGCGTTTCGAGGGCCGCCAGCTCGTCGAAATTCTTTTCGATCAGATCCGCCAGCCGAGTCAGCAGGCGGCCCCGATCTCTGGCGTCCATCCGTGACCACGGACCGGTCTCGAAAGCCGCTCGCGCCGCGTGCACGGCCAGATCCACGTCCGCCGCATCGCCCTCCGCCACCTCACAAATCACTTCCTCTGTTGCCGGATTCACGGTGGCAAACGTGCGACCACTCACCGAAGGCCGGAATTCGTCGCCTATAAGGATCCCGGTCTGACGAATCGAAGGTGGACTGTACATGGCTGTGGTCGACATGCGTGGCTCCTGGAGGAATCAGAAGGTGGGGGTCAGTCGTCGAATTATGCCGCGTGTTTCCCGGATTTGCGAACGTGCAGGGTAGAAAACGAGAATTCGGGGAAAACCGGTGCGGGTCCGGAAGAACGAAACGGCGTTGAGTGACCATGAGTTGCCGTTTCAGGAATGGACCCAACCATTGTGACGCGATCGATTGCGGCGGCGATTTTCCCCCCGGTGGTGCCGGGAGCGTCCGTTCACCGCACTCCACCCGTCGTGGGAACAGCCGTCGCCCGCACGCTCTCTGACGCCGCTGTCCGCTGCAGTGCCGCCTGCAGAATTCCTGCGGCCACCGGCGCTGCCACCGTGCCCCCGTAATGAATACCGGGAGCGGTCGGTTCATCCACCATGACCAACACCAGCACCCGCGGCTGTTCCGCAGGCGCTCCACACACAAACGAAACCACCCACGCCCGATTCGAGTAGGTGCCGGTTTCAGGATCCAGCTTCTGGGCTGTTCCCGTCTTGCCAAAGATCGATAAACCCGGGACCCGAGCCGCTTTTCCGGTGCCGCGCAGCACCACGTCCCGCAGTGGCTCCTGAACCAGCCATTCCGCATGTTCGGAATTCAGCAGCGGTGTCTGTACTTCGGCAGCAGGACTGACCAGTTCTCCGTCCACAACAGCCGAGTGCCCATCAACACTCCTGCAGATCAGCGTGGGACGAATCAGCCGACCGCCGTTGGCCAGCACGGCATGCGCCGTAATCAGCTGCAGCGGTGTGCAGGCCAGTTCCTGACCCATCGGGATCGAGCCCAGCGAATACACGGTCCAGCGATCCAGTGGCTGAAGCAGCCCTGGCAGTTCTCCCGGCAACTCAATCCCGGTCCGGGATCCAAATCCAAAACTCACAGCCGCCTGATACAGCCCCTCGAGCCCCAATCGTTCACCGATTTTCGCCATCCCGATATTGCTTGACTTCACCAGCACATCGGCAGTGCTCAGCATCCCATACGGGTGATGGTCGTGCAGCAGTCGCGGTCCCATGCGATACAGACCATAACTGCAGTCAATCATCTCATCACGCTGCAGCAAACCCTGCTGCAGTGCTGCCGCCACGATGACCGGCTTGAAGGTGGATCCTGGTTCGAAGACCGCGGAGACTGCGAGGTTCTTCCACGCCTCCTCCGGAACGTTCTGCAACTGCCGCGGGTCGAACGCCGGTCGCGATGCCATCGCCAGAATCTCACCCGTGGCCGGATCCATGACAATCGCACAGGCTCCGCGCGGCCGCCACTGAAGCATCAACTCATCCAGCGCCCGCTCAGTATCCTGCTGCAGCCCAAGATCCAGCGAGCTGACGACGGACCGCCCGGCGACCGGTGGCCGCGACGAATCCGAATCCACCTCCAGAATCATGCCCCGCGCATCACGCATCATCACCCGTTCGCCGGGCTTTCCCTGCAACTGGTCTTCCAGGCCTTCTTCCAGACCACCCTTGCCACGATTGTCGATGTCCCGCAGACCCAGCACATGAGCCGCTGAGGGACTCTGCAGATTCTGACGCAGATATTCCCGCCGCAAACCCCAGGAACCTTTTTTCAGCCCCAGCGCCCGCAACTGCTCAGACTGCTCTTCACCAATTCGCCGCTGCACCCACAGAAACTGACGCTCCCGATGCTCCAGCAGCCGACGATACAGCTCGTCGGCGTTCAGATTGAGCACTCCGGCAACCCGCCACGCCCAGCTCAGGGGATCCTCAATCTCCACCGGCACCGCATACAGACTGTCCACCTCCTGTGTCGTGGCCAGCACCGTGCCATGCCGATCCAGAATATCGCCCGGCCGCGCCGGAATCGACTCCCGAAAGACACTTTGTCGCTGAACCCGCAGCGCCATCTCGTGCCGCTGCGTTCCCTGCAGCTGGATCAATCGAGCCATCAGCAGCAGCCAGCCGCAAAGAATTGCAATCGCCGCAAGGCCGGAACGCCATGACCGACCGCTTCCACCGCCCATCCGGCTTCCCGCGGCCACGTTCATCGGCGCGGCCCCGTCAGCCGAGCCACTTCCAGGCGTCGCCGTACGATCAGCTCCCGCAGTACGTCAGCCTGATAATGCTGCAGACTCACTTCCCGCTGCAGCCGGCGCGTGCACTTCTCCAGCCATGTGCCGGCCATTGAAACCGCCATGGCCAGCAGCAATCCCGCTGTGAAACGGAAGTACACGCGTGGCTCCCCTGCAAACGCACCGCAGAGCCGTGATCAGCAGATCATCCCGGCTCCGCGCACCGTTCCACATCGGTCTCCAGCCCGTCAGGGCACCAGCTGAACTTCCGTGGCGTCTTCAGGAAGCGCCAGGACAAGGCCCGGCTTCAGAGTATTCGGATCAGCCAGCACCGATCGATTCAATTCATAAATCTCCACCCAGCGGGTTGAACGCCCCAGAAATCGTTCAGAAATCTCTGAAAGCGTTTCACGAGCCCCCACCCGATAGGCCGGCGATCCGTCGTCCAGCAACAGAAATCCTGCCGCTTGCTCAACCTTCGGCTGACGATCGATAAACAGCTGCGGATACCGCTCCTCCAGAAGCCTGGCGTCCGGAGTCAGCACAATCATGCCCGGTCGCATCGAATTGGGATTGGGAATGCGATGCTGGTTGAAAACGGCCAGAGCCGAAAAATAACGGGTGGTTCCATAGACGCGTTTGGAGATTTTCGAGTAGTTCTCACCGTTCTGAACAATCACGGATTTGTGTTTTTCACCGTCGTCAACGCCAGCCGCAACAGCGCCATTCTGGGTGTTGAAGGCGGCCAGACTGAACCGCCCGTCGCGATCCGCTCCAGCCGATCTGCCAGCAGCCCCGACTGAGCCCGTGCGACTGCCAGTGCCGGGACGTGTCACAGCACGAAACGCGGCGGACGGTGGCGCAGGCTCGGTAAACGTGGCACCACCCGGGCTGAACTGCGGCTCGGCCAAGGCCAGCAGCTGGGGTTCAGCGGCCGGCTGTTCGGGGACAGTCGTTGATCCTGACATCGGCTCACTCTCAGCAGGAGCGACCGCTGCGGCTGCCTCTGCTGCATCCGGGCTGAATGAAAATTCCGGAAGCTGCGGCCCGGGGGGGGCAGCGGCAGGCGCGCTGTCACTGGATGCTGCGTCCGGGACAGCCACTGGTTCGACAGAGGTGTCAGCCGCGGGCTCTGCTGTGGGCTCCATTACAGGCTCGGGATCTGCGGCTGCAAGGAACAGCGGGGCTGGTTCTTCCGCCGCGGCAGCAGGGCTGTTATCAACGGGAGAGATCGTCAGCGGATTCTCAGCCTGCTCTGGCGCCAGCGTCGGTTCCGGGGCCGAGGGTGCTTCCGGAGTGTTGAAGGGATTGCCGGAATCAGATTCCGACAGGTCAGGCACTGCTTCAGCCAGCATCACTTCAGCTGCCGGCGATTCCACAGCCGCTCCGGCCGATGGTTCGAGGCTGGATTCCAGAGGTGCGAGCAGTTCCGCGGGCTCCGCGCCCCCACTGGTTTCTGCAAGCGATGGCGTTGTTTCCATGTCGCTGATTCCAGGCAAATCCGGACCTGCGGCAGCGACATCAGCGGTGGGCTCGGTCGTGGCGGCAGCCAGCAGGTCTGGCGCTGCCGTCATGTCTTCGGCCGGTTCCGAAAAGGCAAACACGGGAGCGGTATCGGACTCGACAAATGGAGACACCTCGGTGATGGTGGCTGCGTTGAGCGGATCTGTGGCGGCGGATTCGAGAGATGCAGCACCAGCGTCGGCGATCGCAGCATCTGTTGCCGCGGCAGCTATGGGCTGCGTCTCCGCGACTTCCGTCGGCTCAGCGTTCGGAGATGCAATCGCGGCCTGAGTCAGCTGGCGTTCGTGACGCTCAACTTTCTGATAGACCAGAAAACCGAGCGCGAACACCAGCAGCATGACCACGCAGATTCCCAGCCACGTTTCATGGCGAATGCTGCGAGCCGGGAAAGGGCTCTGGTTTATGGGGCTGGCTGCCACAGAGCGGCCCGCAGCTTCGCCGGCCGGCTGCGAGGATTGATGCGAATCTCGGCTGGCATCGCCTCGATAGGTGTCTTTGTCAGAAGTTGCCATCCGTGGTTTCCTTTCAAAGCATGCTTAACGATGCGATCTTCCAGCGAGTGGAAGGAGATGATCACGGCGATGCCACCCGGAAGAAGAACTCTCGGGAGCACCTCCGTTAACATGGATTCAACGTGCTGCAGTTCCTGATTCACGGCTATTCGCAGTGATTGAAAGACACGCGCCGCGGCGCTACGTCCTGAATCAGACCGCAGCGGGCCGCACACTTCCGCAACACATTCCAACAGGTCCGCTGCGGTCCGCAGTGGCCTGCCAATCCGACGTCGGTAAAGAATGGTGGCTGCAATCCTTGCCGCCGCTGGCTCCTCACCCCACGTCCGAAAAATCTGTTCCAGTTCTGCCGCTGAGGATTCTTCAAGCAAAGTCGAGACTGGAACACCAGCATTCGGATTGAACCGCATGTCCAGTGGCCCGCCAACGTCAAATCCAAAGCCACGTTCGTTGTCCGCCAGCTGATCTGACGAAAGCCCCAGATCCAGCAGGACGCGATCCACGCCATGGATCTGATGTTCCTGAAGAACCCGCTGTGCTTCCGCATAACTGGCATTCACCAGTGTGACGCGCGGATCCTGCAGGCGAGCCGCAGCACGCTGCAGCATCTGTGGATCACGGTCGAAACCCACCAGTCGCCCCTCAGGTCCCAGCTGCTGCAGAATCTGCACACTGTGCCCGGCGGCACCGACGGTTCCGTCAAGCACCGTGAGCGATGGGCTCAGCCGAAGCCAGTGCAGCACCTCCCGTGGCATCACAGGAACGTGCACCGTGGGATTGGGGGTATTCATGCGGAAGAAAGGAAGGGGGGAGAGGCGGAAGGGCAGAAGGCGGGAGGGTGGGCTTGAGTCGAAATCAGAAAAACAACAGTCTTTGGGGCTGCTGTTTTTTGCATATCGGCAGATTGTACAGCTGGCCGGCAGGCTGTGGAAAGACCAGATTACCGCCAGTGCAACGCGACGCTGGAATCGATAACAGCGGCCCGGATCCAATGGCCCTGAAGTTCACTTCATCACCGCAAAAAATGGAAAAGGCGTGCGGGGGATGTCAATCCCCC
>JBEIEK010000105.1:0-16990 GCA_040382995.1 Planctomycetaceae bacterium
CCCATGACGCGACCGTCCGGACGGACTTCGCGGTATTTCTGGCCGAGCGTGCATTCGACAAATTTGGAGGACATGCCGAGGAATCCGGCGAGCACCATCCAGAAGGCAGCACCGGGGCCGCCCAGTGCGATGGCGGTGGTGACACCGGCGATATTGCCAAGGCCGACGGTAGCGGACAGGGCAGTGGTGAGGGCCTGAAAGTGGCTGACGTCGCCGGTATCGTTGCTGTTTTCGTAACGACCAGCCGTGATGGAGATGGCGTGGGTGAAGGCACGGATGCTGATGAAACCCATCCGGATCGTGAAGAACGCGGCCCCAAGCACCAGGAGGATGACGGCGAACGGGGCAGTCTGATGAGTGTTGTCGGGTTTGGGAATTTCAATGGGAATGGGGTAGAAAATCCACTGTCCGATGACCGCGTTCAGACTTCCGAACCAGGCGTCCACGGGTGCGAGGGCTGCGTTGATGCGATCGAAGAGGCTGTTGGCGGCGGGGGCTGCAGCCGTCACCGCGGGGGCTACCGCTGCGGGCTGAGGATCCGGGGTGGCAGCGTCCGTTTCCGGCTCTGTACTGGTGGCCGCGTCTGCGGCGGGCGGCGTTGCGGTGGCGTCCTGAGCAGATGCGGGGGGCAGAGTGAAGCAGAGTGCCAGCAGGATGGCGACAACCCGGACGGCGTCGGCGAAAATCGGGGTGCGCATGGAAACGACCTTTGGGCAGGGCGGGGCAGTGATGAGGCGGGCGTTTCGGGGTGGTGGATACCCAGGTCACCCGGTTCAAAGCCCCCTAGAATACTCAGAGACTTTCCGGCGAAGAAACAGACAGCCCATGGGAAATGGCACAAAACGCGAAATTTTTGGGTTCGCAGGCGAAATCAAGCTATGCGACCGTCGCGACTCAGCAGTGTCGCTGTAGAATCCAGCGATTCTTACCGGAAAATCACGCGATGATCAGTGAATCACAACTCCTCGAACTGCTGGCTGATATCGAAACGTCACAGGTTGAGCGGACGATTTCCGTCGGCAACACGGAAAAGTTTTGCCAGGCCGTGTGTGCCTTCTCCAACGACTTTGATCGCTCCGGAAAACCCAGCTACCTGCTCATTGGCGTTGACGATTCCGGTCGCCCCAGTGGCCTGACGTTTACTGACGAAATGTTGCGGGATTTGGCGGGAATCCGCAGTGATGGCAATATTCAGCCACTCCCGGCCATCTCAATCCAGCGTTTTCGACTTCAGGGGGGCGAGGTCGCTGTCGTAGAGACTTTACCATCCCCGCTGCCTCCGGTTCGATACAAGGGCAAAGTCTGGATTCGAATCGGTGCCAGGCGAGCGGTGGCGACTGAGCATGAAGAGGCCATCCTGATTCAGCGGCGTGTTTCGTCGGCACTGACCTTCGATGCTCTGCCGAACCTTGAAGCCAGTCTCAGCGATCTTTCGGAGGCCAGATTTCAGCTCTCTTACCTGAAAGCCGCCGTATCAGAGGACGTCATCGCCGAAAATCATCGCTCGCTGCGGCATCAACTGGCCAGTCTGCGGCTGTATGACCTGAAGAGCGATTGCCCAACAAATGCTGGATTGATCCTGCTGGCGGACAGTCCCATGCACTTTTTGCCCGGTGCCTACGTCCAGTTTGTGCGTTATGCCGGCCCTGATGAGGCCAGTGATGTGCTTGCAGAAAAACGCGCGGCAGGCGACCTGCGAACGCTCCTGCAGACCCTTGATCTGCTCACGGAAGTCAATACACGTGCCTGGCCGGTCGAAGTATCGCCGCTGCGGGAAATGATCAGGTACGACTATCCACGAGTCGCTCTCCGCGAGTTTCTTGTGAACGCCGTGATGCACCGGAATTACCAATCCACTGCTCCAATCCGCTGGCTGTGGTTCACCGACCACATTCGCATCTCCAGTCCCGGTGGTCTGTGGGGTGAGGCACGAGCGGAAAATTTTCCCGATCAGGTGGCTTACCGCAACCCGGTACTTGCTGAGGCAATCCGAACGCTGGGTTATGCAAATCGTTTCGGCATGGGCGTCGCCCGCGCTGCTCGGGCCCTGCAAATGAACGGCAATCCACCTGCCAGATTCGCCTTTGATCCCGGAGCAGTGGATGTGTATCTGAAACCGTCCATGCACGACAAATCACGTGTTGCAGATTAAGGTGCGGCAACCGGCAGCCACTGGACGGCGTCAGCAATCACGTACTTACCGGCAGTGTCGGCGTTGGAAATCCTCAACCAGTGTTCCTGACCTGCCCTGAAGTGGAATCGGCCCAGTGTGCGGAACAGACCGTCGTGTTCGGGGAGTTCCTGTTGATTGATCCGCAGCGACGTCTCGCCACCGGAGTGGTGTATCAGAACCAGTGTGTTGGTCGACCGCCGGATGTTGCGGCAGTGAGAGAGACGCACTTCATAGACACCATCGATCGGAAGCCGCGGGCGGTAGGTGACTGACTTCAATCCCTTGCCTTCGTTTCGATCGTGCAGGTAGCCGCTGCCGGCCCAGGGAGGCGTGTGCGTCGAGTACTGCCATTCACCCTGCAGCTCGGCATCGCAGTCGTCCACGATGATTCCGGGAAGCCTGGCCACGTTGCGGAGGACGCCGGGTACAAGAGCCGGGTTGTCGACATCACCCGGTGCGTGTGTCGAGGGGAGTGCCAGCGGGTTCATTCGCGGTGCAGCGTGGGGTTGAGTGGCAGCAGTTGCCTGTGATGGAGGGACCTGCATGATTCGGCGATGAACTTCACGAATAAAATCGCCCCGCGTGATCTGCTCGGAGTGCAGTGGCACTTCGTGTGGTGGCAGACCGGCCATAACAGCGAGGGTGTGCCAGCGTCGGGCCAGGTCAGCATCCAGCATCCGCTGCAGCTCGGCCGCGTGGCCAGGAAAGCCTGGCAGCGGCTGACCGGAGAGATAGCGACTGAGACTTTCAGGGGGTGACGGGGGCATTGGGAGGCTGTGCAGCCCTCCTTGCAGGCCCCACCACTGTACAGCCGCAAAATCAGGATGTCCTGGCGGCACATCGCTCACGTAAATCACCGCGGAACCTGCAGCCGTCAATTGCCGCTGCAAAGTTGGCACGTCCACCTGTCGCACGGAAATGCGGCTGTGGCTGGCCTGAGCAGCGGCAGTACCGGCGGCGCGGCCCAGCGCGACATGAGTGTGCCTGTCTCCGGGCGTTTTGATACCCACGCTGGCAGAATTGGCTGCTACTGGAACCAGCAGGTTTTCAAAGGTGCGGGAGAGCATTTGATGAAATGGAATCTGCAAGGGTGGAGTCAGCAGTTGCTGGTCAACAGCTGTTGTTCCGTTTTTTTGCGAGCCCTCGTTGTCTGTGACGAGAGCGAGAGATCCATATCCGCTGCAGGCGATTGAATCTGCATGCAGCAATCCGCGGGTGCCGTGCGTGCCTCGTTCGCGTGCTCGCAAATTGCCGGGTTCCCCAATCCGCTCGCCACCGAGCATCAGCAGGGCACCGTCAGCGGTTGCGTCGATGGCGACATCACAGGAAACGCAGTAATCGGACGCAACTGGGGGGCTCGTGGCAGCGGTCCTGAATGTGAGCAGCTGGATTTGAGTACCGGAGGGGGAGCAGCTGATGGACTTCAGCGTCAGGGCTTCTTTGAAAGTGATCCGTGGAGACTGCGTGAGGACGTGCAGGTCTGCCTGCAGCAAATCGTCGCTGAGCGTTGTGTCGTGACGGCTGGCAGGTTCTGCGAGCAATACTGTGCAGCCTGCGGACGCAGCGGCGAGAGCTGCTGCTGTGCCAGCGGTGCTGGCTGAGTAGACGACGACATTGAAGTGGCCTGCCGCGGTCTGTGAAGGAGGATCGCTGTTTTGTGCGCTGCAGCTGTCTCCGGAGAGCAGGTGGCAGGCGAGGGTCAGGCAGAGGATCAGCCGGCAGCTGGCAGAACGCAGTTGAATTGCCGGTGGGTTGATGGCTGGCTGCATGATGGCGACAACCAAAGTGCCGAGGGCACGTTCAAGAGGCAAGGTGAATGAGCGGGTCAGGGACGATATCACAATTCCTTTCGAGAGTCCGCATGGTAAATAGTCGCGTTTCGCTCTGCGAAACGTGCCTCCAGCTTTTTTCCCGCTCAACACAAACAAATGTCCCTGCTTCGTCCTGAGCAGTGCGGCTCAGCAGGAGCTTCGCCCTCCCGTATGCGTGCAGGTGCCATGCACCTTCAGCGTGCACATTCAGCGATGCCACACATCACCGGCAGCTTCTGCCGTCTCACCCCGAACCGCAATTCCGGCGACGACACGCTTAAAAGGTCTGCCATGAATCACTATTCTCTGCGACACTCCAGAAGACTTGGCACCCTGGTCACAACCTGATATTCACAAGGTTACACTCCATGTCCATTCAAGCTGCTGGCTCTTCCCCTGAGCGTCGTCATGATCTGGATGCCCTTCGGGCTGCAGCGATGCTGCTGGGGATCGCCCTGCATGCAGCCATCCCCTACGCCCCCCAGTTTCCGTGGGCCGTCCGGGACTCGCAGACCAGTGATGGATTTTCTCTGCTGCTCATCAGCATTCATGGCTTTCGCATGCCGCTGTTCTTTTTGATCAGCGGCTTTTTCACAGCCATGGTCTGGAGACAGAAAGGAATGGCGAATTTGCTGCGGCAGCGTGCGCTCCGCATTCTGCTTCCCTGTCTGCTGGCTTCAGTCACCATCCTGCCGTTGATGTCATGGATCACGCGCCAGGTTGCTCCTGCAATTGCCGCGACCAGCGTTGCTCAACCAGCTGCCGCCGCACCCACCAGTCCACCCCTGATCACGACATTGACGGAGGCCATCCGGGGATCGGATTCTGCAAAGCTGCAGGAGCTGATTTTGGCAAACCCGGAAATGGTAAGCGTGCCGGATGCCGAAATGCAGGTGCAGCCACTGGCGTGGGCGACCATGCACGGCAATTCGGATGCTGCTCGATTGCTGCTGGATGCAGGAGCAGATGCAAATGGCCGCAACGGAGATGGCTCGACAGCGCTGCATGGTGCCGTGTTCACCGGTCAGGCTGAGATTCTGAAACTGCTGCTGGAACGCGGGGCGGACCCTCTGGCGAAGAATCTCCGCGGTGAATTGCCGGCGCAGGCAGCAGCCGCTGATCCGGGCGCGACGGCGTTCATCTGGTCGCTGCTGCGGCTGCCGCCGCGAAAACCTGAGGACATTGCCAATGGCCGCAACGCGTGCCTCGCGCAACTTCCAGCGCTGCCACCTGTCGCCCCGGCCCCACCGCCCGATCTGCTGACAGGGATCCGCATGGCCTACACGGGTTTGCTGACCGCATCCGGCTGGCAGGTGCCAGCGCTTTCACGACCCGGGCAGCCACCGTTTCATCTGCTGTTCAGTCCTGTTTTTGACCACCTCTGGTTCCTCTGGTTTCTATGTTGGATGGTTGCTGCATTCGCAATCCTGATTCAGCCCGCGAAGTGGCTGCTGGGAATGCTGCCCTTTCCTGCACTCCACACTGCGCGATTGTTGACGTTGTCACCTCTGAAAATTCTGTTCCTGCTCCCCACTGCGGCTTTGATGACTCTGATGGGATTGTTCCAGCCCGGTTTCGGGCCGGATACGTCCATGGGTCTGCTGCCACAGCCACATGTGCTCTGTTATTACAGTTTCTTCTTTGTCTTCGGCTGCCTGTACTTCATTGCCGACGATCGCGAGGGCAGGACGGGGCACCTGTGGTGGTTCAGTCTGCCGCTCGCGCTCTGCGTGCTGATCCCGCTCAACTCCGGCGTCCGGAATTCACAATTGGCGGTGGCCACCGTTCAGGCCGCCTATGCGTGGCTGATGAGCTTCGGCTGCCTCGGCATCTTCCGTCGATTTCTCAGTCGCCCCAGTCCGGCGATTCGCTGGCTGTCAGATGCGTCGTACTGGCTGTATCTCACCCACCTGCCACTGCTCTTCGTGCTGCAGGCTCCAATGCGCCCACTGGAGTTCTCTGCCTGGCTCAAGTTCGCACTGGCAACTGCGACCTGCACGGGGCTGCTGCTGGTGGTCTACCAGTACGCGGTGCGCTACACGTGGCTTGGTACGCTGCTGAACGGGCCGCGTCGAAAAGCCGGTGCTTCGCGGGCGTGAAGGTCCTGTGACGCTGTGGTTCCGGCCACGGGGCGAAGCTGGGATGGTGAAACGGCGTTAGGACGGGCAAATTGGGATATTTTCGTTCTGCCTGCCAGTTGAAATCCCGCGGCCCGCTCGCGTCACAATAAAGCCCTGTGGCGAGCGGTCGATGTCAATCGGCCGGTAAGGCCCTCGAGCGTTCCTGTTGCGGTTCTGGCCGCGCGGGCACGCACCGTTACCGGGGGATTAACATCCCCCGCACGCCTTGTCACGTGGGGCACAGTCCGAGAGACGACTGCCAGTGTCCTTAACACCGTTTCACCATCCCAGCCTCGCTCTCCCATGTCTTCACCCGTCTGTTCACAGGGTTCCAGAGAACTTCAACGCCCTTGGGCGAAGCCCACCCTTGCGAGGCTTCCGCGTGACTCTCTGGAAGCTGCCATTTTGGCAAACCGTGGCGATTATCGCGGAATCAAATACGGTGCCATTTTGGCACCCCGTGGCCCTTACGCACGATTGCACTCAAAAAAACACTGGGTTTTGTCGGATTCCACCCGTTTGGTATGCGATTCGCATGTGAGAGCAAACCGTGCGGAGTTTTCTGTTGAGTGTCCGTTGGTTCGTTCATCTGAGGGGAGGTCAGCCATGGCATTTGATCCACGAAAGCTCACAGTCAAGGCGGGCGAAGCGATTCAGCGGGCGCAGGAACTGGTGGAGCAGAAGCAGCAGCGATTTCTGCGTCCTCTGCATCTGCTGAAGTCTCTGCTTGAGGAGCCTGACGGGTTGATGAAGCCGCTGCTGCAGAAGCTTGGGGTGGCGATCCCGCGGCTGCAGCAAATGGTTGACGGAGAGATCAGCCGTCTGCCTCAGTCGTCCAGCACAGGCGAGCCTGTCGGAGCGGGGCCGGAGGCGATGAAGGTGCTGAACGCGGCGAAGAAGCTGGCGGATTCGATGGGCGACGAATACACGTCGACCGAGCATCTGCTGGTGGGGCTGGCACAGGTGGAGGATCAGGCGAAGCGACTGCTGTCGCTGAACGGGGTGGAAGAAAAGGACTTGCTGGAAGCCATCAAAACCATTCGGGGGGGACAGACCGTGCAGGATCAGAATCCGGAAGACAAATTTCAGGCGCTTGAAAAATACGGCAAGGACCTTGTGCAGCTGGCCCGAGAGGGCAGGATTGACCCGGTGATTGGCCGTGACACGGAGATTCGGCGAGTCATTCAGGTGCTGTCCCGACGCCGCAAGAACAATCCGGTACTGATTGGCGAACCGGGTGTGGGTAAGACGGCGATCGTCGAGGGACTGGCGCAGCGAATTGTGCTGGGAGACGTGCCGCAGAACCTGAAGAACAAACGCGTGTTCGCACTGGACATGGGCGCGCTGGTGGCAGGTGCGAAGTATCGCGGCGAGTTCGAAGACCGTCTGAAGGCGGTTTTAAGAGAGGTTCAGGGTTCCAACGGGCAGATCATTCTGTTCATCGACGAGCTGCACACGGTGGTGGGGGCAGGTGCCGGGGAAGGCGCGATGGACGCCTCCAATCTGCTCAAGCCTGCGTTGGCCCGCGGTGAACTGCACTGTGTCGGCGCGACCACGCTGGACGAATACCGCAAGCACATTGAAAAGGACGCGGCACTCGAACGTCGCTTCCAGCCAGTCATGGTGCAGGAACCCAACGTCGAAGATACGATCTCAATTCTGCGGGGTCTGAAGGACCGCTACGAGAGTCATCACGGCGTGCGAATTCTTGACGAATCGCTCATCGCCGCAGCGACTCTTTCCGACCGCTACATCAACGACCGTTTCCTGCCTGACAAAGCCATCGACCTGGTTGACGAGGCCGCCAGTCGGCTTCGCATGGAGATCGACTCCATGCCCGTCGAGATTGACGAGGCCACTCGCCAGCTGACACGGATGCAGATTGAAGCGGCGGCTCTGGAAAAGGAAACCAGTGAGGACAGTCGTGAGCGTCTGGAAGAGCTGCGGCGTCAGATTGCGGAACGCGAAGAGTCCACCAGTCAGCTCAAGGCCCGCTGGGAAGCCGAGAAATCCGCGCTTTCCGGAATCAAGCCGCTGAAGGAAAATATCGAACGCCTGCGGACCTCCTTCCAGCAGGCCTTCTCCCGCGCCCAGCAGACGCTCAGGAACGAAGACTTCGTCGAAGCGCAGCGGACAGAACAGGAATTGCGGCAGGCTGAACAGCAGCTGCAGGTCATGGAAGCGCGTTCCGCGGAAGTTCGGGCCAACGCCGACAGCAGGCTGCTGCGGGAAGAAGTGACTGAAGAGGATATCGCTCGCGTGGTGAGTCTCTGGACCGGCGTCCCGGTCGCGCGGATGATGCAGGGTGAACGCGAGAAACTGCTGAACATGGAACACGAGATTCATCGCCGCATGATCAACCAGCACGAAGCCGTGGAAGCGGTTTCCAATGCTGTCAGACGATCACGCTCGGGCTTACAGGACCCCAATCGCCCGATTGGTTCGTTCATGTTCCTTGGCCCCACCGGCGTCGGCAAGACGGAACTCTGCAAAGCCCTTGCAGGATTTCTTTTCGACGATGAACGCAGCATGGTGCGGATTGACATGAGCGAGTTCATGGAACGGCACAGCGTGGCCCGGCTCATCGGTGCACCTCCGGGATATGTGGGTTACGAAGAAGGTGGCCGACTGACCGAAGCCGTGCGTCGCAACCCCTACTGCGTGATCCTGCTGGACGAAGTCGAAAAAGCGCACCGGGACGTGTTTAACATCCTGCTGCAGCTGCTGGATGACGGACGACTGACGGACAGTCAGGGACGCACTGTCGACTTCACCAACACCATCGTCGTGATGACATCAAACATCGGCAGCCAGGCCATTCAGGAACTCTCCGGCAAGGCTGATGAAAATGCCATCCGCAACCGGGTGCTCGATGCGCTGCAAAAACACTTTCTGCCTGAGTTCCTGAATCGGGTGGACGAAGTGATCGTGTTTCATCCGCTGGGGCGTGAAGAGATTCGTGAAATCGTGGATCTGCAGCTGAAGCGTCTGGATGCACAGCTGCAGAAGAATGGCTATCGCCTGGAAGTCACCGAGTCTGCAAGACAGTTGCTGGCGGCGGAAGGCTACGACCCCGCGTACGGTGCGCGGCCACTGAAGCGAGTGATTCAGCAGAGAATTCAGAACGCACTGGCGAATGAACTGCTGGCAGGCAACTTCGTCAGCGGAGAAACTATTCTGATCGACGCTGCCCGAGACGGATTTGTGTTTTCGGGTGGAGCAAAGGTGGAAGTCTGAAACGTGCTGGGAGGGCGAAGCTCCCGCTGAGCCGCAGGAAAAAAGTGGGTGGCCGAGGCCACCCACTTTCATCCACGCAGCGAACCCGCAGACGCCGCTTTGCCGTTGTGAGCAATGCCCCCAAAACGGCCCTGAACTGCTGTTTTCAGAAGTGACGAAGCGGAAGCACCCGCCCGTCAACCCTGCACCTGCCCATTGGCGATCCGCACCGTGTGCCCATCGAACGCCCGGAAGGTGAATGAAACCGGACGCTCGGCGTATTCCTGGCTGCGTTTCCTGAGGATTTCAATGGCGATCGCCTCGCCAAGGCGAAGACTGCGGGTGTTATCGGTCCGCCAGTGAACGCCGCCCATGGAACGTCCCATTGCCACGTTGCTGGCGATCTTGTTGAGCTCACCACCGACGGTCATCAGGCCGGCGTCCGATCCCGTGTATTCCACGGGCTCACAGAAGGACTCAAGGTCAGTACCGGAACTGCGATAGCCCGGCTGGAGCAGTTTCAGCTCGCCGCCTGGAGGGTCTTTCGGACCAGTTTTCTGTGAAGGCTCGATGTCCTTCTCGTTTGCATGCCTGAAGACATCAGCCAGTTTTGCGTCTTCATCGAACCATGCTTTCAGTGTTGTGACGCAGGCACCGGCGACTGTGGCGTGCCCTGCACCGTAGGCCGGGTGGACCGGGGACCCGGCAGAGAACGCCATGGGAAGAAAGTACGTTTCCTCGCCGCAGTTGAACGCTGCGTTATGTGCGGCCACGGCGGCCAAAGTGGAATCAAGGGCGGAGGCAAAATTTGAGCAGGCCGGGTGAGCGGTGGGCAGCCCATAGTTGCGGCAGGTGTTTGGTCCACCGTATCCGTTGCGCTGCATCTGCATGAGTCCACCGTAGACCTCGGGCCGCGCACGTCGGTGCACCAGCCACTTCTGTCGCCAGACCACTTTCAACGCGCGACTGGCCACTTCTGACACCAGCGTCAGCAGATCCGGGCCACCCAGTGAGGCAAACGGCGTTTCTCGTGTGAAGCGATTGCCACGATACGGATTGCCGGGATCAAGCGGAGCACCGATGCCGTCCAGAAACAGAGCTGCGTTGAAGTATGCCTGATGCAGTGCGTCCCGATTCACAAAGCGGGCCAGGTCGCGCATGGTGGAGATGTAGCGACGAATGGGGGTTCCGCAGGTGCTCACCGGATAATACAAGGCTTCCCGGTGGAGCTGGTCAGAGTAATTGTTGCAGGTACCGTAGTCGCGGCCGTAGCGGTCCTTGCCGGTGTTCTGTGCCAGCAGCCAGTCTTTATGGTTGGTCAGAAAGTCCCGCTTCGCAATGTAGGGAACCTGTTTCTGGTCAATGGTCTGCGTACCGTAGCCAATTGGCCGAATGAAAAACTGACTCACCAGCGGGCCGTACTGTTCATCAGCCAGACCGCTGCGAAACAGCGTCTGCAGGGACACGGAGTCACCGGCTTGATCGCGTGTGAGGTCCAGAGGCGTGCGCAGCTTTCCCGGATCATTGTCATGCTGCAGTGCACAGTCGAACAGGGTGCGGATGGCGTCCTGAGCCTGGCCGACGCGTTGCACCACGGAATATCCCAGTTGCGCATCGTGATCTGCAAGGTCAGCACACCCGTCCGGGGCTTTGCGTTCGTTCTGAAACGCCAGGAGCGGCGCGTCCCGCAGGAGTGCCATCCAGTACAGCTCGCTCATCTCGGCTGCAGCGGTGATGGACAGAACACCAGGTGCCGGCGGCATCTCCAGAGATTTGGGATCCGGGCCATGAGCTTCCGTTGCTGCGCCGGCAAGCGGACTGACGAATCTGGCCACGCTGAGTTTCAGTGAATTGGCGGCACTGCAGTGAAACGGCGACTGTGCCGGATCCGACAGCGGGCCCCGCGGGACGTTCTCGAAGTTGATCGGCATGCCCGCCTCAACCGCGACACAGGTTCGTTCGAGGTCGCGATACGCCTGCGGTTCCACTTCGCCGAACTGGTTGTGCGGCAGCGTCTTGTGGAACTCGCCGATGAAGGGGTGGTCTGCCGTGACGAGCGATTCATCAGAGTTGGGTGTGGGAATGGTCATGTGAGCATGCCTTCGGGTTCAGGAGGAGGTCGAAACAACGTGTCCGCCAACCTGCTAACTGGCCAAAACCCGAAGTGAATGTTCGGAAATCCGGATAGAGACCGCGAGAATCCGGAAAAATGTTTCTCGGCAGCGACCAGCCAGAGGAAACGCTTGAGCAGTCTGGACTTCAGCACCCGATCGAGAACAGTTCGCAATTGCACCCTGCGGGTTCCTCGGTATGATGCTGTGCCAGAAATCAGCAAAGGCCCGTCAGAACCAGGGCGTCCGATGCAACACGCCACACCCTGTTGGCTCAGCCCCGGCGGACCTTTCACACACATTGATTGACTTATAGATTTCGGTGAAGAATTAAAAACTGAAAGGGCAGTTCGCGGAGTCCGCGAAACTCGAGAAGGCGATTTTGAAGAATCTCGCCAGTCTCGGCTTCACCGGAAAGGAATCCCCATGACAGAGAACCTCCCCGCACGGGCGGCGGACGATGCCGGCGAGTTCATCCTTTATCAGACTGAAGACGGCCAGACGCGGATCGAAGTGCGACTGTTGCATGAGACGATCTGGCTTTCACAGCGGTTGATCGCGGATCTTTTCCAGGTCTCGGTGCCGACCGTCAATGAGCACCTGAAGAGCGTTTTCGAGGATCGTGAACTCGACCCGGAGGCAACTATTCGGAAATTCCGAATAGTTCAAACCGAGGGAAATCGCGAGGTTTCCCGCACCGTCGATCATTACAACCTCGACGCCATTCTGGCCGTCGGCTACCGGGTCCGTTCGCATCGCGGGACACAGTTCCGCATCTGGGCAACCGAGCGACTGCGTGAATACCTCATCAAGGGATTCGCGATGGACGACGTCCGGCTCAAACGGGCCGGGGCTGGAAACTACTTCGAGGAACTGCTGGCCCGCATTCGGGATATTCGCAGCAGCGAGCGGGTGTTCTGGCAAAAGGTGCTGGACATCTACGCCACCAGCATCGATTACGATCCCAGCGCAAAGAGTTCGTCACTGTTTTTCAGGACCGTCCAGAACAAGATGCACTGGGCCGCGCACGGCCACACGGCTGCCGAGGTGGTTCATCAGCGGGCCGATGCGTCGCAGCCGAACATGGGACTGACCAGCTGGGACGGGGACCGCCCCCGCAAAAGCGATGTCTCGATTGCCAAAAACTATCTGCAGCAGGACGAGATCGAAGCTCTCAACCGCATCGTCACCGCATATCTCGAATTTGCCGAGTTACAGGCGCTCAACCGCAAACCGATGACGATGGGCGACTGGATCAGCAAGCTTGACGACTTTCTGAAGCTCTCCGACCGCGAGGTCCTGACGCACGCCGGGAAGATTTCGCACGATGCTGCGAGAGAAAAGGCCGAATCCGAGTTCGTGCGGTTCAAAACGCAGCAAGCCGCATTGCCGCAGCCGGTCGATGAGCACTTCGCCCGGTCGCTTGATGAACTGAAGACGCTCGAGTCGCAGGCGAAGAAGAAGGCCGCCGGCCATTCGGAGCCAAAGCAGAAAGCGGCGAAGAAACCGCAAGGGAAGAAACGCAGCGATGATTGATTTCGACTTTCATCGATGGCAGGAGCGACCCTCCTCGGCGGACAGCCGTCGGAGTGGAGCGGTGCTTTGTCTCTTTGCATTTGAGGTGAAGAAGCATGGCAAATGACTGATCTTTCTTCGCGCCGGACATGTGAGTGATACGCATATCGACTTTGCAGGCATCGAGCGTTTCCAGGAGAAACTGCGAGAACGCCTCGGTCAGAAGTTTGCAATGCCCGGTGACACGATCGCCACCACCAGAAAAGCGTTCGATCCACTGCAAACTTAGAAGCAACAACTGCCGACGCTGATGACCTGCAACACGGGAGAGAAAGGCCAGCATCCTGATGGTTGAGACCGATAGCGCGAGGATGCTGGCGGCGGAATCACCGGTTGGATATGTCGGCAATGAGCCAACCATGAGTGTGGTGATGACGGGATCGGCCAGCGATCCCGTCGAGAAGCAGCAGCACATTCGCAGCAAACGCGGGCGCGAAGAGCTGGCGGAGCGATTCAAGAAGCCCGACGATCCGCTCAGACGGGTGATCGTCCGTGATATGTGGCTCACCGGATTCGACCAATCCACGCTGGCTGTAATTGATCTGTTCTTTCTTTCTGTTCCGATGGTGGGCAGTCTTTTCTACGAAGACGTCACGGCGTGGCTCGATCAGCACGATGTGCGCTACACACCCAACGTTGAATTCACAGGGACAAGTGGATTTGACCACCTCTTCGAGTTTGTCATTCCCAGGTCACGGCAGCAGCCTGAACGCATTCTGCAAACAATCAATCGTCCCAGCCGTGACACTGCTGAGCTGAATCGCGGGCGTGTGCGATCCTCAATGACCTTGAACAGCCCATTTCCGCAGGCGTTCTGGATGCTCTGCATAAATACGACAACCACCCGGTTCACTGAATCCACCATCGATAAAGCCATTCTCGAATGGGCGGACGGGCTGGCGTAGACCGTACTGTACGGCCCGGAGTTCGCCCCCGACGAGCCGCATGTGGAGGGGAAATCGTTGGGTGAGGTGCTGCTTATGGGGGCGGCTGCGGGCGAAGATCGGTACCGAAGGGGCTGCAAAGGCCATCTGACAGTACGCGCACCTTTGGCGAGAAACGCACCGAAGGGTGGACTGATTTCCGAGGGAGACCCTGTCGTTTCCGCCGCCCATTTCGGCAAAGATCTGATCAACAGCGGCTCGCGTCAGTTGCAGAGCATCGCTGCCGTTGCCCAGCAGCACCTTGATCTGATCGCTGCCGTACTGCTGCACGGTGACCCTATCGCCGCCTTCCGTACCCGTGATTGTCAGAGTTCCGTTGGCGAGCGTTGCGTGTGAACATGGTGACGTCTCCGGAATCTTTGGTCCTGCAGGACCGGACAGGCATTTCGAGGCCACCAACAACAGCAGCCCCTCTAATCCGAACCTGGAAACAAAGCGAAGCCGATTTTCGCGCGCGATCCCAGCAAAAACACGGCTGAAGGTGATGTGCCAGAAAATGCAGCTTCTGGCTACGATGAGGCCGAGGGGGCTTTCGCCGTCGATGAACCGGGCTCCGGCGGAGCCCCTCGCAGCAACTCAAAGGCACGGCGCTGCAGTGGGTTTGTCTCAGTCAGCTGTATAAAGACAGCGTTAGTTCCGTTGAAGCGAACCGTGTTTCGACATTGTGTGGATAACGATTTGAGCAGGTCCTGAAAGCTCTGCACGGGGAGGCCAGTCGATGTCGTCTTTGACGCATCTTTCTGTTCGGCGGACTCTGAACGAAGTGCCGCCGCAACAACCGACGCACGCTGCTCTTGAGCGGCAACGATCTCTTCATCGTCGAAAAGCAATTCCTTTAGCTGTTGTCGCATATGCCATTCAGTGTAGTAGGCCAGCATACAAAGAAAGACGTGCGAGCGAATCCGGTCATCATCGGAATGATGAATCGGACGGATTTTCAAGTCCACCGACTTCATACTTCGAAATGCCCGTTCGACGCTGGAAAGACTCTTGTAACCGGTGACTGCCTCCTCGGATGTCATTTGTTCCTGAGGCACACTTGTGCGAATTAGATAAATTCCATCGAGCGCAGCTTCGTCCTGGATTGCTTTCTCACGACGTTGAAAAGTAAATACCTTATCACTGATTTTTAATTCAAAGTGCTTCTCCATCTTGTGACGCGAGATCACCTTCCCAACACGAAGGGCAATGTTCGCCTCACCCGACAGCGGATTTCGAATTCGCTGCGTGGCCTTAACGATCTTCAGCAACTCTCGCTCCGTGGCTTCCAGCAATTCCACGCGTTTCCTCGCCCGCTCATCTGCCAGGCCTGGATTACGGCAAACAATCAAGCGTTCGCCGGGAAACAGGTTGTCATCGCGAACTTCAAAAAGGTTCTTTTCATCGAAGAGCGAGCGACTGACATGTCCCGCCTTCGCGAGGGCTCGGATAGCTTCAGATCGCAGAGCTGTGATCCAGTGCAATCCATCGACACCCCGCAGATCCTCGTCAATTCTTTTCGAGGTGATCATTCCACGATCACCCACGAACACGACACTGGAAATTCCGAATCGCTTCCGCATCCGCTGTACCAGACTGGAAAACGCTCTCGGATCGGCTGTGTTTCCCGGCAACACCTCGACAGATACAGGTCGCCCGTGACGATCACAGAGCAGTCCATACACGATCTGCGGCAGGTCGCTTCGATGATCGCGGCTGTGCCCATGCTGCCGCAGGCTTGATTTTGAGCCGGTGTAAGCAGTGGAACTGACATCAAACAGGACCAGTGATCCATTCTGGAGATGACGTTTCGCCAGCTTGTTCTCGATGCGATTTTGTCTTGCGAGCAACCAATCCATTGCTTTATAGAACTCGTGAACATCGACATCACCAAGTCCCAATTCATCTCCAAGCGAGTTACGGGGAGCCCTTTGGTCGATGCCTCGCGCACAACTGAGTTTCGAACCGGGAGACAATATCCGATCGGCAATCATAGCCAGCACGAGGTCACGTTCACGACACGGGCGTGAGGAGAGAATTGAGGGGAGCCCAATCGCTTCCATGGTTTGAAGCACTGCGGCAACATGGCCGTGGGGAAGACTCTTCTCGATTGCGATGGAACCGCCATCTCCAGTAATAGGCTGCCCCGACAACAGCCTTTGCTTCATAACAGCAATCAGATCCGCTGGCAGATCATTGAGCGATCCAAGCGTTTCATGCTTGACCTTTCCCTGATCACGGTAGGTGCGTCGCAGCAGAGTACTGACGTACTGCTTACCGTTTACTTCCTTACGGACTTCTTCAATGAATACGCTGCGGTGTGTTTTGCCTCTCATGATGAGACTTATAACGGCAGCGCAAACCACGTCCAGGTCAATTGTCAAAAATTCTGGCTACATTGCGCATTTGAACAGGCCGTATTTTGTGTGCGCGGCCAGCCATTTCACTTGCCGGACCCCCAAAATGGGCCTTTCAAGTTCGGCTTAGCCCTGAGTCCGTCCGGAAACAAGTCGCCGGAGGTGGAGAGGCAGAAGGACACGCCGTGAGCGGCCACCTCGCCGCGCAGACTCCGATGGGGCGTGGCGGAGCCCACCCCCTCCCCCACGGCGTGCGGTCGATGTCAATCGGCCGGTCACATCCCCGCTACAGTGCAAAAGTGCCATGCACCAGCCCGCACGCATAGCACCGAAATCCGTCGCCCAACGCCGCCGCAAACACCCCCACCGAGCCGCGCCCGTCAGGAAGCGGGAACCCCACCAAAACATCGCGCGAAGAATCCCAGGCTCCACGGCCTCCAACCGGTCCCGATTGCGGTACGACGGACTTCCAGTCCGTCGACCCCGTATGCAACCAATATCAATCGACCGGTTTCGAACCTGACACGAACTTCGGCCACGCCCCGCCGGAATGTTATGGGACGCATGGGACCGATGGGACCGATGACCATCGGGGTGCCATGCACCTGACAGACAACTACTGCTCGCGGACAGTCTTCCGGCGACTCGCCGTTCAGCGAATCACTCTTGTGGAACGCGGTTCGGCAAAATTGCACCAACCGGCA
>JBEIEK010000106.1:0-16963 GCA_040382995.1 Planctomycetaceae bacterium
GATTTCGGTGATGATACCCAATTCCAGCAGCAGTTGCAGCTGATCGCGGCTGCCGCCTGCGGTGGCAGTTTCGCGTGCCAGCTGGTTGCCAACAAAACCAAGAACAAAGCCTGGCCCGGCATTGTGACACAGGCGGCATTCGTTGATCGCATGAGTGTGCCACGTGCGTTCCACCAGCGAATCGGGGTTGTGGGGATCAGGCCAGAGCACTGGGCCGGAAGTGCCCACGGGACTGACCAGTTCGGCATCTGTGCCAGCGGTATTCCAGCGATAGGCATAAGGATGCCAGACACCGTTCTCAAACTGCAGAATCTGTGTTTCAAGGAGCTTCTCTGGCTGACCTGCTCCGGCAGGAATCATCAGCTGCCTCGCAAAGACTGTACCTGCGGGCCATTCGGCTGCGGCACCGAGCGCAGCGGGGAGCTGAATCTTAGAGGTGCCCGGAACACCCACGAAGCGCCGGGCTTTGGCTCCATCCATCCACCGCGGAACAGTGACGTCATAGTCCACAACACCCGGGGCTGGAACCAGCGGTGAGAGGGACTGGAAGAGTCCGGTGCGGCTGAGCAGTCTGGGGAAGCTGGCGGAAAGGTCCGGCGCATCGTTGGGGCGGATCTCATAGATGCCGCCGGTGAAGTCATAATCCAGTACCAGCAGTTCGCCGCTGCTGAGTGCCTGAAAGTCGATGATCCGCAGATCAGTATCGCAGAGAGTTCGGCCGACATAGCTGCCATTCGCGTCTCGGCCGACGGACCAGATGGTCCCGGTAATATAGTCGCCGTAGATGAATTGACCGCTGAGCTGCGGCAGGAGACTGCCACGGTAGACTGGTCCGCCGATCACGGAGTTGGCTTCGGAGTGGTGATGGTCGCGGATGGGCGGGGTGATTGGAGTGGGACCGGGTGGCACTTCGGTTCGCAGTCGTGCACGGCCTTCCATAATCGGCCAGCCACAGTTGGTACCGCTGCTGACCAGGTGAATCATTTCCCAGGTTTCCCAGCCGTTATCCGCCACGAATACGTCGCCGGTTTGCGGATCGACGCCGAACTTCCACGGATTGCGGAGGCCGTAACCGAAGATTTCGGGGCGAGCGTTTGCGGTGTTGATAAATGGGTTGTCAGCGGGAATTGAGTAGGCCAGACCTTCCGTGGTGCGGGGCTTGTCGACATCAATGCGCAGGATGGCGCCGAGCAGATCGTCGACGGTTTGGCCGGTGGTCAGGCCGTCGGGGGGATTGGGGCCTGAGCCGTCACCGGTGGCGATGTACAGCATTCCATCAGGGCCAAATCTGAGGCAGCCCGCATTGTGACCTCCGGACGGCCAGGTGATGATCACGGTCTCTGAAGCGGGATCGATTCCGGGTTCCTGTGCGGATTTCAGGGTGAATCTGGAGACGCGAGTGTGATTGCCACCGGTGCTGGAGACGTAGCAGAGGAACACGTAGCCATTTTCGCGGAACCGCGGGTGCAGTACGGCAGAGAACAGAGACACGGGGCCACCGGACGTCCGGGCGAGGTTGATGGCCTCTGTGGCGGGGGAGTTGGAACTGCGGGAGAATGTGAAGACTTTGCCACCGATTTCCGTGACCAGCAGTCGATCGCCACCGGGCAGTTCCTGAAGGCTGGTCGGATGGTCAAAGCGGTGCTGAGCGAACACGGGCTGGATGCGCCACGGATCCGGTGGCTGTGGTGTGCCGCGGAGTGCCGATGTGGTCCATGGGGGACGTTCAGCAGGACGAGTTGCTGTGGCTGACGAAGCAGGGCTGTTCGCTGCTGCCAGGGTGCTGGTGCGAACGGGCGATGTGGTTGAGTTTTCGCCGGCTGCAGCCGAGTTTGTTGCCGCAGCGAGGACAACGATTACGGCCAGACACAGAGCGAATTTGATGGAGTCCGATGCAGCTTTGAGGCGGAGCAACATACAGGGGATCCCGTGAGAGGGGGGCACAGTGGGCGGGCGGTTGCCGGTGTCGTGGAAGCAACCTGTGGGTCAGGAAATCCTAACGGGACGGGGACCATCGAGCAACCAGGGGCGGTGTGCTGAACGTGCCGGGAGTTTCATCGGGGCCGAGTTATTGCCAGGCAAACGTGTCACCGTCCCCGGCGGTTTCACAGCGATAACCTCGTTCCCTTAAGAATCGCAGGGCAGCTTGTTGGTCTTCAGAAACAAGGTGTCGATGTTCGAAGAAGATCATCCGGGGACGCTGTGGCAGCTGATCGATTTGTTTGACCACCTCGAAGTCAAACCCTTCGACGTCGATGGCCAGCAGATCAAGGCGGGGAAAGCCGGCCTCGCGATAGATTGAAGCAAGGGTGCGGCTGGGAACCCTGACCTCGACAATCAGGTCTTCAAGTCCCCTGATGCGATCGCTGTGGCTGGCGATGACTTCCCGTCGTGTGGATGCCAGTTGTGTGGCCCAATACGGGACGTCCTCAGCACCATCTCGAATCCTGAACAAACTCAGACTGCCATCCTGTGGCCCGATGGCTGTCTCGTGGATCGTCAGGTTTTTGCGATCGCGATAGATCTCCCGCAGCACCTCGCAGCTTTCCGGCTGAGGTTCGATGAGCACCACGTGCCACCACCAGCCTTCGATGACGAAGCGGTGAAACGGGTCGGAGGTGACACCATTGTGGGCTCCGACCTGGAGGAAGTAGAAATCGTCATGCTCCAGCTCTTTGGCGCGAATCACACACTCGAAGTGCGGAGCGCGCATCAGGCGGAACCCCAGCGCCAGAAAGGGACGATGAATCAGTTTGCGAATCCAGCGATGCAGGGAACTCATGATTTCACACAACTCCGGATGATCACTTCGCAGGACCACACAGGACGGATTCCAGAAGTGACAGATTGGCTTCAATGCAGTATCTCGACTCCACGAGAGTTCTTCCCGTTTGAGCCAGGCGACGGCGGAGTGCGGGATCATCGATGAGCAGTCGCAGACATTCAAACCAGTCCTCCTGGGTGACGGCAGCGAGGCCAGCCTGATTCCCCTTCAGAATTTCTGCGTTGACGCCAACCGGCGAGGCCACAGCAGCGATCCCGGAGGCGAGGTACTGTACCAGTTTGGTGGCTGCTTTATACTTCGTCCATTCCTGATCATCGGCCAGCGGCATCAGGCCGATATCCATCTGCTGCAGATGCTGGATTTCCGTTTTTGGTGACCACTGCTCGAACCGGATCGAGACACCCGTGAGGTCAATGGCATCCAGTGCTTCGCGTTGCGGAGCGACAATCAGCAGCTGGAAGTCCCGTTCGCGGGCCAGACGCCGCAGTGCTGCTGCGCAGTGTTCGAGGTATCGCAGATTGGATGTTGTGCCGATCCACCCGAGAATGGTTTTTTGCGAAGGGCTTTCCGGTGTGGGTCGCAGCGGGTAACGTGCAAGCGAAACGCAGGTTGGGATTTCAGTGATCGGTTTGCCGAACTGTTCAGCATACCGAGCGATGTTTGCGTTGCTGACGATTACATGATCGCTGATCTGAATCAGATGTCTGATCTTGTCCGGAAACTGCAGGAACACTCCATCATCGACATCCAGAACCAAACGCGGGGTGAGTTTGCGAAAACGATCGTCCAGCCAGACGGAGGCATCGTGGAAACAACCGCGTTCCAGATAAATTGTATCCGGCCGAAACCACCGGGCCTGCAGGTACTGGCACCAGCGAACGGTGCGTTTCAGCGCTGTGCTGGCGCGCCAGCCGATCGTGGGGAAATAGTCATAGACCGGAGGAAAGGCGTTCCAGAGGCGACAGGAGTGTCCGCGTTGCTGCAGCGGTTCAAGATATGGCAGAAATCGAAAACGCGTCGAGGGAACGTTGGCTCCCAGCGTGATCATTCCGAATTTCATGGGCCGTCCTTCGCTGCGTGAGTGCGTTGTTCCGTGATCCGCGTTTCAGCCCCCGTGACTAAGCTGCATCCATTGGGGATGCAGCCGGGCGTGCTCTGCAATTTCCTCACAGATCTGCTGCCAGGATGTCTGGGGGCGCCACGACCAGAGGCTTTCGGCGCGTGAACTGTCCAGCACGACCCACGGCAGGTCGAAGGGCCGTTCACTGCCGTCGGCCTGCACCTGATGATCCCCGAATCGATGCCGACACCACTCGCTGAGTTCCCGCAGTGAAACAGCGGACTCGAGCCCTCCGGAGACGTTGATGATGCGAGGGGTGTCAGCTGAGTTTCCGCTGGAGGCCTGAGCGAGCAGCAGGGGAACCAGATCCCGAGGATGCAGGCAATCGCGTACCTGATACCCGTGCCCGCCGAAGCCGAGGAACTTCAGCGGCAGGCGCTGACACCAGGAATGTATCCAGTAGCTGAAGATTCCCTGATCCGCGCGTCCGAACTGTCCGGCACCGGCGAGCACGCCGCAGCGATTGATCCAGACGGGGAATCCAAAGGTGCAGCCATATTCGAGCGCCAGGGTTTCTGAGGCGAGTTTTGTGGCTCCGTACAGTGAAATGGGCGCTGCGGTGCTGAAGTGTTCGCTGATCCCGTGCCTTGTGAGCCCCTGTGGCAGGTGTTCGGAATGCTGCAGCTGGAAGCGATTGTCTGCGACAGCCACTGGCAGGCGACTCAGGGCGTCGATGGAATACACACGACTGGTGCTGAGCATGGTGAAGGCCGCGTTGGTGCGGCGGCAGTATTCGAGCAGATTCACGGTGCCGAGGCAGTTGTGTTCGACGAGCTGACGAGAACTTCCGGCCGCGGTGACACCAGCAAGAACACTGGGATTGGCCGCGGCATCCACGACAAGGTCCACCGGCGGCAGTTGTTCGAGGTCGCTGGGTTGTCGGATATCGGCATGTATGAAGCGGACACCCTGCTGCTGCAGGGGCATGCGGTTGATTTCACTGCCCGCGCGGCCCAGATGATCAAGGCCGTAGATTTCAAGGCCGGCACGGCTTTCGGGCAGACACTTTGCCAGAGTGCTGCCGACAAAGCCACAAACGCCAGTGATGAGTATCTTCATGATTTCACCGCGATCAGGATCGCTGTTGCCACGACTGCCAGATCTCTTCAAAAATCCGGTTCAGGCCGACCTGAATTTGCCATTCCGGATAGTGTGTCCGCAACTTGGTGAGATCACTGTAGTAACAGATGTGATCGCCGATGCGATTCTGTTCGACGTACTTGTATTTTTGAGCTTTTCCGGTGAGTTTTTCGATCAGCGAGAAGGCTTCAAGGATAGAGCACGTGTTGTCCCGACCACCACCCAGGTTATAGACCTCACCACACCGAGGCCGATTCACGAAACATTCGATGAAGGCTGCCACATCACGGGAGTGAATGTTGTCACGCACCTGTTTGCCCTGGTAGCCGAACACGGTGTATTCGCGTTCCTGGACATTGCAGCGGATGAGGTAGCTGAGGAACCCATGGAGTTCCACGCCGCTGTGGTTTGGCCCCGTCAGGCATCCAGCGCGGAGACAGCAGGTGGGCATCTGAAAATAGCGGCCGTATTCCTGAGTCATCACGTCAGCTGCCAGCTTTGACGCTCCGAAGAGTGAATGGCTGCACTGGTCAATCGAAAAGGTTTCGGAAATCCCGGCAGCGTATTGCGGATCATCGAAATCCCAGCGAGCTGGCAGTTCGCGCATGCGAATGCGGTTTGGCCCGTCGCCGTAGACCTTGTTTGTTGACATCAGGACAAACGGAGAATCCGCACAGAACTGCCGGGTGCCCTCCAGCATGTTCAGAGTGCCGACGGCGTTGATATCAAAATCATCGAAGGGAATGCGTGCGGCCAGATCGTGAGACGGCTGAGCGGCGGCGTGGACAATGGCGTGGGGCTTAAGCGATTTCAGGAGATCCAGCACGCCGGTGCGGTCACGCAGGTCCAGTTCGTGATGCACAAACCCCGGGAGTTCGCGCTGCAGGCGAGACTGATTCCAGCGTGTGTCCCCCTGAGGCCCGAAAAACACGGCTCGCTGGTTGTTGTCCACCCCGTGAACCTGCCACCCCCGATGATGGAACCAGACACAGACTTCAGAACCAATCAGACCGGATGAACCTGTGACCAGCAAACTCCTTCCCATCAGAAAGTCCTTGAAAGCAGTATCCAGAGCAGTTCGCTGGTGAGACGTGAAGGGGGGAGCGGGGTATTTTCTGATGTCTGAGTTGGTCGGCGCGGGATTATATCGTGCGGTTTGCCGTCCGCACTACTCGCCCAACTGCGATCTGAGGAATTGCGGAGTGAAAAAGGAGCAGGGGGCAACCTGGCTACTGGCCGTTGGCGGTGCCTTTTTCGCGAAACCATAACTGGCTCCCCTCTCCCCTGCCAGGGGAGAGGGGGGATTGCAACGGCAGGTTGTGAAAAATCATCATGGAATTTGCCGGTTGCACAGGGGGGAATCTGCAGAGTGGCCAAAGGCTGAACCAGGCTGCAGTGAGCAAGTTGGCTTGGGGTGCGTCTGCCGGGCGTGTGTGATGTCATGGCGGGGCTTTCCGCTCAACGCCGGTGCTCGGCCAGGGACTGCTTTCGTGAATCCACTGCGTTTGTTCCGCAAATCCTCACCTGCCGCTTCCATGGCAGGGTCTCAGTCCGCCGCGAAGATGACGTGGGCGCGGGCATCATTGTCTGGTTCGCTGCAGGCGACCAATGTGTTCCTGCGTCGGAATCTCTGGATCTGGCCGATCATCGCCATTTCCGTTCTGGCCTCGGTTGCGTGGCTGGTGGGATCGGCGATCGAGACGACCATGCGAGACACTTTGCGGTCCGGCCTGCAGACGCTTTTAAGCGTCGAGGTGGCGATGCTGAAAACCTGGTTTCAGGTGCAGGAGTCGAATGTGCAGTCGGCTGCCAATTCGACGGAGGTGCGGCGGATCACCCAGCAACTGCTCAACCAGCAGGAGCCTGACGCGGCGGTCGCAACTGGAGTGGAAGGCGTGACCGCGGTTGCGGATGCGCGACTGCTGCACCGTGATCTGGGAAGGCTCCTGAGCCCGCTGATTTCTTCACACCGTTACACGGGTTACATTCTGGCGGACAAGCGTCGTCGGATTTTGTCGTCGTCCGTTGAATCAGCGATTGGTCTGGAAGGGAACGGGGATTTCGAGGGCTTTCTGACGAAGGCGCTGGACGGTCAGAGCACGGTATCAACTCCTTTTCGCAGTTTTTCGCTGCTGAAGTCGACGAGTGGCCAGGCGGAGTCGTCGGTGCCCGTGATGTATGCCGTGGCTCCGGTGCGGGACGAGAATTTTCAGGTGATAGCGGTGCTGGGTCTGCAGATTCGCCCGGAAGAGGAGTTCACGGAGATTCTGCAGTTGGGGAGAATGGGCGAGTCGGGTGAAACCTATGCGTTCAATCGAGCCGGCCTGATGGTTTCCAACAGTCGTGTTGTTGATGATATGAAGCTGCTGGGCCTTGTGACGCAGGACGAGGGAAGTTCGTCATTACTGACAGTTCAACTGGTGGATCCGCAGGGCAATCTTCTTGAATGCTACCGCCCAAAGACACTCCGACGGGACATGCCGCTGACCTACATGGTGCAGGCGGCTGTGGACGGTTCGGCGAACGATAATCTGGATGGTTATTCGGACTACCGCGGTGTCCCGGTGGTGGGTGCCTGGCAGTGGCTGGCGGCTTATGATCTGGGAGTGGCGACCGAGGTGGACTTTGCGGAGGCGTACCGTCCGCTGATGATTCTGCGGCGCACTTTTCAGGCGATGTTTGCGCTGCTCGTGCTGACCTCGATCGCCATCTTTGTGTTCACGATCATTGTTTCGCGTCTGCAGCGGGAGGCACGGAAGGCGGCTGTGGCAGCGAAGCAGGTGGGCCAGTATGAACTGCTGGAGAAACTGGGGCAGGGGGCGATGGGAGTGGTCTACAAGGGGCGTCACGCGATGCTTCGCAGACCCACAGCGATCAAGCTGCTGGATGTGGAGAAGATCAATCCCGGTTCAATTGCGCGATTTGAGCGTGAGGTGCAGATCACCTGTCAGCTGAATAACCCGAACACAATTGCGATCTACGATTACGGGCGCACTCCGGAAGGCGTGTTCTATTACGCCATGGAATATCTGGATGGCATTAATCTGGAGAATCTTGTGCAGGTTGGGGGGCCACTGCCGGAAAGCCGGGTGATTCATTTGCTGCTGCAGATCTGTGGATCTCTTTATGAAGCTCACAGCAAGGGGCTGGTGCATCGGGACATCAAGCCGGCCAATATCATGCTCAACCGCCGCGGTGGATTGCCGGACGTGATCAAAGTGCTGGACTTTGGTCTGGTGAAGGCGCTGGATGAGAAGAAGCAGGCGGGAATGACGGCAGCCAATTCACTGACCGGTACTCCGCTGTACATCTCACCGGAAGGCATTAACGCACCGGCCCTGGTGGACGCCCGGAGCGACCTGTACGCCGTGGGTGCCACGGCCTATTTTCTGCTCACGGGGCAGCCGCCATTTGTTTCTGACAATCTGGTGGATCTGTTGCGGCGACATGTGATGGACCCACCGGCACCACCGTCGCAGAGACTGGGACGTGAAGTTTCACCGGAGCTTGAGACTGCGGTGCTGGCCTGTCTTGAGAAGAACCCGGCGAACCGTCCCCAGACAGCTCGGGACGTGATTTCGCTGCTCCGCAAGTGCCCGGATCACGGCGGCTGGACGGTGGAGGATGGAGATGCGTGGTGGGGGCGTTACGAGCGTGGACAGCTGACAAGTGGCGGAGCGGGGTCTGCGAGCATGGCTCCGAAGGCTGGCAGAGGTCCGGGCGAGGAATCGGTGGCTGCAGCCAGCCGACCTCAGCGTACAGTGCCGGCAGCGAAGGCTGCAGAACCCCCGCGGAACCCACCATCCAGCAGTTCCTTTGATCGCACGATGATTTCTGATGCTGAGGACTGAGGCGGCCCTTCAGAAGGGACTGAAGAACAGGTCATTCCAAAGCACGAAGGAGAAGAGCGAGAGCAGGAACAGGAGTCCGGCGGCGTGAGCCCAGCCGACGATCTGAGCGCTGGGTTTGCGACGCGTGATGCCTTCCCAGATGAGGAACACCATGTGGCCGCCGTCGAGGATCGGAATGGGCAGGAAGTTGAGGATGGCGAGGTTGATGCTGAGGAATCCGAGGAAGCTGATCAGCTGAAAGATGCCCTGTTCAGCCAGGCGATAGCTGACGCGGGCGATTGCCACGGGGCCGCTGAGCGATTTGGGGGCGACTTCCCGGCGGATAAGTTGTCGCAGGCTGAGATAGATATTGGAGATATTGCGGCGGGTGCGTGCGTAGCCAAGGTGGAGTGCTTCGCCGATGCTTTCGGCCTTGCGGAGATCTTCGAGAGGATCCCAGGTTCGGGGGTTGAAGCCGCGAATCCAGAGAAACCAGTTTTGTTCCTGTTCGAGTTCCTTGAGGGTGACAGAGCTTTTTTCGCCTGCGGGAGATTCGAAGTGCAGCACGACGCGGCGTTCGGGGACGCGTTGCAGTCTTTCGAAGCCCCATGCCCAGTTGATGTCGGCGACGGTGCCCACGGCATTCTCGTCGGCGTCATCGAGTTCAGCGAGGTTGACTTCCACAGGTCGCTCATCATCGCCGAGCGCGTCGGGCTTGCCTTTGCCGGGATCCGGATGCAGGAGTTCGATGCCGGTGATGCGTGCAGCGGGCTGCAGGGTGCCAAGTTTCTCGGCTTCAGAACCTGGCAGGATGCGGGCGATGCGGGTCTGTACCTGGTAGCCGGCGCCGATGGAGGGAATGGTGAGCGGAGCAGTCTGGTGCTCAGGACTTTCGCTCCAGCCGGGCAGGCTGGAGGGCACGATGGTCAATTCGGCGGTGGAGGGGCCCTCGCTGCTTTTGCGGCCGACGACAACCTTGACTGACTGTCCGGCTTTCTGAGCGAAGTAAACGGGGAGGAACAGAGGATCGATGTCCTGGCCGGGAACCAGGCCGTCAATGGACTGGATGGTGTCACCGACCTTCAGTCCGGCCCTGGCGGCGATGGAATCTTTGCGGACGCTGCGGACCGGTCCGATGGCCATCCAGAAGCCCAGTGATCGGACTTTCTGAGGCGGAATGCGAATCTCGATTGTGCTGGGCTTTGCGGCAGGATCCGCGGCATCAGCCGCCGCGGCAGAACTGCGTTCGACGATGCAGCTGACTTCGCGGTCTGCATACAGTGCAAGTGCATGACGCAGATCATGGAGCAGTTTAGTTTCGACAACGGGTTCTTCAGGCGGGGTTGCCGGGTTAGCGGGGGCTGCGGGAGCCTGTTCATCCGGACTTGTTGGGGGAGCAGGTTCAGCAGCGGCGACGACCTTCGGGGAGGGGCGGATACCGACAATATTGTCGCCCGGCAGGAACGGTTCGGAGGCGCGTTCGCCGGGAAGACCGGCGTCCGTGATGAGTTCGGGTTTTTCGATTTCGCGACTGACGCGAGTGGTGATAGCCGGAGAGATTCCGATGGTTCGTCCGAGGCCACTGCGCATGGGGAGGATGGTGAGAGTTTCGCTGGTTCCGTCAGCCCGCTGGACACCGATCTGCAGTTCATCGCTGGAGAGCACGATGGCTTCCTGGATATCGATGAATGTGCGCATGCGTTCGCCGTTGACCTCCTGAATGGTGTCTCCGGGGCGGATGCCAGCATTCCATGCCGGGTAGTCGGTGTAAACGGCTCCGACGACAGGTGAAGGTTCCTGGAGTCCGGCGGAGTAGGCGATGACGAAGAACAGGAATCCGGTGATCACGTTCATGATCACACCGGCGGAAATGATGGCCATTCTCTGCAGGACGGTTTTGGAGGAATACGCACGGGGGTTTTCAGCGATTTCCGAACTGGTCATCTGGTTCGGATCCATGTCGTCCTGTCCGAGCATTTTGACGTAGCCACCGAGGGGCAGGAGTGACAGCGCGTATTCGGTTTCGCCCTTCTGTCGGCTCCAGAGGATTGGTCCGATTCCGATGCTGAAGCGTTCCACGTGCACGTTGCACCATTTGGCGACGGCAAAGTGGCCGAGTTCATGGAAGAAGACGACAAGTCCCAGTCCGAAGGCGACGGAGAGGACGTTTTCGATCATGCCGAGTGCGGCGGAGAAACCGCCTGCCGCCAGCAGCATTGAATTCAGGATTTCCACCGCAACGCTTCCTCCCGCGCTCTGCGATCCGCTGCAAGCAGTTGCGGAAGGGATGGCAGAGCATCAAATTGATGGTGATGCAGAATATCTCGGACGCAGTCAGTAATCATTGTGAAGGTCAGGGTGCCGGCAAGAAAACGTTCAACGGCGACTTCGTTGGCGGCATTGAGCACGGCACCGCAGGTTCCGCCACTGCGAGCGGCCTCGAAGCCAAGCTGCAGTGCGGGGAATGTTTCGAGGTCGGGGGGCTGCAGTTCGAGCGACAGCGGACGCGTCCAGTCCGTGCGACGCGAAGGGCCGGGGATTCGATCGGGATACAGCAGAGCATACTGGATGGGCAGCCGCATGTCGGGTGGTGACATTTGAGCAACCACGGAACCGTCCTGGTATTCGACCAGTGAATGAATGACGGATTGCGGATGAACCACAACGGCCAGGCGATCTGCTGCCAGGCCAAACAGCCAGCGCGCTTCAATGATTTCCAGCGCCTTGTTCATCATGGTGGCGGAATCGATGGTGATCTTCGGGCCCATTTGCCAGGTGGGATGACGCAGTGCCAGTTCCGGAGTGACGTTCTGGAGCTGGCTGCGGGTCCAGCCGCGAAATGGTCCGCCGCTGGCGGTGAGCACCAGTCGCTCCACATGATCCCGTCGGCCACTCTGCAGACACTGGAAGATCGCACTGTGCTCGCTGTCCACCGGCAGGACGAGCGCCCCTGTTTCTGCGGCTCGCTGCATGATCAGCGGCCCCGCAATCACCAGTGATTCCTTGTTGGCGAGTGCGACGCGTTTGCCGGAATCCACTGCGGCCCACGTCGCCGGCAATCCGGCCGCCCCAACCATCGCACACACAACCGTGGAGATTTCCGGTGCACGGATCAGGTCGTCAAGACGATCGAGCCCTTTGTGCCATGTGGTGCTGCGAACGCCGGGTGGGGCAGCAGAGGGTGCGGGTACATCGGCGGAGGCGCAGCCAAGAACCGCCCACTCCGGCTGAAACTCGGTCACCTGACGGCATAATCGCTCGACACTGCGGTGCGCAGCCATCCCCTGAATCCGCAGGCGGTCGGAATGCTGCCGAACCACGTCGAGACAGCTGGTTCCAATGGATCCTGTGGAACCCAGAACGGCGATGGTGGAAAACCGGGACAAAGTGAGGAGCTTCCAGGCGAATGGAACTGGAGAGTACGAACTGCAGAGATGAATGGCTGCGTTTGCAGCAGGCCACACGACGGACAGCCTGCGGATTCTATGCTGAAGACTGGTGTTTGGGAAAGTGCGGGTAGTGTGGCGGGCAGAAGAGAACGCGGGGCTGCAGTTCTGAAATCGCCGGAATCGTCCATTCCAGCCAACAACCGCCCCCGGTGCACGCCGAATTCGCTTGCCCCGCCGCAGTTTTTTCCGAAAATCGATGCCCACAGCACCCCGTCGCTCTCCCGCCACTTCTGTTTCAGAAAACCAGCAATATGTTGCTCCGCCTCGCCCTTCGGCAGTATCTGCCGGTGTTCCTGCTGTTCTCAGCCCCGCTGACCCTCTGCTGCCTCACCCCCGCTGCCGCCGCCGCACCGCCCGCCACGCCTGCCGCCTCGATCGCTCCCCGCCCCAATGTGATCATCATCTTCATGGACGACATGGGCTACGCGGACATCGGGCCGTTCGGAGGTGACCAGTCACTCACGCCGCACCTCAACCAGCTTGCAGCCAGCGGTCGCCGCTTCACGGACTTCTACGTGTCTCAGGCAGTCTGCTCGGCTTCCCGCGCCAGCCTGATGACCGGCTGCTACAACGTGCGGGTCGGTATTCAGGGAGCGCTTGGCCCCAAATCCCGCAACGGACTCAATCCAGCCGAGGTCACCATCGCTGAAATCTGTCGCAGTCAGGGTTATGCCACCGCCTGCTTCGGCAAATGGCATCTTGGACATCACCACCAGTTCCTGCCGCTGCAGCAGGGTTTCGACCACTACTACGGTCTGCCCTACAGCAATGACATGTGGCCGTTCCACCCGGAAGTGCTCCACCTGCCCCTGGAAGAACGCCTGAAAACATGGCCGCAACTGCCACTCTATGAAGACAACAGCATCATCGATCCGGAAGTCACCGCTGCCGACCAGACACTGCTCACCCGCCAGTACACCGAGCGTGCCGTGGCGTTCATCGAAGCCAATCGCGACCGCCCATTCTTTCTGTATCTGCCCCACAGCATGGTGCACGTGCCCCTGTTTGCCGGGAAGGACTTCCAGGGCAGCACCGGCAGGGGAACGTTTGCGGATGTGGTTGCGGAAATCGACTGGTCCGTCGGCCAGATCGTTTCCACGCTGCAGCAGCTTGAACTGGAACGCAACACGCTGCTCGTCTTCACGTCCGACAACGGCCCATGGCTCAGCTACGGAAACCATGCCGGTTCGGCCGGACCACTGCGTGAAGGCAAGGGCACCATGTTTGACGGGGGTTGCCGCGTTCCCTGCCTGATGAAGTGGCCAGCTGCCATTTCACCAGGCACGGTCTGCAGTGAACCAGCCATGACCATTGATCTGCTCCCCACAATCGCCGAACTCATTGAAGCCCCGCTTCCTGAACAGCCCATCGACGGGTTGAGCATTACCGGTCTGATGTGTGGCGAAAACCAAAAATCGCCCCACGACGCTCTGCACTTTTACTGGGGGCCCGAACTGCAGGCGATCCGCAGCGGACAATGGAAACTGCACTTCCCCCACGCCTATCGCACACTGGCCGGAAAACCGGGCGGCAGCGACGGCATGCCAGCCCGCTACCAGAATGCCCGCATCGAGGAATCACTGTTTGATCTGACCAGCGATCCCGGCGAAACTCGTGATGTGGCGGCGGCACACCCCGAAGTTGTGCAGCAGCTGCGAACGCTGGCAGACAAAGCGCGCGAAGAGTTGGGGGACCTCAATCGCAAAGGCCGCGCACAGCGGCCGGCGGGGACAGAACCTTAAGCGGCAGGACAGGCGGCTGCCAGACTGGCGATCGACGAACAGGGATGTCGTCTGAACATGGAGGTGACGTGCTGTTCGCAGGAAGTGCGTCTTACGGAAACGCAGCAGCAATCACAGTTTTGCCGAATATGACCGCCGCGCTATTGCACCAACCCCTGCGTGAGTTGCAGGAAGGCGGTTTCGAGGTTGACTTCTTCTTCGCGGAAAAGCATCAGTGCGAAGCCAGCCTGGATCAGAGCAGCAGGGATGCTGCTGTAGTCTTCCACGGAAGGTTTCAGGGTGGTTTCGAGGATCTGATCCTTTGTGACGGCAATTTTTTCGACGCAGTCCAGTTGTTCAAGGAGTTTTGCGGCCTGATCGGTGCGTTCGCGGACGCGGATCTGCAGCAGGATGCGTTGTCGGGCCTTCCGCATGACTTCGGCAACATTACCGTCAACGATCATGTGACCTTTTTCGATCATTCCCACACGCGTGCACACGTCCGCCAGTTCGGGGAGGATGTGGCTGCTGACGATAACGGTTTTCTTCATTTCGCCAAGTCGCCGCAGGAGTCCGCGGATTTCGATGCGGGCTCGGGGGTCCAGGCCACTGGCGGGTTCGTCCAGCAGCAGCACCTCGGGGTCATGCAGCAGTGTGCGTGCCAGCCCGATCCGCTGCGTTTGTCCGCGAGAGAGTTCGTTGACCATGGCATCGCGTTTGAAGGCCATGTCCACCAGTTCCAGCTTTTCTTCAACAACCTTCCGGCGACGGCTGCTGTCGATGCGGTAGGCAGCCGCGAAGAATTCCAGATACTCGATGACGGTCATGTCATCGTAGACCCCGAAGAAGTCCGGCATGAAGCCCACCAGCCTGCGGATTTCTTCCTGGTCGGTGTAGATCGATTTGCCACAGACATAGGCTTCGCCGTGATCAGGCGCGAGCAGAGTGGCGATCATCCGCATGGTTGTGGTTTTGCCGGAACCATTCGGGCCGATGAACCCGAACACGTCCCCCTGATCCAGCCGGAGCGTGATATCGTTGGCGGCGATCAGGCTGCCGTAGCGTTTGGTGAGGTTCCGGGTTTCAATCATGGGGATGGTGGACTACCAGTATCCTGAAGGGCAGGGAAGTGCGGCCGGGACGCAACGATCCGCAGAATATACGCGGGGCGGGCGTGGATGTTGGCAGAATCTGGCGGATTCATTTGATTCCTGCCAGCCAATCTGCCCTAATTTAAGGCATTCGCTGACTTCCCCGTCTTTTTCCCCCAACGAGCGTCCCATGACCGCCCAACTCAGTGAATTCGCCCGATCCCTGAACGTTGAAACCGCCTTCACCGTCCTTGCCGCCGCCAAAAAGCTCAAAGCCACCGGCAAAGACGTGGTGGAACTGGAAATCGGCGACAGTCCTTTTAACAGCACGGCGTCCGCCATCGCTTCAGGTCTGCAGGCCATTCGCGACAACCAGTCCCACTACTGCCCTTCTCCCGGCATCCCCGAATTCCGCGCCTCTGCGTCTCGATTTCTGCATCGCGAATTCGGCATCCCTGTCGCCAGTGAAAACATCGCTGCCGGTCCTGGTGCCAAGGTGTTTGAACAGTTCTTCTGCGAAGCCTTTCTGAACCCGGGTGACGGGTGTCTGGTGTTCAGCCCGCATTTCCCGACGTACATCCCGAACATCCAGCGTCGCGGCGCCCGCGCGGTGCTCAAACCACTCCGCCAGGAAACTCAGTTCCGGCCCCAGGTGTCCGACATCGAAGACTTCCTCAACACCGATCCCTCACCCCGCGCCGTGTTTCTGAATTCGCCCCACAACCCCACCGGTGGCATCACCACCGAACAGGACCTGCGCGACATCGCCGATCTGATCCGTGGCCGCAATGTGGCCGTGTTCAGCGACGAGCCCTACTGCCACATGGTCTGGAAGGGACGCCATCACTCCCTGCTGGCTCAACCCGGAATGCTCGACCAGTGCGTGGCGGCCTATACGTTCAGCAAGTCGTATTCCATGAGCGGCTGGCGGCTGGGATTCTGCGCGTCGTCGCGTGAGATTACCGAAGCCATCGGCAAGATGATCAATACGACCCTGTCCTGCACCCCGCCCATTGTCCAGCTCGCCGGCTGTGCGGCGCTCGACCAGGACTCCCGTGAACGCGACGAAACCATGCTCAAATTCCGCGAAAAAGTGGTGCTCCTGACAGAAGGGCTCAATCGCATCCCCGGCTTCGTCACTCTTGACCCCACCGCCACCTTTTACGTGTTCCCCTGCATTCGGCCAGTCTGCAATGATCTGGGCATCACCAGCCACGGACTCGCCCTGTACCTGCTGGAAGGCGCGGATGATCACTTCGGAGTCGCCTGCCTTGGCGGTGAATGCTTCGGAGCTGCCGGAGCCGGCTTCCTGCGGTTCAGCTGTGCCGAGCCCAACGAACGCCTCCAGCAGGCACTCGACTTCCTCCCCGTCGCGCTTTCGCGAAAAGACCGCATCGCAAAATGGCTTGAAGAACGCCCCCAGTTTCGACTTGCAGCACCCTACGCATAAGGTCCGAACCCCAACGTCAACCCCACCCACGACTTCCGCTTTCCCAGACGGCAACCCATGAATATCAAGGCATCCCGTTCCGGCCTGATCCTGTTCTTCGTGTATCTGGCCTTCTACATGGGCTTTGTCGGCCTGAATGCCTTCGCTCCCGAACGCATGGAATCCGTGCTGCTCTCGGGACTCAACGTCGCTGTCCTGTACGGCTTTGCACTGATCTTCGGAGCCGTCCTGCTGTCGGCCGTGTATGGGCTGCTGAGAAGTGGGGAGTAGTGGCGGGTGATTGGCTGGCTCTGGTTTGGGGTTCGTTGTGGACGTCGGTCAGCGGTGAGTTTCTAAGCACTCGGCGACCTGGGACCTGAGAGTGGTGGGTAGGCAGGAAAAACAACGTAACAAAAAAAAAACAACCCAACAAACAAAGCACAAGACATACAACCCAA
>JBEIEK010000107.1:0-16962 GCA_040382995.1 Planctomycetaceae bacterium
ACTCGGCATGTCAATGACGATTTCCTGCAGGTGACTGCTGCCTGGAGCGCCATTCGTCAGCTGCGTGACAGTGGTGGTGATTGTTGGCGCAGGCGGCTGAGATGCAGTGATGGTGATGGTCTGCACTTCACTGACGCCGAGTTTGGTGGCAGTGAGTTGGGAAACGGTCACTGACCCTGTCGACTGGGCTGGGCTGGACACTTCCAGACCACTGATATTCGTCTTCTCAAGCGCGCCGATAAATTCAATCGTGAAGCCCTGAAGGCGTGATCCCGTGACCGACACATTGGCCGAGCCAATGCCCGTCATTCCTGCGAGTGCCGTCGTGATCTTCGTTCGCACCGCAGCGTCAGTGTCGGATCGAGCAATCGTCGCGACTCCTGTCGCGGACTGATACGTAAAGGTCAACGCACCCACCGTCTCATTGGCAATCTGCAGGCGATACCTTGTATTCGCCGAAGACGCCGGAACTCCGGAATCCGTAGTCGTCACACCTCGGTTGATCGCAACCGACAGATCTGGGCCGGTGACTTCAAACTGAGACCCGCCAACAAATTGTGCGAGTCCGGCGGTTGCCTGCAGTGTTGTCCACTTTCGAGCCGGTGCTTTTCTGTCAGTGATGAGCGCGAGTCCGAACTCGGCATTTCCGAGTGAGAATCCGATTGCGTCACTGTTTGTGCCGGGCCCGTTAAGCCCGGCAAAGGCCGTGATGTTGGTCCCGCCGAGCGTGAGGAGATCGGCGTCAACAGTTGTGCCGTCTGAGAGCGTGACGGTGTCCTGTTTTTTCTCGACTGCGAAACTTCCGGAGACAGTGAAGAAGTCAAACATCTCGACCGTCAGGTTGCCGGACGCCCTGAGTACCGGTCCCAGTGTGCCATCGACGTCCAGAACCAGGGTGTCGGATTGTCCTGTTGGCACCTGCAGCGGATCGGTGGCATAGTCGACGAGCGTTTCATCTGTGGCCGCACGATTGATGAGGATACTGAGATCGGAGGAGGATACTGTAACTCCGGTGATCCCGGTGAGCGCCACACCGCCGACGTTTGCCTGCAGGGTGGTCCACTTTCTTGCGGCGTTCTGAGAGTCGGTGGCAAGAGCAAGCGCGAATTCGGCATTTGTGAGTGATAATCCGGCTGCATTTGGCGAACTATAGTTGACACCGGCGAACGCGCTGATCCCGCTGCCGCCAATTGTCAGCAGATCCGCAGTAACGGATGTCGCATCGGACAAGGTCAGTGTTTCCGTGGATTTCCTTACGGCGAATGTGCCAACAGCATTGAAGAAGCCGCTGACGGCCAGTGTCAGGGTGCCGGATGCTTCGAGGAGTTCGCTGTCGAAGTCCAGCGTGACGCCCGTCTCGATCGTCTCAGCGTCGACTGTCTCTGTGCCCGTTTTGACAAACAGCATCTTTTGTGAGAAGTCGAGCACGGTTCCCTGAGCATCCGGCCGGTTGATGGCCAGCACAAGATCTGTTGCAGCGATGGTTACGCTCGGCACGCCGACGATCTCGACACTTCCGGCGTTTGCCGCGAGGGCAGTCCAGTGGCGTGACGGGTCGGTTTTGGATGTTGCCATGGCCAGCCCGAACTCGACATCTGACAGGGCGAGCCCCATTCTGTCACTGCTGCTTCCATTGACACCTGCAAAGGCGTTAATGTTTCTGCCGGCAATTGTGAGGAGATCGACATCGTGGACGGTGCTGTTTCCATCTGCGAGTACGAATTGATCTTCGGATTTTTGTACGGCGAATGAGCCGCTGAGGCTGACAAATCCGAAGAGGTCAACATCGAGCGTTCCTGCGGCCTGGAGCATGGGGCCATCGGCCGCAGCATAATCGATAGTGATGGAGGAACCTGGGCCGGTTGGTACAGCCAGCGGGGCGGCATTGAAGTCGACGAGGTTGCCGCTTTTGTCGGGGCGACTGATGTCGACGGTCAGATCTGCAGCAGCCATGGTCAATCCGTCGATTCCGACGAAAGCAACACTGGCAGCGCTGGCCTTCAATGCTGTCCACTGCAGACTGCTGTCGGCCTGCGATGTTGCAATCACAATCGCCAGACTGACACCGCCGAGGCTAAGCCCCATGGCGTTGTCTGTGCCACCATTTGCACCTGCAAAGGCTGACACATCGTTCGCCCCGATCGTGAGCAGGTCGACGGCGGTAGCCGTTGTGTCGTCTGCAATCATCAGCGAACCTGACGATTTTCGAACTGCAAACGTACCTTCCGTATGCAGGAACTCAGACACGGTTAGACTCAGAGTTCCGGAAGCTGTCAGCAGTTCGCTGCCATAATCGAGCACGACCGAGGAATCGTCGCCTGTTTGGATCGACAGGTTGGTCGACGAAAAGTCCGCCACACCAGTGGCGGGATCGCCGTTCAGTGTGCCGCTGACCTGATTGATTTCCACGGAAAGATCCGTGCCGAGTGCCGTGAAATCGGTGCCGCCTGTGAGAACAGCCTTTGCTGCGGTTGCCCTGGCGGCCGACCACCTGCGCTGATCCTGGCCGTTGGGTTGAATTGGCGGCGCAGCCAGCATGACTCCGAAGCTTACTCCGCTCAGCGAAAGACCGAGCGCATCGCCAGATCCGATATTGGTGCCGACAAACGCATCGATGTTGCTGCCCCCGATGGTCAGAATCTCGACTGAAATCGGTGTATTGCTGCCCGCGATGGCGAGGTTCCGTGTGTCTTTTGCGACAGACACCGAGCCTGAGATGCCGAGAAAATTGTCGATTGTAAAACTGGTGCTGGCCGAGATGCTTTGCTCAGTCGCCTCCATTTGTGGAAGGACGATCGTGATTCCATCCACCGAGATCGTTCGCTGATCCACAGGCGAATTTGAGGTGTTTTGGGTAACGGAAGCGATTCCATTTACCTCTCCAATGTTGCCGCCGGAGAGATTGAATTCCCCTGAGGCAAAGAGCTGGTGCGTTCCGTCGGCGTTGAGGATCAACGCTCCCGTGCCGCCTGCTACTCCCGCCGAGTAGCCTGAACCAGCTTGAACTTTCGCATTGAGATTTGTTGCGGCGACCTCGATTTCACCCGCAGATTGCTGAAACGCCAGATCGCCAGTGAGTTGTACGAAGCCGCCCACGTCGATCGTGAGTCCGATTGCCGAGAGCACCATCAGATCAGTTGCGGCCGGAAGATCGGCGAAGACGTAGCTTACCGGGCCGATACTGAGGTCTGTAAAGGAATATTCCTCGTCTGTTGTGTTGTACCGCAGAGACGCAAGGTCCGCCGAGGCATTTGCGAAGTCACCACCGGTCAGTGAAAAGTGACCGCGGGCCTCAAGAGCCACTGTGTCGGTGTCTGTCAGAATCACCCCAAGCGCAGCATCTGTCAGCTCGACAGAAAACGACCCAGCCTGCATCGTGGCTGTTACGTTGGTGGCAACAGCAATTATGCTGGAGCCTGACACATCGAAGGCAAAATCGCCCTGAATGGTGGCAAAACCAGTCATGTTGAACTGCACGTTTTCGCCGGCAAAGCTTCTTGCATTGGCGTCCACATTCACTGACACGGACTGTCCGTTGACAGTCACTGTTCGACTGAGGTTTGTCGAGAGTGTGCTGCGTTCGGCATAAAAGGTTCCGGACATGGACATACCGGAAAGTCCGGTCAGCGCCGCTATACCTGTGGCCTCGAACGCGTAGCCGGTGCCATCGACCACAAGACCAAAGCTGGCATCGGTAATCTCAACTCCTGCGGTGTCCTGATCCAATTCCACATTGACCCCGGAACCCACAACCAGCGTTTCGCCCGCGCTCTGTTCAAACGCGAGGGTTCCGGAAATCGTGGCAAAACCATCAACCGAGATGCTGCCGTCGCAGCTGAAACTGGTCGTGATGCCGTCAAAGTAACTGCTGAGAAACTGGCCAAAGACGTCGCGCTGAGAATCCGGCGGAGAAAACTGCAGGCCACCGGGCAGAGCTTTCACTTCCAGAAGCAGTCCGTTATTGTCGACGATTACATCAAAGTATCGATCATTGCCGGGAAATGCATACAGGCCAAACGCGTTGGAAAACCGCCCGGAAAGCGAAGCCGGGGACGTAATACTCAGAAAACGAAACGAAGTACCGATGTCGGGCAGATAATCATTGACAAGATGCACATCCAGCAGGCCATCAAGGCGCACGTCGCCAGAACCGGTCACAATAATCTGGTCGTAGCCATCCGTGTTGTTGCCGCCCGCCGGATTGCCGGGTTCAGCGCCACCGATTTCGATCTCCAGCACGTCGCTGGCCGTCAGGGTGAGTGAATCGAACTGCAGGATCTCTGTGAGGTCGCTGGTCAGCATCAATCGCTGTTCCAGCCTTTGTGTCTGCTGCGAAATATCAGCCGTCGTTCTGTACCTTGAACCGCGCGTTGAATATCGGCTGCGAGCATTTTTTCTGCCCATAACACATGTGGCGAAATTCGTGCGCAGACGGCTCAGGAGTTGGCTCAGACTCATTGCAGATTAACCTCAGAGAATGAATCAGAGCGACTGATTCAGCAGATTTCGGACCACGCACGTAAGTGGTAGCGCGGCAGCGCTGGAATGCGTGATTTTGACGAACGGGAACCGATTAAACAGCTGCAGATCGTAATGTACGGTTGATTTCAACAGGGTCCGCCTTCGTGCCGGATGTTCTGCGAAACGCGCCGCGACTAAACCTGACTTAGATCGCAAATCTCAAAAGACTTGTTTTTGCAAATTCTCTCGCCCAGTGTCGTTCAATTAAGCCCCGGAAAGGGTGTTTTCATGGTCTTGAGTAGTTCCACAATCGCGGCGATACGTGGTGCGGCGATAAGCACTTCTTAAGTTTCCGTCGCACACGCCCGGGCGCGGGAGTCCGCTGGTTGTCACTGGAGCAGATGGAAAACCGCCTGAATGCGCATTGCCGCCTTCCTTCGCCAACACACGATGCAAGGTGATGTGCAGCGGCCACAAACCAAAACCCTGTGACAGGTGTTGTGCCCGGGGCGCGTGGGGGCTGGGACGTGCGGTGCTACTGAAAGAGAGGGCGCTGGCTATCGGGGAGCGCCGCTTTGAAGTTGTGGACAGCATGCATTTGTGTCCGAATGATCAGTTTGCAACCGGCAAGGGCATTCTTTGATGATGCTGTCTGAAGCCTGATGCAGTCCCTGAGTAATCAGTCAAAAATTGTCCGGCAAGCAAAAAAAGCGGGTATTACACTTTTGACACAACGTCAGGCTTTGAGAGTATCTTGAGGTGAAAATCAACGCGGTGGACCTGCGGTTGAGGCGGGCGGATTCTCGTTCGAGGCTGAGGAATGTACAGTCACCCGTCGTTAAAAAAAACAAAAAAGAAAGAATAAGAAAAATGAAAAGGCAGGGTGTTTTGGAGTGCGGTCGCTGAGCAAACGCGACGGGAATGCCGCATGTACCAGCAGTGAAATGTGTCCGGAAAGGACGTCGAGCCAATCCTGCGCCGGCTGATGTAAGCCCCGTACTGCCGGTTCAGGGAAGCCTGCACTGACGGACAACTAACGACCACCGCCGGACTTCAGGAAGGGGATCGGTTTGAGTTCGATGGGTTTGACTGTCTGAAGGTAGTCGAGCACCGGTTTGGCTTCGTCACCTCCCACCTGAGCATGAAAGTGCAGGCTGAAGCCGTGTGGGCCTTTGGCGTCGATCAGAGCCGGCTGCAGGGTCAGGAAGGCTTTGACGGCATCCAGTTGTCCCAGCATGGCGGCACAAAAAATGTCGATGCGGGCTCCTTGTTCCAGCAGGAATGTGACGATGTCTTTACGTCCCATATGAGTTGCACCGCCGAGGGCCGTTTCGAAGTCACCGGCACCCCAGTCGACGGCGCCATTAAGCAGTCCGGGTTCGCGTTCGAGCAGTTTCTTTGTCATTTCCAGTTCGGAGTGGGCAAAGATCACGAAGTCCTGCAGCATCAGGCGGCTGATTTGCTGTTTCTTCCAGGAGGGGCGGAATTTCGGCGCTTCATAGTCGCGTTCGAAGGTGGCCTCCACGGGCCCTGCGGCGGCGGGTTGCTGACCATCGGCCGGGGCAGCGGGATTGGGTTTGGGAGCGGCATCCTGGGCGGATGCGGACACCAGCGTGGAGCCGCCAGCGATCACTGTGGCCAACGACACAAATCCACGCCGATCCAAATTGCCGCTGCTCATGGGATGCTCCTTCGCAAACTGTTGAGGATGACTGCTGAACCAGGGAAGAAGTATCTGCGGCAGCGTTGCCTGACAAGTCTGGAACGCAGAGCCGGACTGGATTCCGAGTTCCAGCAGGATTCAGGAGAGCGAACGGCCGACGCGGTCTTCGATCCATTCGAGCAGTTTGACGGCGACGGGGACGCGGCAGGTCTCTTCAAGCCCTTTCCAGCCGGGCACGGCATTGACTTCGATGACGACAGGCTGCAGATCACTGCGGTGCATGAGATCGACGCCTGCGAAGATGGCGCCGGTGGTTTCGGCGGCGCGGCAGGCCAGCTGCAGCTCTTCGGTGGAGGGATGCCAGGGAACTGCGGTGCCGTCCTGGGAGAGATTGGCGCGAAAGTCTCCGGGTTTGGGGATGCGCTGCATGGCGCCAAGCAGGTGCCCATCGAGGAGCAGCAGCCGCAGATCATAGCGGGGCCCGCAGAGGAACTGCTGCAGGTAGAGCACTGCTCCGAGCCGTTCGAGGGTGCGGAAGGCGCGATGGGCGAGTTCGCGGTCGGTGATCCGCAGGATACCGCGTCCTTCGGCACCGAAGATGGGTTTCACGACCACGTCGCCCCCCAGCTGTTCCCAGGCAGCGAGGGCGGCTTCCGCGGATTCGCAGACGATGGTGTCGGGAACCGGGAGTCCGTTCTGGGCCAGTCGCTGGGTCGTGAGGTACTTGTCGACGGCGCATTCGAGCGATTTGGGCGGGTTGATCACGGGGATTCCGGCGGCTTCCAGCCCCGCCAGCAGATCCATGCGGGCAACCACCTGCTCCAGCGTTCCCGGGGGCATGGTGCGGACGACAACGGCATCCAGAGTTCGCAGGTCGTGTCCACTGCATTCCCAGATTAGCCGGCCACCGCGAACGGATGCCTGCAGCGAGGTGAAATCGAGCAGCAGTGGCTGGTGTCCGCGCTGCCTTGCTGCGTCGGCAAGGAGCCGCGCGTAGGTGCTTTCAATGGCAGCAAAGATTCCCAGACGCATGGGGCGGCCCTATTCCTTCGGCTGCGTTGCAACTTCTGCGTTTCGCCGGAGCCTTTGCAGGCCGGTGACAATGACGCGGTCCTGCGGCTGGAGTCCACTGCGGACGACGCGGAGGGCTCCCTGCAATGGGCCAGGTTCGATGTACCGGGCTTCCGCGATGGTCCGGCCGTCTTTTTCAATGGCCAGAAACACAAACGGTCGTCCCTGATCGGATGCCAGGCTTTCTTCCGGGATGAGCAGCGCGGGGGCGGGTTGCCCGATGGGGTAGCGGAGTCGTACGAACATGCCGGGAGAGAGCAGTCCGGTGTCATTGCTGACGGACGCTCGGGCCCGCAGCGTGCCGGTGGCCGAATCGATCTGGTTGTCGAGGAAGTCCACGGTGCCTTCGATGTTGAATTCGGTGGAATCGGCAAGGGCGATGCGGACCTTGACCGGCGACTGCAGCGGGGACTGGACGAGTCCCTGCTGTTCGAGCCTGCGAAGGCGGAGCACGGTGCGTTCATCGAGATCGAAGAGCACATCCAGTCGCTCGACGGGAACGATCACCGCCAGCAGCGTCTGATCCTGGACGACCAGATTTCCCGGGTCGACCTGCCGCATGCCGATGATGCCGGAGAGGGGTGCCTGAACGGAGGTAAACTGCAGGTTGAGCTGGGCGGTTTGGTGGGAGGCGAGGGCTGCGGCGTGGGAGGCCTGAGCTTCGGTGAGTTCGAAGCGGATGGCTTCGTATTCTTCTTCGGACATCGCGCGCTTCTCGAAAAGCGAGCGGGCGCGTTGTTCCTGGCTTTCCAGACGTTTTGCGCGGGCTTCGAACTGTCGAACGGCGGCGGCCGCGCGCTGTTCTTCGGCCTGGAACGGGCGAGCGTCGATTTTGAAGAGCGTTTGCCCGGACCTGACCGGGTGCCCCTCGTCGAAGCTGATTTCCTGCAGATAGCCACTGACGCGCGACCGCAGTTCAATGCGTTCCACGGCTTCCATGCGGCCCGTGAATTCTTCCTCTTCGATTACCTCGCGCTGTTCCGGCAGCACATGGAAGACGCTGAGGGGCTTTGGTTGAACGGGGGGTGGCGGAGCTTTGCGGCAGCCGCTTTGGGAGGTCCACAGCAGCGCTGCGGTGATCAGCAACAGCGGGGGCGTCGAGGAACGCATGGAGGTTTCCCGAGGGGCGAGGAACGGTGAGCGAGGAACGGGGGATAAAGAGTCGAAGGGTGGCAACGAGACCCATAACAACTGACAACTGACAACTGACAACTGACAACTGACAACTGACAACTGACAACTGACAACTCGGCTACTCAGCTTCCCAGCGTTGCAGGCTGACGTGGATTCGATCGGCGACGGCGGAGAAGAGGCCGGGATGCAGACCAAAGGGCGGAGTGACAATCCAGGGGATGGTGGGGTGGTGCGTGGCGGCTTCGCGGACGAGTTCGGGGATGTCTTCGGTCCAGTGTCTTCCGGGTGAGAGGAACCAGGGGAAGACGACGATTCGCTGAGCACCGAGTTCGACGCAGCGATCGAAGGCCTGGCGGATGGAGGGCTGGGCGAGTTCCATGTGGGCGGGTTCGACGATTGAGTAGCCGCTTTGCTGACGGAAGCGTTTTGCGGCATCGTGGAGCAGCGCGTTGCTTTCGGCGCGTCGGGAGCCGTGGTCAACGATGAGGATGGCAGTGTTGGGTTCGGTCACCTGAAGGCTCATGGCAGGCTTTGGGGGAAAGGATCAGCGTTTTTTGCCTTTGCCTTCATCGCGATTTCGCTGACTTTCCGCCTGTCGCTGAGCCTGTTCGGCTTTTTTCTGCATTTCTTCGGCGGCGAGCATGAGGCGCTGGAAGAAGCCTTTGGGCGCGTTGTCGGGGGCGGCCTGCGCGGATGTTTGTGTCGAGCCGGGGCGCGGTTTGGGGCGTGTGGCAGGCGGGGTGGTTGCGGCGGTGGCGGGTTCTTCCGGGAGCACTGCGGCGAGTGTGGCGGTGCCGTCGGGAGCGGTGGTGGCTGTGCCCAGCAGTTTCCGTTCGGAGATGCTCCAGAGGCTGGAGGCGATGAAGTAGAGACTGAGTCCGGAGGGTTGATGCCAGAAGAGAATCCCCATGATGCCCGTCATGAAGTTCATCATGCGGTACTGCATGGCCTGCTGTTCATCCTGAGCCGGGGGCATGAAGAGTTTTTGCTGGACAAGGAACAGCGAGACGGTGCAGAGTGGGAGGAGGTTGAAGTCGTAGCCCATGCCGAAGGGGAGTGCGAAGGGGAGGCGGAAGAGGGCATCGGGACCGGCGAGGTTGTCGATCCAGAGGAAGCCTTGTCCGCGGAGGTCGACTGCGGAATTGAGTGCTGTGTAGAGTCCGATGAAGATGGGGAGCTGGAGGAAAAGAGGCAGGCAGCCGGAAAGCGGATTGATGTTGTGTTTGCGGAAGAGATCCCACTGTTCGCGGGCGAATCTTTGCTGGTCGTCACCGCAGCGTTCCTTGAGGGCCTTGATTTGCGGCTGAAGTTCTTTTTGGCGGGCGGCCATGATGGCCTGTTTGCGGGAGAGTGGGAAGAGGCAGCTGCGGACGAGTACGGTGAGTCCGAGAATGGCGGCCCACCAGGGGAGCCCGACGCTGTGGAAGGTATCGAGCAGGATATGCATCAGTCGCGCCACGGTGCCTGTGTAATTTCCGTAGTTCAGCACTTGTCCGGCGGAGAAGGGTGGCGGGTCGAGGAGTTCGCGGCGTTTGGGGCCGACGAAGAAGGCATAGGGGTGGGAGACGGTCTGGCCGGGCTGCAGCACGACCGGCTGGCTTTCGAAGCGGAAGCTGATGTCAGCGGTGCGAGGATCGACTTCGCGACCGGCGAAGGCGTAGTAGAGGTTGGCAACCATGCGTCCGAGGAAGCCAAGGCTGGCGGGTTCGCGGACGTCGGGGCCGATGAGCATGGGCCAGGTGCGTGCGAGGAGCGGCCCGGTGGCGGGAGTTCCGTCAGCGGGCTGGGTGAGCAGTGGTGCGAGCATTGCGGAGAAGTACTGGACGTCGACGCCGGCATAGCGCGGCTGCTGGATCCATTCGTGATCTTCGCGGAGTCGCTGGGAGAGTTCGGTGAGTGAGGCTTTGCGGCCGAGGCGGGATTCGATGTCGTTGCAGTAGCCCTGCAGGGTGGAAACGTAGAGCGTGGTTGGGCCGGTGCTGTCGAATTCGAGGTGGATGTCGCGGTATTTGGAGGTGTGTTCGGCGTTTTCGAGGAGCAGACCGACGGGCCCCTGTAGTTCGTAGCTGACTTCGCGGGGGTTTGGGGAGAGATTGGTAATTTCGAGGTTCATGGTCACTGTGAACAGCGTGGGATCATTGCGCCAGGCGTTGTCCAGTGCGGTGCCGGTGAGTTGGCTGCGGGGCAGTGTGTAGGTTTTGCGCAGACGCAGCTGGCCGTCGGGCGAATCGTATTCGAAGACGGCGGTCGCGCTGGAGGTGGTGCTGGTGGAATTGACCAGTTTCCAGTGGGCGGTTTCGAGCGACTGTCCGACGGGTTTGAGCAGTTTGTTGATGGAGGCGATGGTGGTGGCGAGGGAGCGATCGGATGTTTCGTTGTTGCCGACAACCTGAACGGGCAGGGTCTTGTCGGTGAGGTCACGGTATTGGGGGGGGGCGAGCGAAACGCTTTCGACGGAGGCACCGGCGGACGTGAGGACGACTTCGAGAGCGAAGCCGCTGTCGGGCTGGGCGGACCCGAGCGTGGCGGTGCGGGCGGGATGATCGGGAATGACCGGTTTGGCGGGGTCGGCCGGGGTCTGCCCGGCTGTGGTGTCGGTGCCGGGGGCGGCGGATGGTGGCGAACCGTCGGCGGTGGCCAGTTCGGTTGCAGAATCCTGAGTTGCAGGATCAGCATCGGCAACGGCGGCTGCGGGGTCCTGGAGTTCTTCCAGTGGTGGCGGAGGCGGGAAGAAGAAGTTCCAGATCCACAGGAAGATCAGGGCGCTGGCGAGGAATGTGAAGAGACGTCGATTTTCCATGGGAAGGCAGATTACCTGGCAACGTGGGGCCGTGAACGTGGGGCCGTGTTGGTGGAAAGCCGATCTTTCCGGAACCGCAGCCTTGTTGGCGATTGCACACCGGGCACGTCACCGGCGCTGCAGCCGCAAGTATAGGCGATTTCGGGGGGATCAGGTATCCAGCGAGTTGCCGAATACCGGAATCAGCGAAGAAATCCTGGTCGGGGCGAGGTCAGGGTTTCGCAGCTTCCCCGGCTTCCGAATGTTCGTCGACAAACACACCGCGCTGTCGGTCTTTCCGGACATGTCGCGGGTCAAACAGGCGGCCGCTCATGGCCAGCCAGACGCCATCGGTCTGCAGCGCCTGCACGGCACCGATCGCCATTCCCACGTTGAAGACAGCATCTGAGTTGCGGAAACCGGCGGGCTGCATGGCTCCGGTGAGCACGATGCGTTTGCCTGGAACCTGCAGGAGCAGTCTGGCGGTTTCGATCATGGTGTCGGTGCCGTGGGTGATCACGATTCGTTCTTCCGGGGCCCGCCGCACCGCCTCCAGCAGCAGCTGGCGGTCGGCGTCGGTCATGTCGAGACTGTCCTTCCGCAGCACGGATTCGATGCGGTAGTCGAAGCCCACCAGCAGTTCCTGGAGGATCCGTTCGACACCGGGCGCACCGACCTGGTATTCACTGAGGCGATCGAAGTAAACCTTATCGATCGTGCCACCGGCAGTAATCAGGCAGATACGCATGGTTGAAGGCTGGCCGTCGGGGACTGGATGTTGCTGAAGAACTCCGCAGATTTTACGCACGCGTCGGCGGATTCCAGCTGTTGACTGTGGATTAGCATTTGGGAGTCTCGCCAATCGGGTCTCGACAATCGAGTCGGCAGCCGTCAGACTGTTGCCGGTTCCAGTGCCTGAATGGGTCTGCCTGCTGAGTATCCGCTGTGCCGCTGCATCTGCTGTTTCCGCTGTTTTCAAGCGTTGTGTTTGTAATCGGCATGATGTTCGCGCGTCAGGCGATTTCCCGGGGCGCAAGTCCGTGGACCGGCACTTTTCTGGCAAATTTGTGGCTGGGGTTATCGTGGCTGTCCATTGAACTGTCGCAACCTGGAATGCTCCCGCTGGCCGGCTGGTGGCAGGCGGCTCTGGTGGGGTTCAGTTTTGTACTCGGACAGCTCTTCACCTACCTTGCGTTTCGTCACGGCGACGTCTCCGTGGCCACTCCTGTTTTCGGAGTGAAGGTGATCATCGTGGCCGGGTTGCTGGCGTGGCTGGCTGGTGAACAGATTTCGGGCCGGGTCTGGCTGGGAGCGATGCTGGCAACACTGGGAGTGGGCGTCATTCAGGCGGGGGCTCGGAGCGCCGAGTCTTCAGAGCTCACCACCCGCCGTGCGGTGCTGACGATTGTCCCGGCGCTCCTTGCGGCCGTTTCGCTGTCGCTCTTCGATGCGGGCCTGCAGATTTGGGGGAAACGCTGGGGAGCAGCTCTGTTTCTGCCGCCCATGTTTATTTCAACCGGAATTCTTTCGGGCGTGTTTTTGCCATGGATTGACCGGCCGGCACGGCTGCGACAGCTGGGCGTGCTGCGGCCACTGGTCACCGGCACGCTGCTCATGGCAGTGCAGGCTATGAGCATGTCCTGGTCGCTCAGCCGCTACGGCGATGCCACGCGAATCAACATCGTGTATGCCCTGCGAGGCCTCTGGGCAGTGCTGCTCGCATGGAGCCTGGCACGATTTTTTGGCGGAGCGGAAGCGGGATATTCGCGAAAGATCATGCTGCTGCGACTGGCAGGCGCCTGTCTGCTGACGGCGTCCGTCGTAGTGGCAATTTCCTGACCAGATGCGGCGAATCTGCGGCGGATTTTTGGGGCCATTCCCAGTTTTCGGTGCAATTTGCTGTGGATTTCCGTGTCTCACTGGCCGTTCTCCGGACAGTCTCCGATTGACACCGGGGCCGTTGACTGTATTCTACGCACCTGTCAGTGGTCTGTTTATCCGTCAGAAAGGTTGTTTGTTCCCATGGGACGTACAGAAAGACAAAGGGAAATCGCTCGCCGCCGCAAACGCAAAACCGGGCTCACAAAGCTGCGGGCCAAATTTGCAGCGACGACCAACGAAGGCGAAAAAGCCGAAATCGTGGCCAAAGCCCGTCGCATGAGCCCCTTCGTCGTGCTTGAATAATCCGCAAATCGCGGGCGAAACCCGCGGTTTTTGCTTGACAAATGCTGCAGGTGCTTTGGCGGTCGCTAAAGCACCTTGTTTTGCGCGCAGAGATGTTGATCAGTTGCGGCGGGATCTGAACGTCCGCTGTGCCTTGATCGCCCCCACCCTGATCACTTTAGAACAAGCCGAACCAGTGTACTGCTTAGACGGGACTCAGAGTTTGCCCTGTTGAGAGATCTTGAACAACGGACGCAGATTTTGGAGCTCCGAACAACCGTGACTGCAGGGAAAGCAGGGCTTGCTGTATTGGCGGAACGACGCCCATTTCTCGTGCTTGCTACGGTGTGGCAGCTTGTGCTAGATTCCCCAGTCTTCCATGGCGGGCGATTTCACGGAGGAGGCGGAGGGGGAAGTATGATACGATCACAGGGGCGGCGGCTGCAGTCGCGACGGGCGACGGCGGTGATGATCTGGGTTTCCATGGTGCTGCTGGCGCTGTTGCTCTGGCAATCGCGCGCTGACGGGCAGACGCTCATGCCCGTCTGGGAACCTGCAGTGCTCGTGCTGTCCGCATTTGTCACCTTTCTGTCGCTCTTTGGCTGGCTGCTGTTCTGGCCGGTACGGTCAAACGCCGAAGAATCGCCACTGCTGTTTCTCGCGGGACTGCTCACATTGATCCCGCCCTGCGTGATTGCCTGGCTGATGATGCCTTCCGGCGCCGTGCTGCGTCCATGGCTCAGCGTGGCCCTGCTGATTTTTGGTATCCTGACAATGCTCAGCCCAATCCCTGCCGAACTCTTCCGGGTTCCTCGAGAGCGACGACACTGGCTGAATCTGGTGACGGATGCATCGCTTTCGATGCTGGATGTGGAGCCGCCGCGCGTCAGTTTTGAAAATGTGGAACCACAGACGCAGTACCGCCTCACAGGATCAGCGGGGCAGGCACCAGCCGAACGGGTGTCTGCGGAACGCGAACGTGGCGGTGAGCGTGACCGGCAGCGCGAACGAGAGCAGGAAGCTGATGAGCCGACTCGGGATCCCTGGGACGATCCATTTCGGGGCACGGGGCGACGTCTGAGCCGTGTGCGGGATGCTGCGGCAGCCACGATCGCTGGCGGTGCTTCCGTGGCCTCCAGTACTGCTCCTTCACCGGGTCCTGCCGCGGTGCCACCAACACCTCCGCCGGTGCCAGTACCGAGGGTGCTGCAGCAGCAGTTTCCGGATTCGCCAGTATTGGGATCCGCCGCGAATGCTGATGTGCAGGCTCTGGACCGCAGTATCCGCGAAGAGGAGCGTCGGGAGTCGATGGAAGCGAAGGCGGGCACGGGCGTGGCTGCGGGGCCCGGATCCGAGGATGATGGCTCGGAGGGCGGTCTGTTATCAGAGATCGTCAGTCTGGAGCGGAGCGAGGATGAATTTGGTGGAGTGATGGTCGAGGGCGTTGCGCGGGCTGTGTTTCGGCCCGGTCAGAAGCGAGTGAATCTGCAGATTCCGCTTTCACCGCCACTCCCTGGAGTTCCCGAGGCGGAATGTGAACCGGCGGGGCACGAGCCGCTGCGAGCGCGAGTCGCGCTGCGGCAGCCGTATGGGCTGCGGATCGAGGTGCGGCGTTCCGAGGCCTCTGAGTCGCTGGAAGCGGACATTGCGTTTTCGGCCGTTTACACACCGTCGCGCAGCGGCTGAAGATCCGAAGCGGCCGGCTGAGACCACATTAAACGATAAGATGAAAGGATCATGGAACCGTGCAATTTCAGTCTGAGTTGAAAACGGGTCTGGCAGCCGTACGTCAGGCCGCTGGTTTGTGTCGATCAGTGCAGTCGGCTCTGGCGGCGGCTGCGATGTCGAAGGCGGACAGCAGTCCGGTGACCATCGCGGACTTCGGCAGTCAGGCGCTGATTTGCCGAGCGCTGCGGGAAGCGTTTCCGGGGGATCCGGTGATCGCGGAGGAGGGGGCAGCGGAGCTGCGAACGGACGGGGGAGCTGCGTTTCTGCAGCGGGTGCATCATGAATGTCTGCGGGCGGGGGCTACGGGGACGACTGAAGACGTCTGCAGCTGGATTGATCATGGCGGGGCCAGTGTCTATTCGCCGCGTTTCTGGACGCTGGATCCAATCGATGGCACGAAGGGGTTTCTGCGTTGTGAGCAGTATGCAATTTCGCTGGCCCTGGTGATCAACGGGCAGATCGAAATTGGGATTCTGGGGTGCCCCAACATGGCATTTCCGGGAGCAACGGAACCGGGAGTGCTGGCGTGGGCCGTTCGTGGCGGTGGTGCCTGGCAGCGACCGCTCTGGCAGGACAACGCGGCTGCTCTGCCCCTGCGGACCACCGTCACAACCAGCCTTGCTGATCTGCGTGTGTGTGAATCCGTGGAGTCTGGTCACAGTGCCCACGACTGGTCCGGCCTGATTGTGCGGGACCTTGGTATCACGGCCGCTCCTGTGCGGATGGACAGTCAATGCAAATACCTCGCAGTGGCTCGCGGCGACGCGGATTTGTATTTGCGGCTGCCTACGAAAAAAGGCTACGCCGAAAAAATCTGGGATCACGCGGGCGGAGTGCTGCTGGTGCAGGAAGCAGGGGGAATGGTGACGGACATCTGTGGTCGTTTGTGCGACTTTCGTCAGGGCAGTGCGCTGACGGCGAATGAGGGTGTCGCGGCAACAAACGGGCGCGTGCATCCGATTGTGCTGCAGGCGATTGGTCGCAACCGGCCGACGGTCGCTGCTACACCCTGAGCATCCAGCTGGGAATGCGTTCTTCCAGCAGCTGCCGACGCAGCTGCTGCATGTGTGGTTCACTGCGGCAGAGAATGTACACGGTGGAACCGCTTCCGGACATCCAGACCGGCTGACGGGTGCTGCGTTCGAGTCGGCTGATGAGCTGTGCCATGGCGGGATTGAGGATCGTGGCGGCAGCGGTGAGCCGATTGAAGCAGAACTGCGGAAGATCGGCGGTGCGACCATCGACGAGCGCCGCAACAAGCTGTGCGGAACTGCGGTGCGTGGAAGGCAGCGCTGTATGGCGAAAGACTTCGGGAGTGCTGTTGCCCTGGTTGGGTCGGAAGGCGAGGAAGAACAGTTGTCCGGCCGGCGAAAAGGGTTCAATTTGTTCGCCGCGTCCGCGACAGACGGCCGCGCGACAGCCGGCAAGCAGAAAGTTGATGTCGCTGCCGAGTGACGCAGCGATGGCGTGCAGGTCGTTATCGGAGACGGACAGATTCCAGATTTCGCGGCAGGCCAGCAGAGCCGTGGCGGCGTTGCCCGATCCGCCTCCAAGCCCCGACTGCGGAGGAATCTGCTTGTGGAGCACAAAGTCTGCTCCAGCCGTGACATGGCAGCGCTGCTGAAGAACTCCTGCAGCTCTGAGAATCAGGTTGCGTTCATCAAGCGGCACGCCAGCAGTCACAGCAGGAACGGTGGCATCGCTGAAGCGCAGGGTCAGCCGTCCCGTGTGATTTGGGCTGGCCGAGAGCATGTCACAGAACTGGGTCCGCAGCATGACGGTATCAAGTTCGTGGAAGCCATCGGAGCGTTTGCCGAGGACTTCAAGGAACAGGTTGAGCTTGGATGGGGACGCAAGGGTGAGCATGGTGAGTGTTCAGTGTTCAGTGGGAAGTGTTCAGTGGGAAGTGTTCAGTGGGAAGTGGGAAGTGGGAAGTGGGAAGTGGGAAGTGGGAAGTGGGAAG
>JBEIEK010000108.1:0-16742 GCA_040382995.1 Planctomycetaceae bacterium
ATTGGCTGAGCCGCTGTGTCAGTGGAAATCAGCTGAAATCCGTTCCCACGGAATTATGCGGCCACGTTGGGCGCCATCACCCACGGCCGGACCGCAACACCCACCTGCGCAGGCTGGGGCGATTCGGGCTGTGGTGGCCGGGAATCATGGACAGAGGCGGTGAACTGATCCGCCCTGTGCATCCGGGATGCTGCGGTCTGGAGTGGCGTGTCGCGGTACGCAACGATCGAGGGGGACGGAATCGCGATGGCAGGCCGCACAGCCACCTTGTGATCCTCTTCCGGCGTTCCATGCACCTTGTTGCCACGTCCCAGACTGGACGTGAGATCCCAAACTGTGCAGGTGCCTCCAAAGGCGGTGGCCGCGTAGCTTGCGGACAGGACGAGGGAGCGATTTACGAGCTGCTGAGGTGCAGCGTGTTCGTCGGACACAAGCTCGATGCAGGCCTTTGGAAAATTCCATGCTGCGGAGCCCAGTGAAATTGGCTGAGTGTCGTGGTCTGTGTTCCGAGCGATGATGTCGCCAATCGGAACGGGTAAAGTGACCCATCGGGGCGCCAACAGTGCCAGGCTTGCCCGGTGACGCTGCAGACTGCTTTCCACTGTGTATAAGGAACTGATGCTGACCTCTTCAGCATCCGGCGGCAGCAGTGAACGGAAGGGGGGCGTGAGAGCGTCGCCGCAGGGACGAAACGCAAGGCTGAACTGCATGCCGGTCAATGTTTGCAGTCTGATCTCTGCGCGCGAAACGGGGGTACACAATGACAGACTGCTAAGAAACAGCAGCATCGCCACCACGGATTTGATACGGATGTTCAGCCTTTGAGTCATGCAGGAGGGAATCTATGACCTTTTCGGGGGTTGCAGGTCATGTCGAAAGGCAACAGCTGAATTCTTTTGGAGTCTTCGTTGCATCTTCCCGAGTTGTCTCATTGTTTCCAGATTGACGCATTTGACTTTCAGGTAAAACGAGACCGAACAGATGAACAGGGTGGGGTTGCAGGGGTTGTAGTGACTGCAGGGCTGGCAGATTCCGCCGAATTCAGCAGGAAAATCTGTTTTCGTTGGCTTTCCCTTTGAGAGCAGTTGCTGCAGTTGGGTAATCTGAGGTGGTGTTGCCGGCAGCCACGATGGCAGTTTTCCGGGGGGAAGGAACAGGATTCCAGGTTATCTTCAGGTGATGTTCAGTTTTTCGGGGTTCCTGCAATGCTGCGGCAGCTGACGCAATTCTGGCGGTTTGCGATCCTCTTTGCGGCGACGCTCAGCTGTCCCGGTGCTGCTCAGGCCGGTGTCTGCGGAGTCTCGTCCTACGCCTGCTGTCCCGTTCCCGCCTGCGCCACTGCGTCCTGCTACACCGCCTGCCGAGTGACCACGCAAACCTGTATGCAGACGGTTTGTGAAACGGTCTGGGAGCCGGAAGAGTATCAAACGAAGCGAACCGTTTACGAAAACGTGTGGGACGAGGTGCAGACTACCTGCTACCGGCAGGTCACGGAGACCGCGTACCGGGACGAACAGTACACCGTAAACCGTGCCGTGACGGAGACTGTGATGCGTGAAGAGCAGTGGACCGTTCAGCGTCCCGTGGTTGAGCGTCAGTATCGCGACTGTGTGCGGACCGTTCAGCGACCGGTCTGGCAGGATTGCGAGCGACAAACCTGCTACACGGTGCTCAAACCCGTCACGGAAACGTGCGAGCAGGAGTGTCGCCAGACGGTCATGAAGTGCGTGACGGAAACGGTGAATCAGGAGCGTTGCTGGACCGTGCTGCGTCCCGAGGTGCGAACACAGACGGTGCAGCGAACCGTTGGTGAATGGCAGGTGCAGTCACAGACGGTGCCCGGGCCTGTCGTGCCTCGACTTGTGTTCGGGCCCTGGGGGCCACAGCTCTGCCCGGTCCAGTGTCCGCCACGGACCATTTCTCGAAGGGTCTGGTGCCCGCGTGTGGTTCAGCAGCAGATTTCCTGCACTGTCATGGTGCCTCAGGTCGTGCGTCAGAACTGCCCGGTGCAGATCACGAAGTACGTGCCGGAAATCGTCGTCCGTAAAATCCCCGTGACGATCACTCGAATGGTGCCGCAGCAGGTCGTACAGAAGATTCCGTACCGTGTCTGCCGCATGGAGACTGAAACGGTAACCGAACGGATCCCCTACGACGTCTGCCGGATGGTCACCGAACGAAAGACCCGACAGGTTCCCTGCACCGTTTGCAAAATCGTGACGGAAACACAGACCCGCAAGGTCCCCGTCTGCGTCACCAAACAATTGCCGTTCACCAGCACTCGCAAAGTCTGCCGTGTTGTTCCCCGGGAGGTGACAACCACCAGCACTCGCATGGTTGCCAAACAGGTGATGAAGCAGGTGCCTGTGACGCGCCAGGTGCTGATGCCGGTGACCGTGTGGCAGCCAGCGTATGCTGCTCCGTGTCAGCCCTGAGATCTGCGGCAGCCCACCGTGAAATGGCGAAACGGTGACCAGCACACCGCTTCACCAACCCAGTCTTACGCGCCCGCTATCGGGTCATCCAGTAATCCGGGCAGTGGCAATGGCGTTCCAGGATCGGGTTCAGTGGGAAAAATTGCGGCGAAAAGTATCTGCCGCAGTTCTTCGATGCCCTCACCAGTGACTGCAGAAACATCTATCTCGCGGAAGAAATGGGCATTCCCGGAGCGGGTTGATCGCGGAGATGTCAGGTCACAGCGTGAGCGGACGAGGATTCGCGTGGGGCAGTGCATGAAAGGCGCTGCCAGCTGCTCAGGGTCAGCAAGCGGCTGGTCGGCCGGTGCCAGGATACATGCGGCATCGCAGCCGGCCACCAGTTCTCGGGTGCGGCGGATTCCGTCAGCCTCGAGGACGGAATCCGGATGATCATGCAGGCCTGCCGTGTCGGTGATACAAAGAATGCGACCACCGACCTGCGTCTCGGCTTCAACGGGGTCACGGGTGGTGCCGGCCACGGGAGAGACGATGGCGCGGCTGAGCCCGCAAAGTGCGTTCAGCAGTGAGGATTTTCCGGCATTGGGCGGTCCAAACAGTCCGACCCGGGCGGGGCGGAGCAGCAAATCCGTAAACGAGGCCTGACGCAGCAGGCGAACGCGCGCTTCGTGGCGAACCGCACTGTTTCCGGTCTGCAGCAGAGTAACGGGGGTCAGCAGTCGACCGTCCAGCTGTCTGAGAATCCAGTCGGCGGCCTGCCGCGTTCGACACAGGGCGAGCGCCCGCTGAACGGCCGCTTCGATCTGGTCCTGGACTGGCGGAACGGCCATTGCTCGCCCGCCCGAACATTCGCGACCGGCAGGACGGTCCCCGAAGCGATCCTGGCAGACTCCGACGTCTGTAAGATCCTCAAGAATTCGACGAACAGCCGCTGGGCCGCCGTGGCAGTGGAGTTCCCAGCGAGTGCTGGCGGTGCGAACAAGCAGCACATCCTCACCACGCCACTGTCCAAAGAGGATCCGATTGATGGGAGCAAGGTGGACGGGAGCTTTGAGGGAGACCGCGGAGCTGAGCTGGAATTTCGCCAGCACGTGCGCGGCTCGTTCGGCTGTCGGCAATTCCAGCTGCAGCACGGCAACTGCTCCTGGGCCGGCGGGAGTCAGACAGCGGACGGAGTTTTCCGGCGGATTGATTGCAGCGGGCATTGGATTTCCAGAGGGGCGTGATCCGCGGGGCATGCCGCGGACGAGGGCACTCCGCAGAGTGCCCTGAATTCTGCCTGTTTTGCCCAGTGTGGAAAAGTGACTTCAGGCAAATGGGAGTTGCTGCACTCAACTCGACTGCAATTTGCAACCTTTACGGGCTGGATGCTGGCAGTTTGAGCACCCGCACGATAGATTCCCGCGCGAAGGGATGCATTCCACGAGGGGATGCAGAGATGAACCAGCCCAACGCCCGGAAAGTGATTCAGAAGGGTTCGCAATGTCTGCGACAGCAGAACCTGTGTCCACAGCCTCAGCGACACTGCCTCCCACGGCACCCGCCGTGCCTCAGACAGAAGCAATCGGGACTTCCAAGGGGCCTCCACACCATCTCTGTATCTGGCAGGGCCTTGGACTTCCCAACTTTATCAAACTGATGGCCTGGAAGCCCGAACTCTCCCGCACCTGCCTTGATCGACTGATCTCCTCGGCCGTGATGAGTGTTGTTAACTCAACACTGAACACGGCTGAAAAAGCAGTCTGGGGTCGCCGCGTGCGAAATCAGGCCATCAGCCAGGCGCCCGTCTTTATCCTTGGTCACTGGCGGAGCGGCACCACCCTGCTCCACAACCTGATGACCCTCAATCCCAAACTAACCTTCCTGAATCTCTTCCAGTGTCTGTTCCCCGGTCACTTTCTGCTGACCGAACGTTTTCTCGCGCCCGCGACTGAGTTTCTGCTGCCCAAGACCCGGCCCATGGACGAAGTCCCGGTTTCATGGGCCAGCCCGCAGGAAGACGAAGTTGCACTTGCCGTCGACTGTCTGTTTTCGCCTTACATCATGGCGGCTTTCCAGGGCAGACTGGATGTCTACGAAAGATTCCTCGATCCCGCAGACATGTCCCCGACGGAGCGCGCTCGCTGGCAGCAATCTCTGCTGACGCTCATCCGCAAAATGGCGGTCCGCAAGGATGCCCGCGTGGTGATGAAATCTCCCTCGCACACCTATCGCGTCCCCGCGCTGCTGGAACTCTTTCCAGACGCTCGCTTCATCTATATCCGACGCGACCCCAGAGCTGTCTACCAGTCCACAATGCACCTCCGAAAAACCATGTTTGCCGAAAACACACTCGGCTCCATGCGACCGGATGTATGGTCCGAAGAGACGCTCTACCTGTACGAAAAATGCATTCGCCGGTACGAATCCACCAAGCATCTGATTCCCCCCGGACATCTCTTCGAACTGCGGTTCGAGGATCTGGAAACGGATCCATTCAAAACTCTTCAGGACCTGCATCAGTCCCTTGGACTGGAAGGCTGGCAGGACACCGAATCGGTGGCCCGCGGCGAATGCGAAAAACTCACGGCCTACCGCAAGAACTCTTATCGCATGCCAGCAGAAACCCGCCAGCTGGTTGAATCCCGACTGAAATGGGTGTTTGATCTGTACGGCTACCCGCTGACCGCCGACGAACAGCGGGCTGCCTGAACAGTTTTGCGGCACGGCAAGCGGCATACTCTCGCAGCACTCGCAGGTCGGTTGCCAGCAACCTGCCTGCGGTTTCATTTCTGCTGTCCGCCGGCCGCCTTTTCCAGCTGCACAGTCATTCTTGCCACGCGGTCTGCCAACTGCTCACTGCTGAGACGTTCCCGCAGTCGGGCCACGATCAGGGGGAACGCGAGTGGCGTGAGTCGCTGCGGGCAGGTGACGAGCCACTGGCTGTCACGCATCTGCCGCAGTGTGGCGGCCAGTCGCGTATGTTCCAGCTGACGTTCAAGTACCTCGTCCTGAGCCTGCAGCAACAGCAGGTTATCAGGTTCGTAATTGGCAAACACATCAAACAGCAATCCGCTGCTGGCCTGGAGTTGCCGGGCAGATCGCTGCTGGCCCGGGTATCCCTGGAACACCAGTCCGGCGATGCGGGCGATTTCACGGAATTGTCTGCGTCCCAGTTCCGCCGCGTTCAGACACTGCTGAAGTTCTTCCCGGAGCGAATCCAGAGAATACATTGCGGGATCAAGAGCTTCAGCTTCTGAAATCTCCCGATTCGAGAGCAGTTCGAAGCCGTAGTCGTTGACGGACATGGTGAAGGTGGCTGGCGCTTTTCGGGAAAGTCGCCAGGCGAGGAGAGCGGCGAGTCCTTCGTGCACCAGTCGACCGGCGAACGGGTAGAGCAGCAGGTGATGTCCTTCGCGTGAGCGGATGCGTTCGACGAGCAGTTGTCCGCGTCTGGGGATGGCGGACCACTGGGCCTGCAATTCCAGCAGTGGCCGAACGGCGCGCAGCTCGGGACCTTCGAAGATGCCGTCGCAGGCCTGTTCCAGCCGTGCGCGAACGGCGGCGGCCAGTTCAGTGGAGAGCGGCATGCGGCCACCATTCCAGCGGGGAATCTTTGCATCACGGGCGTGGGGAGCTTTGCGGACATACGCTTTCATATCACGAATCTGCACGAGCTCCACCGCCCGACCGGCAAACAGGAATGTCTCGCCCGGCTGAATCTTTGCAAGAAAGTTTTCCTCGATGGTCCCCAGTTTTGCGCCGTTGAGCATCTGCACGACGAGGGAGGCATCGCAGGTAATGGTACCAACAGACATGCGATGCTGCCGCGCGATGCGTTCGCTGCCTGGCAGGTATCGTCCGGATTCCTGTCGCAGCCGATGATAATCGGGATAGGCGGCCAGTGATTTGCCGCCGCGTGTGACGAATTCGAGGGCCCACTGGAACTGGGGTTCGCTGAGTTCGGCGTAGGCTGCAGTGCTGCGAATTTCCTGCAGCAGGTCCGCAGGTTCGAAGCCGCCGCCGACGGCAATGGTAACGAGGTGCTGGCAGAGCACATCAAGGGGGCAGCGAAACGGAGCTCTGCCTTCGAGTTGTCTTGCGGCGATGGCGTCCCGGGCGGCAGCCGCTTCGACGAGTTCGAGGGCGTGCGTGGGCACACAGGTCGCGCGGCTGACACTGCCGGGACTGTGGCCACTGCGACCAGCGCGCTGCAGCAGTCGTGCAACGCCTCGCGGCGACCCCACCTGCAGCACGCGATCCACGGGACTGAAGTCGACTCCCAGATCCAGACTGCTGGTGCAGACCACACACTTCAAACGACCTTCACGGAGCCCGTCTTCGACCCACTTGCGGGTTTCGGGTTCCAGCGATCCGTGGTGCAGGGCGATCAGTCCGGCCCAGTCGGGCCTTGCCTGCAGCAGCGCGTGATACCACGCTTCGGTCTGTGAGCGCGTGTTGGTGAAGACCAGCGTGGATCGAGCTGACTCGACACTGGCAATGACTTCCGGGAGTTGATTGAGCCCCAGATGCCCGGCCCATGGAAAGCGTTCCATCCGGGCGGGAATCAACGAGTCGACGGTGATGCGTTTTTTGGAGCGACCTTCGATGATGGTTCCGGGTGCGGCGGATTTTCCGAGCAGGACATGGAGGGCTTCGTCGAGATTTCCAAGAGTGGCGGAGAGCGCCCAGGTGCGAAGTTCGGGGCGCCAGCGACGCAGTCGTGCGAGGGCCAGTTCCGTCTGCACACCGCGCTTGCTGCTGAGCAGTTCATGCCATTCATCACAGACCACGGCGCGCAGTTCGCGAAACTGGATTCGGCATCGCTGCGGGTGAGGAGGAGTGACAGGCTTTCGGGTGTGGTGATGAGGACCGTGGGGAGCCGTTGCTGCTGTCGGCGGCGGTCGGCGGCGGACGTGTCCCCGGTGCGGCATTCGACCGTCCAGTTCAGGCCGAGTTCAGCGAGGGGTTCCTGGAGGGAGTGGAGGGTATCGAGGGCCAGGGCGCGGAGTGGGGTGACCCAGAGCACTCGCAGCGGTCCCGGGCCACTGGCGCTGCTGTCGCGTTCGGCCTCGGCCAGCGCCTGAGCGACGGGGCCCAGCCATGCGGCCAGCGTTTTTCCGGTGCCCGTGGTGGCATGAATCAGGCCGCTGTGTCCATCCAGCCAGGCCTGCCATGCCTGTTTCTGAAAGGGAAAGACGCTCCATTCACGACTGGAGAACCATGTGGAAATCATGGCCAGCGCGCGGCGGAGTGCGGCGGCGGAAGGATTTTTTTTTAAGTCGACAGCTGTTCCGGAAGGAGCGTCCACCGCGTAGCTCTTCAATTTTTCCAGGGGGAATGCCGGCTGGGTTGTGTTGTGAGGGAGTGAAAGAGCCCCTAGAATCGGCGTCCGACGGAGTTCCCGCCGCCCGGTCAGGTGCTGTCCTGCGGAATCATAGGTGGTTCGGAAGAATTTCCCGCCGTCTGCACGCTGTGTGCAGACAGTTTTTTCAGGTCCTCCCGGCAGTTCAGGCTCAGTGCCTGCCAAGGAAGCAGCTGCAACTATGTCACGGTTCTTTTTCACCAGCGAATCAGTCAGTATGGGACATCCGGATAAGGTGTCCGATCAGGTGTCCGACGGCATTCTCGATGCACTGCTCGAACAGGACCCAACGTCCCGCGTCGCCTGCGAAACTCTGTGCACCACCGACCTTGTGGTGCTCGCCGGTGAAATCACAACCAAGGCCAAAGTCGACTACGTGAACGTGGCACGTCGAGTGATTCGGGACATTGGCTACACGTCGGACGACATCGGTTTCAACGCGGACAGCTGCCGCGTGTTTCTGGCCCTTCACAGCCAAAGCCCCGACATCGCTCAGGGCGTCGACAAGGACGGCGCCGGCGACCAGGGACTCATGTTCGGTTACGCCTGCAACCAAACCGAAGAACTCATGCCGGTCCCGATCGCCTTCGCTCACCGGCTCATCAATCGGCTCACCGACGTTCGCCGCGAAGGACTCGTCAACTGGCTGCGGCCGGACAGCAAAAGTCAGGTGACAGTCGAGTACGAAGGCGACCGCCCGGTGCGCGTCGATGCCGTCGTCATCTCCACCCAGCACTCCGAAAAAGTCTCCCAAAAGGAAATTGCCGCCTTCGTGAAGAAGGAAGTCATTTCCAAAGTCATCCCCGCTGAACTGCTGGACAGCAAGACCAGGTATCACATCAACCCCACCGGCCGCTTTGTCGTTGGTGGACCCCACGGCGACACGGGGCTCACCGGTCGCAAGATCATTGTCGACACCTACGGTGGCTGGGGCCGCCACGGTGGCGGCGCTTTCTCCGGAAAGGATGCCACCAAAGTCGACCGTTCGGCAGCCTACATGGCACGCTACGTGGCCAAGAACATCGTCGCTGCCGGTCTCGCCGACAAATGCGAAGTCCAGCTGGCCTACGCCATCGGTGTGGCTGACCCCGTCAGCGTCCGCGTGGATACATTCGGCAGCGCAAAAATCGAAGAAGCCCGCATCGAACAGCTCGTTCGCGACCACTTCCCGCTCACCCCCAAAGGCATCATCGAACACCTCAAACTTCGTCGCCCGGTGTTCCTCAAAACTGCCGAAGGTGGCCACTTCGGACGCACCGGCCCGACATTCACCTGGGAAGCCACCGATAAGGTCAAAGCCCTGAAAAAAGCAGCCAGGTGATCTGCATGGACCATCAGAGCCCTGCAGGAAACTGCAGGGCTCCCGGATCCTTTTCGCGGAGCGAAAAGCCACTCTGCTGCGTCCACTCCCTCCTCCTGTAACAGCACGGATGCCCAGCATGTCCCAGTCTGGTGAACTGTCCGCCGCAGACTCGCTGCGCCCGGAAGTGCTCCGGATCATTCAATCCGGTCGCCGCGATGGTCCGGCACCCTCCGGTCGAATTCGCAGTGCTCTCCTGCCCGCGGCACTCTCCGCATTTCTTCTCTGGGCCTGCTTCACCCCGCTCGAATGGGCGCCGCTGGGCTGGATCGCTCTCGTTCCGCTGCTGCAGGTGGCCCGAGCCAGTACGCTGCCGCGACGGTGCACCCTCTGGTTGTGGCTCGCAGGGTTTCTCGGGGCACTCGCCACGCTGCAATGGATGCGGCTTGGGCACCCCGCCATGTACCTCGCACTCGTGGCACTGGCGGCGTATCTGGGATGCTACTTCCCCGTTTTTGTCTGGCTGGTGCGACGAGCCGTCAGTCGGGGTCTGCCACTGTGGTGCGCTGCCCCTGTGATCTGGACCGCACTGGAATACCTCCGATCCTGGCTGTTCACAGGGTTCTCCTGGTACTACCTCGGGCATTCCCAATACCAGTGGACACCGCTCATTCAGTTTGCCGACATCACCGGCACCTGGGGAATCAGCTTCCTGCTGGCATGGTTCGCCGGGCTGGCAGCTGATTCTGTTCCCCAGCGACTGCTGTTACGGTCGGGTATTCAGCTTCCGGCGGGCTGCGGTATGCCAGGTGTCAAACCGTGGCTGGCGTTCGGTGTTGTGTTTGCGGGATGCTGGATTTACGGGTTGATACGGCAGCAGCCGGCAGACAGCTTTCCCCCGGGTCCGGTTGTGTCGCTGATTCAGGGACACTTTCCGCCGGAACTGAAGCACGACGACGAACTCGTCCTGACACGCTATCGCGTTCACAACTCGCTGATGCAGCGATCAATATCTCTGCAACCCGACCTGATGGTCTGGCCGGAAACCATGTTCCCCTTTATGGAGCATTCGGCTGAAGCCGAGCTCACCGATACGGAGATCCTTGCGCAACTTCCGCTGGAGGCCATCCGCAACTCCGGCACTGACTCCTCAGCGATGATTGACCGGTTTCGCAACCTCGAAGTCCAGCAGAGTCTTGCAGGGCATTCCAAGGCAACAGGCAGTGCGCTGATGATTGGACTGGAGGCCATGGTGGCCCGCAGGGACCGTCTCAGTCTTTACAACTCCGCCGCCTTCATCCGGCCCGACCTTGGTTATGTCGGACGCTACGACAAGATTCATCGCGTTATTTTTGGTGAGTACATCCCTCTCAAGGACATCTTCCCGTGGCTCGCCAATCTCACACCCTTCGGCTCCGGTTTCGGGATTGATGCTGGCGAAGCAACCGCCGTGTTCGAGTATGGTCAGTGGCGATTCGTGCCGTTGATCTGTTTCGAGGATACGGTCCCCAGACTGGTCCGTCAGATGGCAGCCAACCGCGACGCCACAGGTCGCTCCGGTGACCTGCTCGTCAACCTCACCAACGACGGCTGGTTTCGTGGCAGCAGCGAACTGGATCAGCACCTGATCACCGCGGCCTTCCGCTGTGTGGAGAATCGCATCCCCATGGTTCGCGCCGTCAATGGCGGTATCTCCGCCTTCATTGACGGCGACGGGCGGATTCGCGAGCCGGCAAAGATCCTGGTGATGCAGGAGCCCTTCGAAGGTGTGTCTCCGGAACTCACCGAAGTCCAGTCGCTGCGTGATCCCGCGACCGGAAAGTGGCGACGAGGCTTCGCCGGCATCGTGCTTGGACAGGTGCCTCTTGATCCGCGGACTTCTCTGTACAACCGCTGGGGCGACTGGTTCCCTGTTGTGTGTGTTCTCGCCGCATTAATCGGCTGTCTGAAGCGGGTTCGACGGTCCGTTTAGGCATTCCGTTCAGCAGATGCGTGGCAGCGGAGCCCCCGCAGGTTCATCGAGGGGTACAGGTTTACCGAAGCCTCGCTGGACAAGGACTGGGCTGATGCGTCGAGGACGTACCGTGCCCACTATCGCCGCATCTGCGAACTCTGGAAGTGCCCGCAGGGCCTGCAGTGCAGCCGGACCGATGTTGCGGCTGACCACCGCCGCCAGGGTGCCTTCGTTGGGAAGGTGCAGGGAATCAAGTCCCAGCAGCTCGGCGGCGCCGCGGACCGCGGGGCTGACCGGGATGGCAGCTTCGTCAAGTTCGAATGCCAGGGGTGTTTCCATTGCCCATTCGTGCAGAACTGCTGCTACGCCCCCGCGTGTGCAGTCTCGCATGCAGCGCAGCTGGTCTCCGGCAACGGACCGCAGAGCCACGGCGGCGGGCGTCAGGTTTCCGCAGTCACTGCGGACGTTCGACTGCAACTGCCCGCGAGCTGTCAGCACGGCAACTCCGTGGCGGCCAATGTCTCCGGAGAGGATCAGCCTGTCGCCTTCCTGCACTGAGCCGGGGCCGGGTGGAGCCGGGTCCAGCAGTTCTCCGACTCCACTGGTGACCATAAAGATCCGATCCACCGCGCCGACCGGGACGACTTTTGTGTCTCCCGCCACGATCCGAACGCCACAGCTGCGTGCGGCGAGTGCAGCGCTGTCGAGGAGTTGACCGAGTTCAGCCAGTGGCAGCCCTTCTTCAAGGATCAGCGCCAGGCTCATCCAGCGGGGCACGGCACCGGCAACGGCCAGATCGTTCACGGTGCCGAAAACTGCGAGCGAACCGAGATTGCCTCCGGGGAAGTGGAGCGGAGTCAGTGTGTGCGCATCGGTGCAGAAGGCAAGCCTGCCGGAGGCCGTGCTGAGTTCGGCAGCATCCTGCAGCAGGGGTCCGGGTGCAGCCGCGGCGGCGGCGTGCCCATGCCCGTCTGCGATTCTGCCGCCAGTCAGGCGGGGCAGAATGAAGTGCTGCAGCAATTGTCGGGTGAGTCTGGCGCCTTCACCGTGAGCCAGCGTGATACGGTCGGGCAGACCGGAGGTGGGAACAGGGCAGGTCCAGTTTGGGGTCATCGCGGAGCTGTCCCGGGTTCAGGAGCGGCTGCGGGGCCCACGAGTGTTCCGCGGGAAATGGTGACCGCTCGACCGCTCAATCGCACGCGATCCTGCTGCAGTTCCATTTTCACATGCCCACCGCGTCGCGACGCCTGGAAGCCAAACAGCGTGGAGCGACCAAATTCCGGAGCCCAGTAGACAGCGAGGGCACAATGTGCTGACCCGGTCACCGGATCTTCCGGAATGCCGCTGGCGGGGGCGAAAAAGCGGGAGACGAAGTCATGATCGGAAGTATCGCCGAACGCGGTCACGATGACGCCCCGGACGGGGTGGCGAGCGAGTGCGGCGAAGTCGGGCTGCAGTCGACGAACGGCCGCGGCCGAGCGCAGCCGGACGAGCAGGTCAAAGCGGGTTTGTCCACAGAATTCAATGTCCGTGGCGGTGATTCCGAGCGATTCCGGGAACCCGGCGGGGATGGCGGTGGGCGTCACGGGAAGCGCGGGGAAGTCGAGCGTGATTCCGGAGGATGTGGGTTCGGCGGTGAGTCGTCCGCTGCGGCTTTCGAAGGTCCACAGCCCTCCGATTCGAGTCGCTGCGGCGAAGTCCGGCAGTGTGCCGGCGTTGTGCAGTTCCTGGAGAATATGAGCGGCTGCGAGTGTGGCATGGCCGCAGAGGTCAACTTCAACAGCGGGAGTCAGCCAGCGAATCCGCAGCCGCCCCTGGTCTTCGGGAATCACAAACACCGTTTCCGAAAGATTCATTTCTGCGGCGACTTTCTGGAGCCACGCATCGGATCGGGCCGCGGACAGCAGACAGACGGCCGCCTGATTTCCGCGGAAGGGTTCGCTGGTGAATGCGTCAACAAGGAACAGGGGAATCGACGAGTCGGCCGGGTTGGACATGCTGAAACTTTCGCACACGAGGTTCGGGTTTGGCTGAGTCTGGAGTGTATTGTTCACCGATGGCAATGGGGAACTCGATCGCCGACTTTTCCCGCAGTGACGGCCAAATCCACCATTCCATCCTGCAGTGCAGTGAGTGATCTGATATGATTGCCCGCCCGGATTTTACTCCGCACGTCAGCTTCCTGCCGAGATACAGATGTCAGGTTCCCGGATGACAACAACTTCCGATTCTGAGCATCAGGCTCGTTCCGCCGCTGTGGTCTCACGGGCTGAACCGCCGCTGGCTGCCGCGGTGGCCACGCTGCTCTGTGCAGTCTTCGGAATTGCGGCGGCGGTGTTGCATTTCCGGGGCATCGAAGCGCCGGCGATCTGGTTTCTGATCCCGGCCGTGGTTTCCTGTGTTTGCGGCGGGGGCATTCCACTGCGCAATGCGATCACGGCACTGCGTCAGCGTTCTTTGAATGTGGACGTGCTGATGATCGTGGCAGCCGCCGGTGCTGCCGGAATCGGCGAGTGGCTGGAAGCCATTGTGCTGCTGTTCCTGTTTTCCCTCAGCGGCACACTGGAAGCGTTTGCCATGTACCGCACCACGCGTTCCATAGAATCACTCATCCAGTTGCGGCCCCTCGATGCCACTCGCGTTGACGGGAACACTGAACAGCTTGTGCCCATCACATCGCTCACGTGCGGCGATCTGCTGCGAGTGCGTCCGGGGGAACGGTTTCCCGTGGATGGTTTGATTGAAGACGGCGAGACGTGGGCCGATGAGTCCATGCTGACGGGCGAAAGTGAACCTGTGGCGCGAGGTCCTGGTTCGATGGTCTTCGCCGGCACGATCAACGGTTCCGGCAGCGTTCTTGTCAGAATGACCCGCGGCGTTGCTGATACCACGCTGGAGCGGATTGTGCACATGGTTCAGGAAGCACAATCTCGCCGCACGCCTTCGCAGCGATTTGTGGAATCGTGGCAGCAGCCTTACGTTCTGGGTGTGCTTGCCGCCGCACTGCTTGTGCTGCTGGGGGCCCGTCTGCTGCATGGTGATACGTGGCCGGATTCGCTCTACCACGCGATGGTACTGCTGGTGGCGGCTTCTCCGTGTGCGGTCGTTGTGGGTTCACCGGCCGTGCTGCTGTCTGCCATCGCCCGTGCCGGTCGTCAGGGAGTGCTCTTCAAAGGTGGTCTGCACCTTGAAAATCTCGGCAAAGTTGAGGTCCTTGCGTTTGATAAAACGGGTACGGTGACTCTGGGCCGTCCGGCCGTGATGGAAGTCTGGGCTCCGCCTGGAGCGGACATCCATCGACTGCTCAGCCTCGCCTGTGCCGTCGAACATCGCAGCGAGCATCCACTCAAGGCTCCAGTGCTGGCAGAAGGAGAGCGACGCGGGCTGCGCCCGATTGATACTCCGCTGGTGGAATTTCACAGCCATACGGGACTTGGTGTGCACGCCCGGGTGGACGGCGTCTGGGTCGGTGTCGGTCGAGAAGGTTTGTTCGACAGTCACGAATTGCGGCTGGCACCGGAACTTCTGGAAAATGCGGAACGCATCCGTCAGTCCGGCTGCACGGCGCTTTTGATCCACACCAGTGAGCCAGGTTTATTTGGCGTGATTGGTGTGGCCGATCAGATTCGTCCGGAAGCCCAGCACGCCCTGCAGGCACTCAAACGGCTGGGTCTGCGACAGCTGGTAATTCTCACGGGCGATCATGAGCGTGTGGCCCGAGTGGTGGCGCGAAAGCTGGGCGCGGACGACGTTCGAGCCGGACTGCTCCCGGACCAGAAGGTGGTGCAGCTGGCACGCCTTGCCGAAGGTGGTTCGATGGTTGCGATGGTCGGCGATGGCGTTAACGATGCCCCGGCGCTCGCGGCCGCTCAGGTGGGAATCGCCATGGGGGGCGCGGGTACCGACGCAGCGCTTGAGGTGGCCGATGTGGTGCTCATGCGCGACGACCTGCGCGCTCTTCCGCTGGCTGTCTGGATCAGTCGCACGGCTCGCCGTCGGGTGCGGCAGAACATGATCTTTGCCTTCACCATGATCGGTCTGCTGGTGCTGGGATCGTTCTTCAGTCTGCCGCTCTGGCTGGGAGTTCTGGGGCACGAAGGCAGTACGGTTCTGGTGGTCCTCAACGGTCTCCGAATCCTCTGGGAACCGCTGCCGGATATCGCGCACGTGGCCTGATCACGGTGCCCACCTTTGTATCTGCAATCAGGCGGTGAAGATTGATCCGCTGAGTTCTCCGGTGCTTTCACCGAAGGAGTCGACAGGGATCTGCAGCGCGTGCAGGATGCTTAAGTATAGGTTGCTCATCAAAGCGTCGCGGCCGCGCCAGTAGGTGCCATGTTTGAGTCCCAGGTTACCGCCACCGGCGATCAGTGTCGGCAGATTGGTGGGATTGTGCGTGGTACTGCAGCCGCTGCCGTAAAGCACAATCGTGTTGTCCAGCACTGTTCCTGCGGCGTCGCGATAGGACTGCAGCCGGGACAGAAATCCGGCAATCTGCTGGCTGAGGAACTGGTCGTAGCGTGCGAACTCCAGTTGCCCGTCGCGGTCGGTGGCGTGTGACAGGCTGTGATGGGTGCGGGTGAGACCCAGCTTGAGCGGGAATGTGTCGCTGATTCCCATGCCATCTTCGCGGTTGAGCATAAAGGTCACGGAGCGAGTGATATCGGCATCAAACGCGAGTGCGATCAGGTCGAACATGTTGCGGTAGTAATCTGCCGGAGCATCTTCGTTGGTGACGTCGAGGTTCAGGTGTGAGTGATCCTGGGGCTTGAGCGGGACATTCAGCCAGCGTTCCGCGGCGGTGAGGCGGGATTCAATTTCATCAAGCGACGTGAGGTATTGATCCATGCGGCGACGATCGGCCGCCCCGAGCCTGGAGTTGAGCTGACGGGTGCCGTCGAGCACGGCATCCACGAGGCGGATGCGACCTTCCAGACGCGCTTTCTGGGAGTCGGCGGAGCCGGTGTCGCCACGGAATAAGCGATCGAAGACGCGCCGCGGATTGTTTTCAGCCGGTAGTGGCTTGCCCTGGAGATTCCACGAGATGGTGCCGGTGCGTGAGAGAAATCCGACGCCGGCATCGATGGACAGCACCAGTGAGGGCTGACGGCAGTGCTGACGTGTATGCACGGCCACAACCTGATCGAGCCCGGCCGTGTTGAAGGTGCCGGGTTTGGGGTTGTGCAGCGGAGCACCGGTGAGCCACATGTCGGAGCACATGTGGGGGTCCGCAAGCACTCCGGCGGCATGATGCAGACCGCCGAGGAAACTGAGGTGACTGCGGAAGGGAGCCAGTGGCTGCGTGGACTGGCCGAATTCAAAATCGGTGCCTTCCTGCTGAGGAAACCAGCTCCACTCGGGAATCTTGTTGTCATCGGACGGGAGCGACATCCCGTTGGCCGTGTACAGAGCGCAGAAGCGTCGGGGAATCTGTTCGGAGACTTCGCGTCCCATAGCTTCCAGGGCAGGCAGAGCAAGGCTGACGCCGGCAAGGCCGCGAATCACGGAACGTCGGTGGAGTCTGGCCATGGGAGAAGGCTCGCTGGAGGGTTGGCGGGTGGGTGAGAAGAGTGTAGCGTGGTGGGTAGGTCTGCTGGACAGCTTATCACTGATTGGGGGTGTTGGCGAGGTCGAAATTGGCAGAATGGGCGATCAGCCGGAGCCAGTCATCGAGGTTTGCGAGGGGAAGTTTTCCGGGCGAGAGCAGGG
>JBEIEK010000109.1:0-16739 GCA_040382995.1 Planctomycetaceae bacterium
CCGAATTGAAGAGGAACAGAAAATTCACGGACCGCTCAAGGGGATCACTGTGGCGCTGGAACGCACCGGCAGCATTATCTCCAGCTGCGGCATCATTATGGCAGGCACATTCTCATCTTTGCTGGCCGGCAGCCTGGTGGGTATGGACCAGCTGGGCCTCGCACTCGCCACCGGCGTGATCCTTGACACGTTTGTGATTCGTCCGATTATGGTCCCGTCCTTCATGATCCTCCTCACCACCCGCCGGCTTGGTCCGATTTCCCGTCTTGCCGGCTACGGTCAGACGGAAACTGTGGCCCGAGCCGCCTGAACGTGGTTGGTGACAATGACAGTGGTTTCGGCAGAGCTCCATGCGGCCGATTGTTTCAGAAAGTCCCGCCATGCACCGTCATCGATTCTCGTGCTGTGCTTTGTCCGCTTTCGCCCTCGCGGTGTGCTGCTTCACCAGCACAGTCGTCGCTGTTGCAGATGATCCGCCGGCCGGATTGACTGCAGGCGAAGTCCGCGGCGGCTGGAAGCCTCTCTTCGATGGCAAAAGCACGGCAGGCTGGAGAAGCTTTCGAGGCACAGATCTGAGTGACGGCTGGAAGGTCCGCGACGGTATTCTTGAACGGGCCGAAAAGGGTGCCGGAGACATCATCACCACTGAACAGTACCGCTGGTTTGAACTGGCGCTTGAATACCGCATTTCAAAGGGCGGCAACAGCGGGATCATGTTCCGGGTGACTGAGGATGACCGTCGCCCGTGGGCTTCAGGTCCGGAAGTGCAGATTCAGGATAATGTCGACGGTCGTGATCCGCAGAAGGCCGGCTGGCTGTATCAGCTCTACAAGCCCGTCAAACCGGAATGGGCGACTCGCTTTGAACAGCAGGTGGGCTTTCGAGGGATCGACGTTGACGATGCAACTCGCCCTGCCGGCGAATGGAACCACGTGTACCTGCGAGTCTCGCCTCAGCAGTGCGAAGTGGCCGTGAATGGGGTCAGCTACTATTACTTCCGCCTGGGCACGGATGAGTGGAAGCAGCGAGTTGCGGCCAGCAAGTTTGCTGAGTTTCCGCAGTTCGCCAAAGCCGAAAAAGGGCATATCTGCCTGCAGGATCACGGCGATCTGGTGGCCTTTCGCAATATTCGGATTCGCGAATTGTCAGAAGACGGGACGGTGACTGACCCGGTGGACGGCGAGGTTGCTGTGAAGGGCGTGCCCGCCTTCCCCAAACTCCGCTGGGAAGCCTTCGAGGGAGCGGATGAAGATGGCAAAATCACGACGCTCCGCCCGCTCGCGCTCACCCACGCCGGTGACTCCAGCAATCGCTGCTTCGTCATGTCTCAGGCCGGTCGGATCTACGTGTTCCCCAATTCGCCGGACGCAGAGCTGGCAAAGGTGTATCTGGACATCACCGATCGCGTGCAGGACTTTCGCAGGGACAGCGAAGAAGGACTGCTGGGACTGGCGTTCCATCCCAACTACCGCAGCAACGGTCAGTTCTACGTCTGCTACAGCTCTTCCAAAGAACCTCGCACCTCCATCATCTCACAGTTCAGGGTGTCCGGCGATGATCCTGGCAGAGCGGATCCCGCCAGCGAACGCGTGATCATGAAAATTCCACAGCCGTTCTCCAACCACAACGGCGGTTCGATTGCCTTCGGGCATGATGGTTACCTGTACATCGCGCTCGGTGACGGCGGTGGTCGAAATGATCCACTGGGCCACGGTCAGAATCTGGGCACGCTCATGGGTTCACTGCTGCGGATCGATGTGGATCGACAGTCAGAGGAACGTGGCTACGCAATTCCGGCGGACAACCCATTTGTCAGCCGAACAGGTGCCTGTCCGGAAATCTATGCCTACGGATTCCGCAATATCTGGAGGCTTTCCGTCGATCGCAAAACCGGAGACATCTGGGCGCCTGATGTCGGCCAGGATTTCTGGGAAGAAATCAATCTTGTGCAGGCCGGTGGCAACTATGGCTGGAGCGTTCGCGAGGGAGCGCATCTGTTCAGCAGTGCGGCAACCACCGCCAAAGATCAACCACTTCCACCGGTCTGGGAGTACGACCACCAGTTGGGCAAGTCAATTACTGGCGGATTCGTTTACCGCGGCACGCGACTCCCGGAACTGGAAGGCATGTACGTCTACGCAGACTTCATTAGTGGCCGCATCTGGGCGTTGAAGTACGACGCCGCACAGAAGAAGGTGACGGGCAACTACCGCATCGCTTCCACCGGGTTCCCGGTGCTGGCCTTCGGCGAAGATGAGCAGGGTGAGCTGTACTACATGCTGGAAACCGTCAACGGCCAGGGCGTCTATCGCCTTGACGCAGCAAAGTAATCACAGGGGGCATCATGGCCAGAAAACTCCACGGTGTACTCCCGATCCTGCAGACTCCATTTACCGCTGATGACCGCATCGACATATCGGTTTTGAAAGCCGAAATCGACTGGGCGTATGCTCTGGGAGCTGACGGCATCGGCACCGGGATGGTTTCCGAAACCTACCGGCTGACACTCGCGGAACGGCTGGAACTCACAGAGCGACTGGCAGAATTCTCTGCCGGACGCGGGGCGGTGTTTGCATCGGTCAGCGCCGAAAGCGACAAGCAGGCCGTGCAACTGGCCATCGCAGCCGCTCAGGCCGGCTGTGACGCCGTCATGGCGGTCCCCCCCATGACCACGCGTCTCGGTCCGGCTGCGCTGGAGAATTACTTCCGCGCAATAGCAGACGCGATCCCGATTCCACTGATCGTCCAGGATGCTTCGGGCTACACGGGGCAGCCGGTGAGTCTTGAGCTGTGTCGGCGGCTGCTGCAGGCCTATGGCCCTGAAAAGATGCTCTTCAAACCCGAGGCATCTCCCATCGGCCCCAATTTGTCTGCTCTGCGGGATGCAACTGCGGGCGAGGCGCGAATCTTTGAAGGTTCAGGAGGTATTCTGCTGATCGACAGCTATCGCCGCGGCATTGCCGGAACGATGCCCGGCATGGATCTCCTGGATGGCATAATCGCACTCTGGAAGGCACTCCAGCGGGGCGACGATGCCACCGCATATCGCATTTGGTTTCCCATTTGCGGTCTGGTCACCCTGCAGCTGCAGGCCGGACTGGATGGGTTCCTCGCGATTGAAAAATACCTGCTTGTGCGTCGCGGCCTGTTTCCATCCGCCCAACGACGCACGCCCTATGCCTGGGACGCAGACCCGGAAACTCTGGCCGAAGTCGATCGACTGTATCTGCTGCTGCAACAGGCTCTGAGTGAGCGTGCAGGTTGAACACCGGGATGACGAAACGCCGCGAACCCTGCCCATAGTCGCGTTTCGCTCCGTCGAAACGGACGCCCGGCTTTTCACTGTCGAAAGCCTCAAACCACGGCCTTTCCCCGATCGAGCCGAAAACGCCCGCGATTATCCGTAGCAATCACCCTGTCGCTGCTCAGCGGCGGCGGCTCCAGTAGACCGTGTTCCAGCTGTACAGGGCCTCGGCGTCCGCGGAAGCGGGGGCTGTAATCGTACGGCCACTGCGGGACACCAGTCGCAGCCGAATGGCCGAATCCACGCCCTGCAACGCGGCTTCCGTCCAGACGTCGAAACCGTAGTCAGGCGAGGGATCAAACACGGCAGCCTCGCCCGGACGACGCTGGCCCAGCAGGATCACGGAATGCCCGGAGAGTCCGGCGAGTTCCGTGTCCTCAGTGCGGGAGGCAGCCCAGCCGTGCAGACTCAGCGACAGCACTCCGGGCGTGTTTCCGGCGGACAAAATCTCGGGGATCGTCAGACGCTCTGCCACGACATCCCATTCTGTGCCTGCGGTTTTCAGCTTCAGGCCACGGTAGACACCCAGCCAGTGTGTGCCACGGCGTGTGAGGCACAGATCCGCCATTTCACGCTCGGTTGCAGCAATTCCGTGCAGCCGCAGTAAGCCCGCCGCACACGCCGCCGAACAGGTTGTTTCTGTCGTCTGAAACTCAAGAATTCGCTCGAATTCCACGTTGGCACACCGCGGTGCCGTTCCCAGCAGCGGGCTGAACAGCGAGTAGGCGCAGAGCAGCAGGAGCGAACAGGCGAGCAGCCCGCGTCGCAGCGGATGAATGCCGCGACTGGACATCAGAATGCCAGCCAGAAACCCGCCACCAGGAACCAGCCAGTTTCCCAGAATCACGGCCGATGAAAAGGGCAGCAGCGAGACCAGCAGCGGAGAGTTCCAGAGGCAGGCCAGATAGACGGCCATGGCGGTGCTGCTGAGCAACATGCAGGCGCGCTGCGTTCGGCGTCGGGTGCGCAGTTGCAGATAGATGCCGACACCGGCCAGACAGAGTGTCAGGCTGCTCATGATGGCAAGGCTGATCTGCAGATCCTGCATGGGAAACACCCCTGTCCGACAGTCGTGGGTCTTCGAGAATATTCAAATTCTGTGAATTTGTCCGGGGTCACTCAAGAGAATTTTTGCTCAGTTGCCGCAAAAAGCTGTCTCAACTTCGGAAATTTCACAATTCACCCTCTTTCGGAGTGGGTTGATACACCAATTCGTGATCTGGTAAATGAACACCTGCAGAATGGAAAAACAGCGAGGTGAACGCACGGGTGTGTTTCCGTTGGACATTGGCTGTCCGTCGCAGCATGGCGGAGGACGTTTGCAGACGGTAGGATTTGGGGCTGACCGCGGGTTGCCTGGCGGTGCAGGCGTTTCCACCATGTACAGGAGGGTTTTCAATGCGTTTGTTTCGCTGGTTTCCTGGTTTGCTTGCTGGCGTCCTTGCCGTCGTGACTTCGGGGGTCTGTGAATCGGCCGAGACTGTGCAGATTGCAGAAGGCACAGAAAAGGACACCCTGGCGATTACAGTGGACGGCAAGCCGTTCCTGACATTCAACTACGGTGCAACACTGCCCAAGCCTTACTTTCTGCCGGTGACGACCGCTGAGGGTGTGGTTGTGAATCGGGCGCTGGCAGACAAATCTGACGCCGACCATCCGCATCACAAGGGCATCTGGAATGCAATCGACGAAGTGAACGGTGTGAAGTTCTGGGCAGAGAAAGGCGTGATCCGCACGACACAGGTGAAGATCACGGCGGCGTCGGGCAAATCGGCAGCGTTTCGCGCGACGAACGAATGGCGGAACGCAGAGACTGGAAAGCCGGAAGTGATCGAGGAAGTGCAGGTCACAGTGCACGCCTCACGACTGCTGGTTTACGACATGACCTTTCATGCGACTCAGGGGCCGGTTGCCTTTGAGGACACGAAGGAAGGTTTGTTTGGGTTTCGGGTGGCGCCATCGATGAAAGAAAAAAATGGTGGTCGGGTGACGGCCAGCGACGGTTCCACAACGACGCTGAAGTGCTGGGGACGCAACTTTCCATGGGTGGACTACAGCGGTGAAGTGGACGGCAAAACTGTCGGTGTAACGATCATGGATCATCCGGGCAACTTTCGTCCGTCGCGCTATCACGTGCGTGATTACGGACTGTTTTCCGTCAGCCCATTCGGAGAAAAAGCCTACACAAACGGCGCAAATCCAGCAGCCCCCGTGCATCTTGAACAGGGGAAGACGCTGCAACTGCGATACGGTCTGTATGTCCACGACGGCGACGCTGCGGCCGCCGGCATTCCGGGCGTCTACGACGTCTTCGTAAAGGCCGGCAACTGATCCCAGGTCTCAGAGCATCTCAGGGAAGCTCGTGGACCATCATCAGGTCATGAGTTTCCCCGAGCCATGCGGCGTGGCCCACGATGATGATGCGACTTCCCTGCTGGAGCAGTCCGGAGCGTTTGCCCCACGGCACAACATACTGCAGCAGGGCGTCTGCAGACTGTTGAACGGCGCGATTGAGGACAGGGGTCACTCCCCAGTAGAGGCACATGCGGCGGGCGACATCGTCACGATCGGTGAAGGCCAGAATGGGCACGCGTCCGCGCATGCGGGAGAGCGCCAGAGCGGTGCGACCGGTGACGGTGGCGACGACGATGAGGTCGGCTTTGAGGTATTCGGCGGCGGCGACGGCGCCGCGAGTGACGGCTTCGGTAATTGGCCTTGCGCGGCGTGATTCAGCATCTGCAAACTGCGACGGTGCAGCGGCCTGAACCAGCACTTCTGCTTCGCGGGCGATGCGGTCCATCATGCGGACGCACTGCACGGGGTGCCGACCGATTGCTGTTTCACCGGAGAGCATGACCGCATCGGTGCCATCCAGTACCGCGTTGGCGATGTCGGTGACTTCAGCACGGGTGGGCAGGTCGTTGGTCTGCATGCTGTCCAGCATCTGCGTGGCTGTAATGACCGGGATGCGGAGCTGGTTGCAGCGGCGGATGATCTGCTTTTGCAGAATCGGGACGCGGCTGATTTCAGCTTCAACCCCAAGGTCCCCGCGGGCGACCATGGCGGCATCGGCCGCTTCGAGGATGTTATCGAGGTCCTCGATGGCTTCCGTCTTTTCAATCTTGGCAACGATGAGCGGCGTGGTTCTGGGGCGGAGCGACGCGATGATGGACTGCAGATGCAGGATGTCGGCGGCGCGGCGGACAAAGCTGAGACCGATGAAATCCAGGTTCTGCTGGAGTGCCCATTCAAGGTCACGGCGATCCTTTTCCGTAACGCTGGGAGTGCTGAGGGCCACACCGGGAAGGTTCACGCCCTGACGACTGCGAATCACGCCTCCCTCGACCACCTCACACGCCACCCATTGGGCGTCCGGACCGCGTTCCAGCACCCGCAGAGAGACGGTGCCGTCGGCGAGCAGGATCCTGTCGCCCGGGCGAACATCGTCGATCAGGGGTTCATAGGTGCAGGTGAGTTCCGCGGGATTTGTGGAATTTGTGCCGCGAACAAAACGCAGAACGGAACCCTCGGAACACTGCAGTTCGCCACCAGGAAGTTCTCCGAGACGAATCTTTGGCCCGGAGAGGTCGCCCAGAATGCCAACCGGCCGCTCGAGCTCGGCGGAAACCTGACGGATTTTACGGACAAGCTCTGCCAGCCATGCGTGGGAACCATGAGCGAAGTTCAGTCGGAAGATGTCGACGCCTTCCGCAACAAGCTGTCGCAGCACTTCTATGGATTCGCTGGCGGGGCCAAGCGTGGCGATGATGCGTGTTTTAACAAGCTTCTGCGGAGTGGTTGCGGCGGTCGGTGCTGCGGCATTTGACATGTGTGTGTCGCCCGGAATGCGGAAAATGCGGGATCAATTGGGGGGACCCCGTGAGCATATCACAAATCCGCAAGTTCCGCAGCAGCAGATGGATTGAGTGGAATCAGAGCGGCTGCTGCGGCAGCGCCGGCGGGGGGCTGACCGTAACGGCCGGGCCGGATTCAAAGCGAGTTCCGGGCCTGACGGAACTGCGAAAGAATCCACAGTTCTGCAGAAAGAAATGATTCCCTTCGATTCCACCGGCGAAATCCAGTCGCTGCCGCTGACTTCCGGTGGCATCTGTGGAAAAACGCGCGGAAGCACAGGCATGCCAGACACCCGCCGTGTCGCGAACCTGAACGTTGCTGTATTGCACGCGACGACTGATGTGCCCGGTGGCGGGGTTGAAGTTTTCCAGAAAGGAGTGAAATCGTTTGAGTGATGTCTGTGTTTGCGGACGGCGGAAGCTGGCGATCAGTCGCCACTGGCCATCCTCACTGTCACTGAACCAGCTGGTGTAGACCGTGTAGTTGTTCTCAGCGGGCTGAACACGCGTCAGAAAACGGCAGGTGACGCCGGCCTTCCACGGGTAAACCAGGTAGCTTTGACCACCTGCTCCTTCATTACCAAATTCACCGATGTGCACGCCATCTCCTTTGGCCGCTGTCAGCACGCGCTGTTCCTCCGGAATCTCTTTCGGGTTGTCTGTTTTGAAGGGACTCCACACGGAAAACAGTATGCGACGTTCCGTGGCACTGTTGACCTGCATGCCAAAGTAACCTTCAGCGAACCCGTTGGCCATAAAGAACGAGCCCTGCTGATCTTCGCCTTCGGGCACCAGCAATTCACTGTAGGCGTATTCGGCCGTCACGTCGCCCGGTACGCCCCAGCTCAGGTGCACGGAGGGACCGCGACGGCCCCAGTGGAACATGCTGCCCCTGTTGTCGCGGACAAAGTCGATGGAGAGCTCTGGAGTGGTGGATGAGATCAGCAGATTTTTCAGCAGGCCAAAGCTTGTCCCGGTCCTGCTGAGGCCGCGGAAGTTGAGCTGCAGATAGCCGGGGCCGTTCGCCTGAATTTGACCAATTGTAAAGGGGCCAGAGCTGGCGGGATCGAGAGCGCACTCAAGTGTTGTCCCGCCGGAGTCAACCTGCAGTGTGGCTGATTTGTCTGTGGCAGCATCCAGACTGAGCTGCAGCTGCGCGGCTCGATCCACGTGAATGTAAACGGACCAGACATCTTCCGCAGACTGCAGCCTGAGCCCGCTGCCTGACAGCTGACTGCTTTCCGGCCCCGGCAAGGTGCAATAGGCGTTGCCGCCAAACGGCACTCGCCAGTCAGTGCCCTGAACAAAGGTGCACTGACAGCACCATGCTGCTGTCAGAAGTACACAAAGCACGTGCCGGGAAATGGGCATGTACGCACGGCGGACGGAGAGAACAGGCATCGAAGAACTCCAGGTTGGAAAAGCGAGGCTGGTTCACTGAGGATATCGCAGGAACACCGGGTGCACCAGACTGGGATGAAGAAACAGAGGCCGTCCTCCCATAGTCGCGTTTCGCTCCGCGAAACGTAACCCCCACCTCTTCCACAGCTTCCGCTCACCCTCCCAATGGCGTTGAATTCCTCGGGGATCCTGCACAAAAACGAGTGAGACTCAGGACAGTGAAACGGCGGTAAGAACACCTGACGTCATCCTTCGGATTCCGCCCCGGACTGACAAGGCGTGCAGTGGATGTCAATCCCCCGATCACGGTGCGTGCCCACGCGGCCAACGCCGCCACGGTCACTTCCGTCTGCGAATCCAGCGAATCGGCAGCAGCACAGCAATTGCCACGGCCGTGATCAAGCCAATGATGCCGGCCGTCCGCAGGATCCCCGGTTCGGCCGTTCGGGATTCCGCAAGGATCAGCACTGAAGAAGCGATCAGCAGCCCCGTAATCACCAACCCCACAGCGATGGTTCCACTGGCATGTTCCAGCGTGTTGTCGTTCAATCGATCAATGCCGTGATGCCGCAGATTGACGCTGAATTCGCGACGCCGCAGCTGGTCCAGCACATCGCGGACCTCGTCCGGCAAATCCTCCGCCAGTGACACATAACGCCACACGGCAGAGCGCACTCGAGCGGCCACGGCACCTGCGCTGCAGCGGTCGCGGATGAGCTTCTCCAGCTGCGGCCGCCCGTGGGCGATCAGGTCGAATTCAGGGTCAATCTCCCGCGCGACTCCCTGAATCGTGGACAACGCCTTAATCAGAAACACCAGATCCGCCGGACAGCGGAGACGGTAACGCTTCAGCAGCGAGAAGAATTCATTCAGCAGTTCGGCCATGTCGAGCGACTGAATCGTCCCCCGCTCAAACCGCGCTACAAAATCCGCTGCATCCCGCCGAAACGCTCGATCCATACGAATCAGTGGATCCGGGCTGCAAAGTGCCGAGACGGCATCCAGCACACCTTCCAGATCCCCGTTGATCACCGCCAGCACCAGCATGGCCAGGTCCTGCATGGTCTGCCGGTCGATCCGCCCCGTCATGCCGCAGTCAATAAAACACAGCGTGTCATCCGGGCAGACAAAGATGTTGCCCGGATGCGGATCTGCGTGAAACAGGCCGAATTCAAGACACTGCCGAAAAACAGCCCGCGCACCTGCCGAGACAATCCGCCGACGTCGCTCAGGGGTCAGTGTGGAGGTATCCAGGCGCGACAGCAGCGTTCCGTGGATGCGTTCCAGCGTGAGCACTCGTCGGGTGGAAGCCTGCCAGTAGACCAGCGGGAAACGAATGTCGCTCTGGTCCCTGAACAAATGCCGCAGCTGGTCCGTCGAACGTCCCTCATGCTGCATATCCACTTCCCGCTGCAGCTCCCGCTGAAACTCACGCACCGTTTCCACCGGACTGTAACCCAGCTCCTGAAAACGCGACTCCAGCAGCGCGGCAATCTCGCTGAGAATGTCCATGTCGGCAGCAATCAGTTCCTCGATCTCAGGCCGCAGAATCTTCAGCACCACTTCGGTGCCGTCAGCGAGACGGGCAGCATGCACCTGGGCAATTGAGGCGGCTGCCAGTGGCTCTTCGTCAATCCATGAGAACAATGCCCCCTGTCGACCGCCAAACTCACGCTCCAGACAGGCCTGAATCGCAGACCACGGCACCCGCGGACAATCCGCTCGCAGCCGCCGCAACTCGTCCGAAAACTCCTGCGGCACAAGATCCGGGCGCGTACTGAGCACCTGACCGAGCTTAATAAAGGTCCCGCCCAGCTCCTCCAGCGCCTCGCGAAAACGCACCTCCAGCGGACGCGATAAGGATACGTCGTTCCGCGTTCGCAGCAGCAACTCCTGGCCCAGACCGATAATTCGCTCAATACCGGTATCCGCCAGCAGCTGCCGAAATCCATGCTTCGCCAGCACCGTGATCACTTCGGCCGCTCGGCGCGTGTTGCGAATGCCTCGGCGAATGCCAATCGGATCCCTCACGGCCCACTGCCCCCGACCGGCCCGCCCGATTCCTGGCGGTGGCCGTCTTCCCTGCCGGGACGCACACGATCTGCAGCACCGCTGAGCAGACTGCCGGCGGTTCTGAGCACCGCGCTGAGTGTCAGACGACTGCCGCGAATGGCCGTCTCAGCTGCCTCTGTCGCCGTCTGCAGCGGATGTCGCAACACACCCTCGGCAGCCGATCGGATGCCCGGCATCGCCGCGTCTGTCGCGCGCTCCGCATGCGTCCGCAATTCCGTCGCCGCATTCCCCAAATCTGCCGTCAGCCGCTCGGAGAACCAGCGGAGACTGTCCTTCAGAATGCCCCCGATCCCCTCGACATCGCTCCGCAGACGCTGCACATCCTCCGCGGCAAACCTGCGACCGCGGGCTGAAGCTTCTTCCATGGTATATCGAGCCGTCTGAGCCACTGATTCCAGACCTGCAGCAGTGCCCTCGAATAATTCTCGCAGCACCGAATCCCGCCGCTCAGGCAGTGATTCCCGCGCCAGATCCACCGCGGACTGCAGACCCCGCTGCAATACCACGCCCGCCGCCTGCACGGATTCCTGACCACTTTGAAACAGTTCACTGACCAGCTGCTGCACACGCTCCCGCAGCGGCTGACCGTCCCGCACCGCATCCGTAAGCGACTCGTCAAAGGTCTTGTTCATGACAGGGTTCCACAAGAGGAGACTCGCGAAATTCGAATGGGCAGAATCGTGACCTGACCGCGCCGGGACAGGAAATTGAGCCTTCCCGGTGAATCATACGCCTCGCCCGGCAGCGAAGACAGCTCAAACTGGGGTGGAAGGCTGGCGGCAGAGCCTGGTATGCTCCCCAAAGCCTTTCTCTCATAGCAGTCAGTTTCGCCGTCCGGGGCCTTGATAGTCGTCTTTCGCTCCGCGAAAGAACGGCCCAGGAGGTCCTTTCGCAGAGCGAAAGGCTACAAAGTGAGTGCCATAGGCCTGTCCCCCTGTTCCCCTTTTTCAGGAACGCCCTGATGCGGATTTCCAGTTTTTCTGCCCGATTTGTTTGCTGCTGCCTCGCCGCACTCTGGCTGTCTTCTGCAAATGGCGGCGACTGGCCGCAGTTTCTTGGACCGCAGCGAAACGGCACCTCCGCTGAAACCGGGCTCCTGAAATCACTCGCAACCGGTCCCGCCAGCACACTCTGGGAGGTTCCACTGGGTACCGGCATGTCCGGGATTGCCATCAGCAACGGTCGCGCGTACACGTTATTTCAGACGGAGACCGAACAATTCGCGGTAGCTCTGGATGCCGCGACCGGCAAACAACTCTGGAAAACAGCCCTTGCCCCTGCCTACGAAAACTCCATGGGCAACGGCCCGCGCGCAACACCCACCGTCGTGGCTGACCGCGTCTTTGTTTACACCGGCGAAGGCATTCTCGCGGCCCTGCAAGCCAGCGACGGAAAGGTGCTCTGGTCGGTGAACGTCCCCAAATCCCTCGCCGGCCAGCCCAACGAATACGGCTGCTCCTGCAGCCCAATCGTCGTCGACAAGCTGGTGATCGTCCAGTCGGGCACCGAAAACGCCGCCACCGCCGCATGGAATGTCGACACCGGCAAGCCTGTCTGGAAGTCCGGCAGCGGCAACGCCGGGTACTCGTCACCCACACTCGCAACTCTCGCCGGCAAACAGCAGCTGCTGGTCTTCAATGCCGCAGGCGCGGCAGGTCTGGATCCCCAAACTGGTCAGGAACTCTGGAATTTCCCGTTCCCCACCGAATACGACTGCAACACGGCCACCCCGGTCGTCCTGAGCGACTCTGAAGTGCTCATTTCGGCCGGTGAAAATCATGGAGCCGTGATTCTGGAAGTTGCGAACACAGGTGCTGCCCTCGCAGTCAAACCCGTCTGGGAATCGCTGGGAAAAGACAGCCAGCTCCGCGCTGAATGGCAAACCCCCGTCGTCCACGACGGACACCTCTATGCACTCGACAACAGCGGCAGTGCCGGTCCCATTACCAACCTCGTCTGCATTCGCCTTGCCGATCGCACCACGGTCTGGCAGAAAACTCGGTTTGGCAAAAGCAATCTGATCCTTGCCGATGGACGGCTCTGGTTCACCACCATGAAAGGTGAACTTGTGCTTGTGGACGCCAGCCCCGAAGCATACCGCGAACTCGGCCGCATCGAAGTCCTGCAAACCACCCGCCAGGCGCCAACACTCGCCAACGGCCTGCTGTATGTCCGCGATGACCAAAAACTGGTCTGCCTCGACGTGCGGGCGAAGGGGAAGTGATTGCTGCTGCGTTTCAATCCTGTAAGGCCAGATCGAACGGCTTGGATGGACTGCAGGTTCAGGCCGTTTCACAAGGGGCTTCGCCCGTTTTCCAAGATCGCAACTCTCAAAATCACAGAATAAGAAGGGAGTTTGCCCCTACTGCGTATTTTTCAGTGATTCCGAGTGCTACATTGTTGCGGACACAGAGTCACCGCTGTACTCTCGGTTTTGTGTTCGGCAGACAACACCAACACACGACCACGCCTGCTCCACTACCAACAACCGCCCCCCATTCGGCATGCTGCTTCTTGAAGACCTCAAACCCGGGCTCCCGCTGGTCGGCCTGGAACCGGCGTTCATCGCCACCATCGCCGCCGTGGTCCCCATCGGCGACGGTGCCGTGCAGGTCTTCTACCGCACTCCTGATGGCAACACCAAAGAACGCCTGCTCGGCCGGGCTGACCAGCCAAATCTCAGCATCGCCATAGCCGAACGGCCGTGGTCATTCGACGGCGACGGTGCGGCCTTCCAACTCACCTGCGAAGCCAAACGCATCGACCTCGCGTTTCTCTTCGATCCCATGATGGCTGTGCATACGTCCAACGTCGATCCACTGCCCCATCAGATCACTGCCGTTTACGAATCGATGCTGCCCAAACAGCCCCTGCGATTCGTGCTGGCCGATGACCCTGGCGCCGGCAAGACGATCATGGCCGGTCTGTACATTCGCGAACTCATCATGCGTGCGGATGCTCAGAGAATTCTGATCGTCGCACCGGGCAGTCTGGTCGAGCAGTGGAGGGAAGAACTGTCCCTGAAATTCGGCCTTGAATTTCAGATCTACTCTCAGGAAATGGACAGTTCTGTCCCGGGGCGCAACGCATTTGAAGAGCAAAAACAGTTGATCGTGCGACTGGACCAGTTGTCGCGATCTGAAGAAGAAGGCCCCAACGGTCGCGTCCCCGGGCCTGTGCAGCAGAAAATGCTGGATGCCGGCTGGGATCTTGTGATCTTCGACGAAGCCCACAAGCTCTCAGCCCACTACTTCGGCACCAAACTCGAAAAAACAGCCCGCTATCGCCTCGCTGAGCGGCTGGGCGCACGCACTCGCCATCTGCTGCTGATGACAGCCACCCCGCACAACGGCAAGGAGGACGACTTCCAGCTGTTCCTGTCACTCCTGGATTCGGACCAATTCTACGGCAGATCCCGAGGCGATGCAGCTCACAAGGTGGACACGTCCGACCTGATGCGCCGCATGGTCAAGGAGGCACTGGTCAAGTTCGACAACACGCCACTGTTTCCTGAACGTCGTGCGTACACCGTCAACTACAAACTGTCCGACGTGGAGGCGGCTCTTTACGAGGCTGTGACCGACTACGTCAAAACCGAAATGGGCAAGGCAGACAACCTCACCGGATCTCGTAAAGGTTCTGTGGGATTTGCGTTAACGGCCCTTCAGCGACGCCTGGCGTCCAGCCCGGAAGCCATTTACCAGTCTCTGCGACGACGCAAAGATCGCCTGGAAAGTCGACTGCGCGAAGAGAAACTGGGACAACGGGGACGCAGATCGCTCGCCGAAACACTGGCCAATGCACCAGAGGACGACGACGACCTCACCGCCGACGAACAGGAACGCCTGGAAGAGACGCTGGTGGATGACGCGACGGCCGCCAACAGCATCGCAGAGCTTGAAAGCGAAATCCTGCTGCTGAAAGACCTGGAACAAAAAGCCAAAGCCGTAGTCGCCTCGGGCAAAGACCGCAAATGGGACGAGCTATCCCGGATCCTGCAGAAATCACCTGAAATGCTCGACATTTCCGGGCGGCAGCGAAAACTCATTATCTTCTCCGAACACCGCGACACTCTGAACTACCTGCACGAAAAAATCGCGGGAGTGCTCGGCAATCACGACGCTGTCGTCACCATTCATGGCGGCACCAACAGGGACGAACGCCGCAAAACACAGACGCTATTCCGATCGGATCCCGAGATTCGCGTTCTGATTGCCACAGACGCTGTTGGCGAAGGTGTCAACCTGCAGAACGCCAACCTGATGGTCAACTATGACCTGCCATGGAACCCCAACCGCCTTGAGCAGCGATTCGGCCGCATCCACCGTATTGGCCAGACCGAAGTCTGCCACCTTTGGAATCTGGTCGCCCGGGAAACTCGTGAGGGCGAAGTCTACCACCGCCTCCTGGAAAAACTGGAGGTGGAAAGCCAGGCTCTGCAGGGACGCGTGTTTGACATTCTCGGTGAAGTCTTTGAAGAGACCAGCCTGAAAGATTTGCTGATTCAGGCCATTCGCTATGGCGATCTGCCCGAAACCCGCGCCAACCTGACTCGCACCGTCGACCAGGCACTGGGTCACGAGCACCTGCGGTCTCTGCTGGATCGCCACGCACTGGCTCAGGAAACTCTGAGCGTCGAGCGGTTGTACACGATCAGAGACGACATGGAAAAGGCAGAGGCGCGTCGCCTCCAGCCCTTCTTTGTCCGTGCCTTTTTCATGAAGGCTTTCGAACAGCTTGGCGGGTCGATCTACCCCCGTGAACTGGGCCGCTTCGAGATCACTCACGTCCCCACAGCCATTCGCGAACGGGACCGCCGGATCACCGGCCGCAGCAAAAGCGATCCGGAACCGGTACTGAAGCGGTACGATCGCGTCTGCTTTGAGAAAAACGCAGTCCGCCCAACAGAGAAACCGGGGCTGCAGCGGGCGACGCTGCTGCATCCCGGTCATCCGCTGATGTTGTCGATCAGCGACCTGATTCTGGACCAGCACGCCAACCTGCTGCGGCAGGGAGCCGTGTTTGTCGATCCGTCTGAGGACGGGATCGAGCCGTGGCTGATGTTTCTGATCACTCATGAAATCAAGTCCGGCGATGGCGTGGTCCTGTCGAAGCGTCTGCAGTTCGTTCGCGTCAACCCGGACGCCATGACCTCGTTTGCCGGCTGGGCCCCGCATCTGGATCTGGAGCCACTGGCGGAATCGGAACGACCACTTGTGAAGGACATTCTGGAAGCCCCATGGATCCGGGCGGATCAGGAACAGAAAGCAGTGGCGCTCGCCGCCAGTACGCTCGTGCCCGAACACTTCCGCGAAGTCCACGACCGCCGCATTGCTCATGTCGACAAAACGCTGGCGGCTGTTCATGAACGACTCACCGGGGAAATTGCCTTCTGGTCGGATCGCTGGCTGAAACTGAAGGAGGACGCTGAGGCCGGCAGGGATCTGCGATTAAGTGTCGAAAATGCTCGCCGCACAGTGGCCGATCTTGAAGGCCGCGTGGAAAACCGTAAACGCCAGCTGCAGTCGATGCGGCATGTGGTCAACGGCACACCGATCGTGCTTGGCGGGGCTTTAGTGATCCCGGCAGCCGTGATGCATCGCCTGCGAGGGGATGACGATGCGATCCCGGCATTTTCCGCAAACGCAGTTGCTCGCAGCCGCATTGAGCGCATCGCCATGGACGCTGTTCGGAAGCGGGAAGAGTCTGCTGGTTGTCGCGTCGTGGACGTGTCTGCTCAGAAGTGCGGCTGGGACCTGACATCGCACCCGCCGGCCGTCGATGGAAAATACCCGGAATCCCGGCATATCGAAGTCAAGGGACGAGTGAAAGGTGCAGCCACCATCACAGTGACTCGCAACGAGATCCTCTACGCCTTCAACCAGGGCGAGAAGTTCGTGCTGGCGATAGTTTTTGTCAACGAAGACGACAGCTACGAGGGACCTTACTACGTCCGACGCCCATTCGACCGTGAGCCAGACTGGGGCGTCTCATCCGTCAATTATGATCCTAGTCCTTGAACAAGCGTCCCCTAATGAGGGAAAATTGCAAAAACACGAAAACCTCCAGCTTTTTCCGGTGTTTCTTGATTAGTGACGAACAACAAA
>JBEIEK010000110.1:0-16736 GCA_040382995.1 Planctomycetaceae bacterium
CAGGAACGCACCAGGGTGTTACCGGCCGATTGACATCGACCGCTCGCCCTGGGACGTTGTGTGTGATTCGTTCGGGCTGGGGCCTGACGATAGCTGGGGGATTGAAATGTCCCAATTTGCCTGTCCTCGCGCCGTTTCACCATCCCAGCTTCGCCCTCCCGGCACCGCCTCCTGCCAGAAATTCAGGGCCACTGGGCGTCCGCCTCTCTCACGGTCGGGGCTCGGCTTTACCCGTCAGTCTGACAGCGTTTCAAGACTTTTGAAGAACGCCGGACTGAATCCGCAGATCAGGCTTTGTCGCTGGTTTACCGCGGAAGCCAGTCGCAAACGGCTGCCGGAGAGTACGGTGAGAATCCGGCCGATGAGCAGCAGCAGGCCGCCGATTGGCACCAGGCCGATGAGGTTGACAACTCCTGCCAGGCCCAGCACGAAGGGACCGAATAAGAGGCTCCAGCCCATGATGTGAATGGCAGTCGCCGTGCGTCGAATAAAGACTTGCCGCTGATGCCTCGAACGATGCAGAAAGAAATAACACTCCACCCAGCGTTGAGAGATCACAATGCGATACCAGGGAAAGCAGAGTGACTGGTGTTGCGAAACCACATCGTCCGTTCGCCCGGTCACCACACAAACGGCTGGCAGCAGCACCATGCGTCCGCACAGAACCTGCTGGCCGATAATCTCGAAGGAACCATCCTGCTCCGGCTGGTTGTTCTGGTCGCTCGACGTCTCCGGAGCAGCGAACGGATTGTCATTTGTCATGCAAATTCCAACCTTTCCGTTCAGCTGTCTGAGGCCTGTGTGAGTTGTTGTTTTTCCAGCTTTTTCGCTGCCTGGTAAATGTCTTCCATTTCTCGGAGTGAGACTGTTTCCGGAGTCTTGCCGACGGCCTGCAGGGCCTTTTCGATGGCCTGGAAGCGACGTGTGAATTTGGCGTTGGTTTTGCGGAGCGCCTCTTCCGGGTTGATTCCCCAGCGTCGACCGATGTTGGCAAGTACGAACAGGACATCACCGAGCTCTGATTCGGCGCGCGCCTTTTGTGCGGGGTCCGAAATCGGGTCGTCCGGGATGCGGGGAGCATCCACGGTTGCGGGGACCACCGGAGTTTGGCCGTCGGCAAACAGCTCGGCCGCAAGCTCACCCAGTTCCTCATTCAGTTTGTCGAAGAGCATGCAGCGGTCCGGGAAGTCGTATCCGACGGCAGCCGCACGGGATGTGATGCGGGCGGCGCGTGCCAGCTGAGGCAGCGTCAGCGGAATGCCGTCGAGTCGTGACTCGCGGGCCGGCTTTTCCTGCTGCTTGATCTGCAGCCAGCGGCTTTTCACAGTATCAACGGAATCCACCGGATCCGCATTGAATACATGCGGATGACGACGAACCATCTTGTCGGCGATCTGCCGGACAACGTCAACGAGCAGAAAGCGGCGTTCGTCGGCGGCGATTTGCGCATCGAGGATGACTTGCAGGAGCAGGTCTCCGAGCTCTTCGCGAATGGCTGAGTTATCGTCGGAGTCGATGGCTTCGAGCAGTTCGTGGGTTTCTTCCAGTGTGTAGGGTTTGATGGAGCTGAGCGTTTGCTGGCGGTCCCAGGGACAGCCGTCGGGGGCGCGGAGACGCGCGATGACTTCGCAGAGCCGCTGGACTTCCGGGAGCAGCGCTGAGAAATCCGGAGGCGTTCCCGGTGCGTTGGCAGGGACAGGTACCGGAGCGTCAGCGGGCATGGACATGGCCTGATGAAGTGCTGTGAAGAAACTACCAGATCTGCCACCACGGTTTTTTAGCAGCGGCAGGCGACTGCTGTGCAAATCCGGGGCGATTGGGCGCCTGCGGTGACTGGGACTGGATGACATCGCCTTCCGGCAGGAGCACGCAGCTGAGTTCTCCGGAGCTGCCGCCGCCGGTGTCGGTGCAGATCATGCCGTTGGAAAACTGAACTCGCGGCATGGGCACATGACCAATCACGATGGGAACCGGTGAATCGAGCGGGGCCCCTGCGTGAATGAAGTCCTTGGAGTACAGCCACGGGGGGTGGGTTAGTGAATAGTCGCGTTGACGGAGAATTCTGAGTTGAGTTTCAAAGGGGAGGTTGCGATCGAGTCCGGCATGCACGAACAGGAACTGCGGATGTTCGATGCACCATGGCAGATCGCGCATGAGTTCGAGTTGCTTTTGGGGGATGGCTTCGCGGAGCGCGTCCAGATCTCCGTGTGGAGCGCCCCACGACCGGAAGGTGGATTCGGTGTCGTAGTTCGGCACCCAGCGGCTGGCGAAGTCGATGTACGCGGGTGTTGGAAGCATCCCGAGTGAACCCATCATGGCGAATTCGTGGTTGCCGCAGAGCCATGTGACGCGATCGTGCTGTGCGGCGAGGTCGCTGTAGATGCGGACAACGCCTGCCGGGTCCGGTCCCCTGTCGACGAGGTCGCCGATGAACACTACCCAGCGATGGTGAATATCGGGCAGTCGTGCGAGCTGACCGATGATTTGCCGCAGCTTCTCTGTCTGGCCGTGCACGTCGCCAATTACGGCAACAGGGCCATCGATGCGCTGGGGGACGGAGGACATGAGAGAGTTCCGATCAGGAGAAGTCGCGTGTTTCAGGCGCGATTTTGTTCCTTCGCCCAGGTGTCCTTCAGAGTGACCGTGCGGTTGAACACGGGGCAATCGGGAGTGGAGTCGGGGTCGACGGTGAAATAGCCCAGCCGTTCAAACTGGAAGCGTTCTCCGGGCGTTGTGGTGCCCAGAGCGGGTTCAAGGAAGGCAGCGGGGAGTGTGTGCAGCGAGTTGGGGTTGAGGTTGGATTTCCAGTCCAGCGATGGATCGGCCACATCGTCGGGGTCGGCCGTGCGGAAGAGGTGGTCGTAGAGCCGAACTTCGGCGCGAACGGCGTGGGGGGCAGAGACCCAGTGGAGCGTGGCCTTGACCTTGCGACCGTCGGGAGCATCGCCACCGCGGGTGGCCGGGTCGTAGGTGCAGTGGATCTCGGTGATGTTTCCGCTGCTGTCCTTCACGACGCCGGTGCACGTAATGAAGTAGGCCCAGCGGAGTCGCACTTCGCGACCGGGACTGAGTCGGAAGAACTTCTTCGGTGGATCCTCCATAAAGTCTTCACGCTCGATCCACAGTTCACGGCTGAAGGGTACGAGGCGACTGCCGGCAGAGGCGTCTTCGGGGTTGTTAACGGCGGGGAGCTCTTCTGTGGTGCCTTCAGGGTAGTTGGTGATGATCACTTTGACCGGATCCAGCACGGCCATTCGTCGCTGGGCACGGCGGTTAAGATCTTCGCGGATGTGGTTTTCAAGAACACCCATGTCCATGGTGGCGTTGTGCTTGGTGACTCCGACCGTGGCACAAAATGCTCGGATGGCTTCGGGGGTGTAACCGCGACGGCGAAGCCCGCGCAGTGTGGGCATCCGCGGATCATCCCAGCCGCGAACATAACCACCCTTCACCAGTTCCAGCAGCCTGCGCTTGCTCATCATGGTGTAGGTCAGATTGAGCCGATTGAATTCGATCTGCTGAGGGTGATGGATGCCGAGTGCCTGGCAGTACCAGTCGTAAAGGGGACGGTGGTTTTCGAATTCGAGGGTGCAGATGGAATGCGTAATGTGTTCGATGGAGTCGGACTGGCCGTGAGCGTAGTCGTAGGTGGGATAGATGCACCAGGCACTGCCAGTGCGATGATGTTCCGCATGACGGATGCGGTACATGATGGGGTCGCGCAGGAGCATGTGGGCGTGACCCATGTCGATTTTTGCGCGAAGCACGTGTGCACCGTCGGGAAATTCGCCGGCACGCATGCGGCGAAAGAGATCGAGATTTTCGGCGACGGAACGGTCGCGATAGGGGCTGTGAACGCCGGGCTCTGCAGGCGTTCCGCGACCGGACCGGATTTCTTCCAGCGGCAGACTGCAGACGTAGGCGCGGCCCTGTTCAATCAACTGCTCGGCCCACTGATACAGCTGCTCGAAATAGTCGCTGGCGTAGTACATCCGGTCTTCCCAGTCGAAGCCCAGCCAGCGGACGTCTTCCTTGATCGAATCGACATATTCGGTGTCTTCCTTTTCAGGATTCGTGTCGTCGAAACGCAGGTTGCACTGGCCGCCGTATTCCGCAGCGATGCCGAAGTTCAGGCAGATGCTTTTGGCATGGCCGATGTGCAGGTAGCCGTTGGGTTCGGGTGGGAAGCGAGTCTGTACGCGGCCGGCCCATTTGCCCGATTTCAGGTCGTCTTCAACGATCTGACGTACGAAGTCCCGATGATGCTGATTCGCCGCGTCGTTCATGGGTTGGAATCCGGCCGGAAGGGCAGGTTGGTTTTGACAGGACACTTTGGAAGAATTGTAGAAAAATACCAGCGATTCCGAGAGCGGGAAAGTGGAAGCGGGGGATTTGCGGCAATGGGAGGAAGCAAGGCGTGTCAGCCGCCTGGCGGGAGCCTGCGGGCGAAGGGAACGGCCAGGCCAACTGTGAATGCCCTCGACATCGCGCACCTGCGGTGCGAAACGCAGCCGGGGGCTTCCGCCCATCCGCTGAAAAGAATGGTCTTGTAAATTTCATAAACCCGGCTGAGAGCCGGTCAGGTCTTTGTCAGCTGAGAGCGTTTCCAGGCGATTACGTCGTCGAGGATGCGGTCCAGCGAAGCGGTGGGGCGACGGCCGATGGTGCTGTGCAGCAGGTCCACGCAGGGCACTCGTCGCTGCACGTCCTCAAAGTCCTCGCTGTACGCCTGATGATACGGCAGAAATTCCAGGCCGGCAGGGCTGCCGGTTTTCTCCAGCACGCGCTGTGCCAGCTGCAGGATGGAGACTGGCTGGTCACTGCCGATGTTGAAGACCCGTCCCGCTGCTGCATCACACTCGGTCAGATCCACCACACACCCCACAATCTCCTCCACGTGTGCGAAGCAGCGAACCTGCGAGCCGTCATCATAGACAGTCACGGGCCGGTGCTGCAGTGCCGCTTCGACGAATCGTGGCACAACCATGCCGTAGTTGCCCACCTGTCGCGGACCAACCACGTTGAAAAATCGACCCACTGTGACCCCGAATCCATACTTGCGGTGGTAAGCCAGCGCGAGGAACTCGTCGATGGCCTTTGAGCAACCGTAGGCCCAGCGGGGGCGACTTGTGGGGCCAAGGTGCAGGTCGTCCTCTTCTGTCCACTGTTCCTTCGGGTTCTTTCCATAAACCTCACTGGTGGATGCCAGAAAAAATCGCTTCACCTGTCCCTGAACCGCCAGTCGCAGCAGCTGGTCAGTGGGGTAGATGTTGGTTTCAATCGTGCGTACCGGGTCGTCCGCAACCAGGCGGACGCCAACGGCAGCCGCCAGATGAAAGATCATTTCTGCTCCCAGCACCGCTTCGGCCAGTGCTGTGGGATCGGTGATCGAGCCGTTGCGAATCTCGAGGCGACTGTGGCCGCGGACAGCCGCCAGGTTGTCCGCGCGGCCGGTTGAAAGATTATCCAGCACGACCACATGGTGGCCGCGCTGCAGCAGCAGTTCTGTGAGGTGGCTGCCGATGAAGCCGGATCCGCCCGTGACGAGACATCTGGCCATGTTCAAGATCCGGATCTGAAATCACCTGGAAAAGCCGTGAATTGCCGCAACCCCGCCGGGGAATCAGCCCTGAGCGACTTCCACGAAGACTTTGAGTGCCTCGCGGTCTTCCACCAGCAGCCGCATCATTTCCTGAAAGTTATCCAGCCCGGCCACAGGAGTGGTCAGGATCTTCTGAATCACGCCGGGCCACGTGGCTTCACCCAGCGCGAGATCTCTGATACCGGATTCAAAATGCCGAAAATTCGCATTCACAGAACCCACAAGCAGCTTATTTCCCAGCACCCAGTGGAGGTTGATCTGGTCGCCGGGCACCTGAACCTGCCGGCTGCCCCCGGTGATGCTGGTCCAGACCATGCAGCCGTTGTGTCCCAGCACTTCCATCGCGTCGAAGGCGATGGCACTGTTGCCGGTGGCTTCAATAATCAGGTCCGGACGACCGTGAGTTGAGGCCAGCTGTTTCAGCGACACGTCGTTGGTACTGATGTAGTGGGCACCAAAACCTTCAGCAATCTCGGACTTCAGGCATGGTTTGCGGCCACGGGCCAGAGTGAAGACCTCGATGCCGCGAAGTCGCAGAATGAGTGTGCTGAGCAGCCCGATCTGGCCTGCTCCGGTCACCCATGCTCGCTGCGGCTGCCAGACCTGCAGACGCTGCTGAGCCAGAAATGCCTGTTCCACGGCCTTCGCTGCACAGCTCATCGGTTCGGCCAGCACGTGCAGATGCCTGAGCCCCTGTGGCATGCGAACAATATACTCTTCCTCGTCCACAAAGTATTCCGTCAGAAACCCGTGCCGCAGGTTAATCCCTCGCTCGTAATAGGTTTCCTCGCTGGTGATGTCGTTACGCCCGATGCGGTCGTAAATGGACCCCCCAGGTCGACGGACAGTGCACGTGACGTAATCGCCGGGCTTCACTTTTTTCACCAGGGGCCCGACTTCTTCGACGATTCCGAAGCATTCATGGCCTATCACCAGAAAGTCGTAGCCGGCAGGAGCATTCCCGTAGAGTGCTTCGTTGATCTCGCGGTCGGTCGCGTCGACGCCTACCTTGAGGACTTTCACGAGCACTCCGCGACCGTCTGCAATGTCGGTCACCGCGGGCCTGGGAAGCTCGGCGAGGTGGACGCTGTTGGGAGTTCCGGGGCGGACTGCGATGGCTTTCATGGTCTGAGCACTTTCGGGGCGACGGAACGGAGGACAGCAGTTCCGGTGACGAGGCACTGATGGGGAGAAAGGGAGTGGAAGGATTGAAGCTGGATTTTAGAAGGCGAAGCCCGTGAGTCAAAGGCGTGTGCCCAAAAGCGATTTTTGGTCCGCAAAGCGTCGTCAGGATCGCGGAGCGGTGGTGCGCGGAGTGCCGGGCGGGGCATTTGCCGCGGCTGAAGTTCGTTCAGACAGGCACCGGGCAGCTGCGGGAGCACAGCTCGGGCAATGTGCTGACACGCGTCCCACAATCATTGCGAAGACGGAATCGAACGCGGCCAGCCAAAGCACACAACACTCAGGACCGCCCCGACAGCACCCACGCAAGCCGCCAGCCAGCCGATGCAGACCTGACCGGAGGTGCCACCACAGGCCACCGCAAGCGTGAGCGGAAACCAGCGGTGCGTGAGCAGCGACCTGAGCAGCAGCAGGGGCAGCAGTCCAATGGTGCTGACCACAAATCCGATCGAAAAAGCGAAAACGAATCCCCAGCCGCCAATGAATATGGCGACTTCGATACCTCCGGTCAGGCCGCTGACGGCTCCGTAGAGAGCGCCCGCCACCGCGGTTCCCAGCCACGTGCAAAGCCACCACCGCGGCGCGGCAATTCGCGCGGGATGTTTTTGTCGATCGCTGAGCGATGGAAGTGGGATTTCCGCCGGAGATTCCGGAGCTGCGAAGGGGTTTTCTGTCTGCATGCAGCCTGTTATACAGTCTGCTGGAGGTCTGTGACAGCCCGCAGTATGACTTCATCCAGCAGGGCTGGATGCGGTGCACTGGCGGGCGGCACTGGCGTCCGGGTGAGGGTGGCCGTCGCGGGCCTTGTCGGAGTGGCAGCAGCGACCGCAGCGACCTCGATGGCCTCGCTGGTCACGGAGACAGGCTGAATCTCAGTCGGGTTCTGCCGCACAGCCGCGCCGCTCGGCCTTTGCCGAGGAATCTCCTTCACGCTCGTTACCGGCAGCAATTCAGGGAGCAGCAGATTCACGGGACTCTCGTCGAAACCGGATGCAGTCTGAGCTGCAGCCACGGTGAACGCCAGCGACTGACTCCACTGTGTGATGTTCGTGTCGCTGATGACCGCACGAATCCAGAACCGGTGAACGGCTCCGGTGACGAGGGGTGAAGTGAGCTGGAAAATGGTGTTCGTGATGTTCGTCAGATGGAACACCACCTGCTGCCGAGGCTCCATCCGGGTGATCCAGATTTCGTAGCTCTTCGCGTTCGGGAAGGGGAGCCAGCTGAAGGTGAGATTCTGCTGGGAGACGTTTCCTGACGGGGCCAGCAGGATCGGGCGGTCACTGATTCCCACGTCCACTCCGAGAGACCAGCCTCCGCGGAAGCCGTTGGCGGATTCTGCAAAGGCCCACCAGCGGTAGCGACCAGGGGCCAGTGGAGCGGGCGGGGTGAAGCTGTTGGTGGTCAGACCACGGATGTCGTACGCGATTTTCCCGGTGGTCAGATTGCGGAGCTGGAAGCCCCACGCGTTTGCTCCGCCCACACGACTCCATTCAAACGTCGGCTGCTGCAGCGTGCTGAAGACAGACGGCCCGACTGGTACGGGCGGAGTGACCACGTGGACATCCCGGGCAGTGCTCCAGCGAGCTGTATACTTGCTGCGAACCAAGGCGCGCACCCAGAACCGCCACTGGGCGATCCCAAGGTCAGTGGCAGGGGTCCAGCTGTTGGTAGTGACCGTTTGCCGGATCACGCCGGATTGACCCGTGGAAATGTTGCTGGCGAAGACTTCGTAGGCGTCAGCACCGGGAACAGTTGGCCACGTCAGGGTTGGTCGGGGATTGGCCTGCCGTGTGGCGAGCGGATCGATTTCGACGGGAGTTTGAATGTCGAAGCGATGCTGAACCGACCAGGGCAGCCGCCTGCCATCGGCAAGGACCGCCTGGATCCAGACGTCGATTTTGCCGATCCCGAGTGGGGCAGACGGGACAAAACCGGGGAAGTCCGTGGTTTCCAGCAGCACCGGGTTTTTCCCGGTTGACGCGTTTGCGATCCACACCCGATAGTTCACTGCGCCGGGCACGTCGGTCCAGTAGAATTCCGGTTGCTGCGACGTGGTGATGCCAATCGGGCTGAGCACAACGGCGCGTGTGGCAATGACGGTGGCGTTGAACGAGTAGAGCTGGCTGTAGCCATTGTCGTCGAAGGTTTCAAAGTTGCCGTCGTCGCCGGCATCTTCGAGGTAGAAAAAGAGCTTCGCGGTACCGCTGCGGAGTGGTTTTGGCTTGAGTACCAGTTCTGCGGTCGATGCATTTTTGCCCGGCACAAACAGCGGATTGGGGATCAGCGCCTCGTTTGTGCTTCCGGCTGTCACGATGCGCACCAGCTGACTCTCACCCGCACCAGGTGTGATGCCAGTCAGGGGGATGCGGTATTCCGCGGTGTCTTCCAGGAACTGCACGTGGCCGACGGGGTTGAGTGATGGAGGCAGATTGGTGACGACCTGCACATTGCCTGCAGACACAGCATCATTCAACGTGTTGCGAAAGACGCGAATGGCGTCGCGATGGAAATCGGCGAGGGCGATGTCGAGCCGACCGTCACCGGTGAAGTCCGCTGCGGTCAGGGTGACAGCAGAGCTGGATGTCGTGAGCAAATCCATGAAATATGGCGATTCGTCGGAGTACAGGTCTTCCGTGAGATAGATGACCTGAGAACCGAATACGCTGCTGGTGAGCACCAGCACATCATCACCACCGCCATTGATGTCACCCACAGCAAGATCTGTCGCCCCCATCAGCGACCCGCTGATGACTTCTCCCGGAGCGAACTGACCCTTGTTGTTGCCGGCGTGGAGCGTGATCCCCGTGTACCCCAAAACGGTGCTTCCAAGCGTGATGATGTCCGTTTTGCCGTCCTTTGTCAGATCGGTGGTCGCAACCTCAATAAGTGGTCCGCCAGTGGCAATCTCCAGCGACTGAAAAATGCCGTTGCTGCCGGCAAGCAGAACGAACAGCCGACTGTCGGTGTCACTCCCCGTCACAATATCCGGCAGCCCGTCGCTGTTCAGATCCGCCACCGCCATCGTTGTGGGGATCTGATCCACGAAGACATACTGCGGCTCGGAAAATGTTCCGGTCGATGTGCCACGCAGAATCGCCACAGAACGGCTGGTGCTCAACGCCACAATCAGATCAGGATACTCGTCATGATTCAGATCCACCGCCTCGATCGCCACGGGCCTTCCCAGCAGCGGAATATCGGAGGACCACAGCAGAGTCTGTTCGGCATCGCCCAGCACGAGGCTGACCGAACCCGCGTCGCGATTGGCTGTGGCGACGTCCGGTAGTCCATCATGGTTGAAGTCTCCGGTTGCAGCAGCCACCGGGCCTGCCCCCACGCTCACATTGACCCGTGAGCCGAACAGGCCATCTGCGAAGCTGTGCCGGAAGCTGACTTCGTTGACGCCGGGACTGACGGTGAGGGCATCAGGGAAGCCGTCGTTGTCGATGTCAGCTGCAAGCAGAGTTGTTGGCTGATTGCCCGCTGGCTCTGCAATCAGCAGCGTCTTCCTGATGGGGTCGGATGCAGTGCCCGGAGCGTTTCTGAGCAGCAAATTGAGATCCGTGGGGACGAAGTCATCCACCGGGCCTGAGGTCACAATGGCCGTATCCTGCACTTCATCGCCGTCAAAGTCACCATACACAGCACCCTGAATCACTCCGTCCAGCGTAATCAGCGGCTCAGCCATCAGCTGCAAATCCCCAGTCACCACGATTTTCTGCAGGAAGGTGGAGACGCCGCCGTTCGCACCATTGTCCCTGCTGAACACCAGCTCCAGACCGTGCTGCCCATCAGCAAGCGGTTGCAGCGGGACTGAATAAACGAAGTAGTCGATCTGGGGAACCATCAATTCCGACTGCAGCTGAAACTCACCGGACACGGTCTGCAGGAAAAGCCGCACGCGGCGTCCCTGGGACAGGTGATCGAACGCGAAGATGTCCGTCCGTCCATCCAGATTGACGTCGGATCGCACCACCTCTCCGGGAATCACCGGTTCGCCATCAGAACCGCTCGGGCCAACTGGGATCCCTTCGCCAAAGGTCCCATCGCCATTGCCACGAAAGACATGCAGACCAGCGAAATCCTGCTGGGCGATCCAGTCCAGCACTCCATCACCATCCATGTCGTCCAGAGCAAACTCGCGCGTTAGTCCGAACCGGCCGGGGTGCACGCTCTGCAGCACCTGCTGACCGGACTCGATCGGAGTGTTGTCCGGTGTGCCGAGGAACACGCGACTTTCTCTGGTGACCTGACCAAAGCTGTCCGTCCCCCCAACACACATGACAAGGTCCCCAAGTCCGTCAGAATTGAGGTCTCCGGTGGCCACCTGACGAATCGACGACACACCTGGGGAGGTCAGATCGGGAATGAACTGCTGCGGCAGAAAATTGCGGCCAATTCCATTGACGATTGCCAGGTAGTAACTCCCAAAACGCTGGACGACAACCGTCATGTCCGGCAATCCGTCACCCGTCAGATCCGCAAAATGACCAGTTCCCGGGTGATCCCAGTGGATCATCAAAGAATCATCGGAAACCTCATTGAAAAGAGTATGGCTGAAGTGCAGCGAACTCTGTACGCCGTCCGGTTCCAGACGGACCACCTCCATGCCGCCACCCGCAGTGATCACCAACTCCGGGCGATCGTCACCCGTCAGGTCTCCGGCAAGCAACGGACCAGCACCGCCAAACATGTTGAGAATCGATGCAAACTGTGGCAGGCCGTCCGCCGAAAAATCCATCCTCGTCAGACCGTTCATGAAAAGGCCCGTCGCCACCGGCTGACGAAAGACAATTTCTGCCTGGCCATCTCCGTCGAAATCTTCCGACAGCACCGAACGGAAGCGGCGGATCACTCCGTTCTCATAGAGCTCCTGGAAACTGCCATGGCTGACCCCGGCATAAAGCGGATTATTGTCCGCGTCCCGAATGGAGCTGCCTTCAGCCAGATAGACCTGCAGCAGCCCCGTGCCCTCAAGACCGTAAACCGACACAGTCCATTCCGCACCACTGCCAGTTACGCCCAATGAAGTCCACGTCGGTCCGAAAGGAGGGTTGGAAATGACCCTGAAGTCCGTCACGTCAATACCCACGACCGGTTCACTGAATACCAGTCGAAAATGGGCTTCGGCTTTCACAAACGAATCCGGGCCACCCACCGGCTCAAACACTTCCACGCGTGGTGCGGCCGACAGTAAACATCGGGATTCCAGACCCTCAGCCAGCGTTTGCTGCAGACGAATGCGCCGCCGTGGCTGCCTGGAATGGTCCGAAATCAGGCGTGACAGACGCGCGAGCAAACTGGGGTTCATGCTGCAGACTTTCCAGATTGTGTCAGGGTGTATTCTGTGGCAGTGCTTTACCGAACGCACTGAACCTGATGCAGAAGATACCCACACAATTCCTGGAAAAGCAAGAAATTTGCTGCAATTCGGGGCGAAAAACGATTGACTTTTGTTCGCGGTATCTGTTCCTCACTTTTTCCCAAAAGTCGTTCAATCAGCGAATCTTCTGATCCGGCAATTCCAGGCGGATGCCTTCGTCCAGTGGCATTTTATCCGACGCCGGGGTCAGACCCACTTCCTCCATCACCCGCTCCAGCTCCCGCTGCATCTGCTGCACCACGGGCTGGTACTTCGCACGATCAATCAGATTGTGTCGCTCCTCCGGGTCAAACTCGATGTTATACAGTTCCGCCCGATGCCGGTCCGGGCCCCCGTCGCCGTGCGGCGAACGACTGTACTTCCAGGTTTCTGTCCGCACGCAGCGCACATTGGGTGTATATGGAAACTGCTTTTCATAATTGTAATGATAAAGAAACGACTTGCGCCACTGCGGATCCCCCTGCTGCACCAGCTGCACCCACGAACGTCCGTGAATACCTTCCAGTGGCGGTGCTCCGCAAAGCTGCAGCAGGCTGGGAGCCATGTCGACGGTGAGCACCTGCTGGTCGATCTGCCGTGGCTTGTCCACGGGTGTCAGTCCGGGAAAACGAACGATCTGCAGAATCCGCATGCTGGGCTCGTGCGCCGTCCGCTTGTCCACCATCCCGTGTTCGCCGTTGAGTATTCCATTGTCGCTCATCATTACAATGATGGTGTTCTCCAGCTGCTGCCGGTCGCGCAGCAGCTGGTACAAACGACCGACACTGTCGTCGACGGACAGCAGCGTCGCCCAGTAAGCGCGTGTCATGGCCGCAAAGTCCTTCACGGCCGCCGGCGACGCATCCGGGAACTGCTTGCGCCAATCGAACAGCGGTCCATAAATCCCGTGCCACGTCGGCAGTCGCTGGCGAATCCAGTCCGGCTTGTCCCGCAGCATGAAGGCGGTTTCCGGATAGAGCACCTGCACGTCGTCAAAGACCTGCTGGTATTTGGGTTCCGGCTGATAAAAGCTGTGCGGCGCTTTGTGGCCGAGCATCAGGCACCAGGGGCGGCCGCCATGGTCCTGCTTCAACCACGATTCGGCCATGTCTGTGACCACGTGCGTGTAATAGCCAGGAACCACCTTTCGCTCCTGACCGTTGATATTAAACTCCGTGTCAAAGTACTTGCCCTGACCGCGGTGTGACACAAACCAGTTGAATCCCGGGCGGGGTGCGTCGTTTTCTTCGCCCATATGCCATTTGCCGATATAGGCGGTGTCATAACCCAACTGCTGCAGCACTCGCGGAAAGCTCTTCAGGTCCTGCGGGTATTCCGTGAAGTTGTTGACCACACCGTGAGCATGCGCGTAGAGGCCGCTGAGGATGCTGGCGCGACTGGGTGAACACAGCGATGTCGTACAGAAGGCATTGCGAAAGTGCACGCCTTCCTGCGCCAGTCTGTCGATGTGCGGCGTTTTCAGCGCCGGGTGCCCGGCAAGGCTGAGAGCATCCCACCGCTGGTCGTCGGTGAGCAGAAACAGGATGTTGGGCCGGGGTTGGGAGGGTGAGGCTCCTGCCGAATCGCCCGACCTGGCCAGACGATTCCCTTCACCACCAAAGGCGACAGCCACAGGGAGCAACAGCAGCAGGGTGACGAGCTTCATCCGGCGAGTCTCCGCGTCGGGAGTGAATCCGACAGTGATGGGTGGGGGATCAGTTGCGAGTGATGGTTTCGTCGAGGTTGAGCAGGACGCGGGCGAGCAGTGTCCAGGCGGCGACGTCCTGGGGTGTGGTGTTCGGCGGCAGTTCAGGCAGCTTTGCCGGATCCCCCGTTGTCAGCTCACGCGGGTTCAGCCAGCCTTCGGCGATCCGCTGACGGCGGGCTTTAAGTGCGGCGAGCACTTCTGTGAGTTCGGTGTCTGTCGGCTGTCGGGAGGTGCACAGCAGAAATCCGTGGCGGGCGCGGGCGGTGTCGTCCGGAGCGGCTTCGCGGAGGATTCGCTGGGCGAGGCTGCGGGCGGCTTCAATGAAGATGGTTTCGTTGAGCCCTGCGAGTGCGGCCATGGGGGTGTTCGAACGCATCCGCCGCGGACAGGAGAAATCTGCGTTGGGAGCGTCGAAGGAGGCCAGCACGGGGTCGGGCATCGAACGTTTGCGGAAGAGGTACATGGCGCGGCGGTAGCGGTCTTCGCCAGTTGCCGGTGTCCAGTAACCCGGGTAGGTGTAGTTGTAGTCGAGCACGTTCTGGGGAACGGGTGGGATGACACTGGGGCCACCGGATTTGGTGCTGAGCAGTCCGGCGGCGGTCAGCGCGATGTCGCGGACGACTTCGGCATCGGCGCGATAGCGGGGTGCACGGGCCAGGAGCTGGTTCTTTGGGTCGCGTTCCAGCAGTTCCGGGGTGGTTGCGGATGACTGCTGATACGTGCGGCTGCTGATGATCGTCTGCAGCAGATGCCGGCGGCTCCAGCCATGCTCCATGAAGTCCACGGCCAGCCAGTCGAGCAGTTCGCGGTATTCGGGAACCGGAGCCCGCGTCCCGAAGTCCTCGGATGTCTCCACCAGTCCCTGCCCGAAGATTGCCTGCCAGATGTTGTTCACGGCGACGCGTGCTGCGAGCGGTGAGCGGGGATCCACGAGCCAGCGGGCGAAGCCGAGCCGGTTGAGCGGTGCGTCGGCGGGGAAGGGATGGAAGGCAGCTGGAACGTGGGGCTGCACCGGATTTCGCGGCTGATCCCATTCGCCCCGGTCCAGCTGAAAAGTGGTGCGAGGATCGCGGGGGCTGCGGGCTGTCACGTGCAGCACGGTGGTGATGCCATCCGGAGTTGTGCGGAGCAGGTTGTCGAGTTCTTCACTGAGCGGCTTGAGTTCGGGAACGGAGCGTTGCCACGCGTCAAACACGGCTAACTGCTCAGCGGCGGTCCGCTGATCTGCGGGAAGCTGCAGTGCGAGCACTGCGGCGTGGTTGACAGAGGGTGCCGTCGGGCTGGGCGCGGATGTCAGACTGAATCGCATGCAGCCTGGCATGTCACCCATCCGCCAGGCGATCTTGAGCTGACTGCCTTCGGTAAGCTCCAGCGGAGTTGTGAAGCGGACCACGGCGACTGAGGGCTGATTGCGAAAACCCGGACCGCGGTCTGCCAGCCATGAGGTGTCGTCGCTGCCATCTATGAGCAGCTGGACGGGGCCGGTGACTTTCTTGCCGTCGCCGGACTTATTCTCCGGGCTGGAGAAATCTGCGGTGGCTTCGCTGAGCTGCTGTTTTTCCCAGGCATCTGAACCGGGTTTGCGAAGGAAGACTTCGAGCTCGTGAATGATCCATGTGCCCAGACGACTGCGACCGGGGCCATTGTGGGGCAGGTCACGGTGGTTGAGCACTTCAATCTGCAGGCCGGTGACTGGAGCGGTGGCGGGAGCAGCGGGCCGTGCGGCGATGACGAACACGTCGCCGCTGGTGTGGCCCTTCATCAGGATGGAGTTGTCGGCTTCCTGGGTGGGGTGGTTCAGTCCGCTGTTGCTGCCCATTTCGATGAACTGCAGCGGAGTCCATGCGGGGAGGCGGGATGTCAGTTCGCCGGAGAATGCCTGCAGTTCGGTGTTCCATTCCGGGCGCGCGGCACGCATGCGGTCGCGAATGGCGGCAGCCTGTGTGGTGATATCGGTCAGCTTTTGCAGCTGTTCGGGCGAATAGACCCACGACTGTGATTCATAGGTGTCATTGAGGAACGCAAACAGACCGAAGTATTCGGTATGCGTGAGCGGATCGAATTTGTGGGAGTGGCACTGGGCGCACTGTGTGGTGAGTCCCAGCACGGCTTTGCCGATGCAGTCCATGCGGTCAAACATTTCGACCATGCGGAACTGTTCCGGCACAATCGCGCCTTCTTCGTTGATCATGCTGTTGCGGAGGAAGCCGGTGGCGATGAGCTGCTGTTGAGTGGCGTTGGGAAGCAGATCGCCGGCAATCTGTTCGATGATGAACTGGTCATAGGGCATGTCGCTGTTGATGGCATTGACCACCCAGTCGCGCCAGATCCACTGTTCGCGCTGCAGGTCCTTTTCGTAGCCGTTGGTGTCGGAGTAGCGGGCCAGATCCAGCCAGTGACGCGCCCACTTCTCGCCGTAGCGAGGGCTGGCAAGGAGCATCCCTGCGGCGGCTGCGGGGCCTTCCGCTGTGAACTGTTGCAGCTGGTCGGGGGATGGCGGGAGCCCGGTCAGGTCGAGGAACAGGCGACGGATCAGTTGTTCAGGGGGAGCGGCGGAAGAGAAGCGAAGTCCTTCGCGCTGCAGGCGGTGCGACACGAAGGAATCGATGGGGTTGGTGATGGTGGGGTTCGGGAGCGGAGTCTTTTTGGGGGGGGTGAAGGCCCAGTGATCTTCGTATGCAGCACCTTCGCTGATCCACTGCCGCAGAACCGCCACGTCGGCCTCAGATGGACGTTTAGGCTGATCCGGAGGTGGCATGGCGACGTCGGGGTCGTGGCTGAGGATACGTTTGAGCAGTTCGCTGGAATCGGGCTGCCCGGGAACGATGGCCGGCTGCTTCGATTCGCCACCGGCCAGTGCCGCGTCGCGGGAATCCAGG
>JBEIEK010000111.1:0-16707 GCA_040382995.1 Planctomycetaceae bacterium
ACACATGTCCACTGCGACTTTGACCCTTGACGGCAAATCCTGGGAACTGCCGGTGATTCGCGGCACCGAAAAAGAGACCGCGATTGACATCACCAGGCTGCTGGGGCAGTCGGGTGCGATCACGATGGACCCTGGCTTCAACAGCACTGGGGCCTGTAAAAGCTCCATCACCTTTATTGATGGTGATAACGGCATCCTGCGTTACCGTGGTTACCCGATTGAGCAACTGGCTGAGCAGTCTGATTTTGTGGAGACGGCGTGGCTGCTGCTGTACGGTGAACTTCCGTCGCCTGAACAGCTTCGTGCGTTTCGGGCGGACCTGACCTACCACAGCATGATCCACGAAGACATGAAAAAGTTCTTCGAGGGATTTCCTCCAAACGCTCACCCGATGGCGATTCTTTCCGCCATGGTTGCTTCGTTGTCCACCTATTATCCAGGCACCGAAGACGACCGTTCAGACGTGAACATCGTGCGACTGCTGGCCAAGGTGCGAACGATCGCCGCGTACGCCTACAAGAAATCGATTGGTCAGCCGACGATCTACCCTCGCAACGAGCTTTCCTACTGTGCCAACTTTCTGCACATGATGTTTGCTGTGCCAGCCGAGGAGTACAAGATCAATCCGGTGCTGGTCAAAGCCCTCAATATGCTCCTCATTCTGCATGCTGACCACGAGCAGAACTGCAGTACATCCACGGTGCGAATTGTGGCCAGCAGCCGCGCGAACATCTTTGCGTCGATCTCGGCCGGCATCTGTGCACTCTGGGGCCCGCTGCATGGTGGTGCCAACCAGGCGGTCCTTGAAATGCTCCAGATGATTCACGACGACGGGGGCGACTACAAGAAGTACGTGATGATGGCGAAGGATAAGAACAGCAATTTCCGGCTGATGGGTTTTGGTCATCGCGTTTACAAGAACTTCGACCCGCGTGCGACCATCCTTCGAAAGATGGCCGAGCAGGTGCTGAACGAACTTGGGATCTCTGATCCATTGCTGGACATCGCTCGAAATCTCGAGAAGATCGCACTCGAAGACGACTATTTCGTCAGTCGCAAGCTGTACCCGAACGTGGACTTCTACAGCGGGATCCTCTACCGGGCGATGGGGATTCCGACGAATATGTTCACCGTGATGTTTGCCCTTGGTCGACTGCCTGGATGGCTTGCCCACTGGCGGGAGCAGCGGGATGACGACACAAGCCGCATTTACCGTCCGCGGCAGGTCTATACCGGCGCCACGACGCGCAACTACATTCCACTCGCACAACGTTCCAACGGCTGATCCAGCCAGCCAGTCTCAACATGACTCTGAAAATCGCTGTTAACGGTGCTGGCGGACGCATGGGCCAGCGTGTTGTCGCACTGGCACTGCAGTCTGGCGATCTGCAGGTCGCTGCGGCACTCGAATCTCCAAATTCCCCATGCCTCGGCCGTGACTGTGGCGAGATTGCTGGCGCTGGACACTGTGGCGTCCCCATTGCATCCTCGCTTGAAACGCGTGTGGATGTGGTGATTGACTTTTCCACGCCGGACGGCCTCCGTGCGGTGCTCCCCGTTTGTGAATCCCGTGGAATACCGCTTGTGGTGGCAACCACCGGAATTCCCGCTGACCTTCGTGCGTCAGTGCTCGCGGCCGCTCAAACAACCCCCGTGCTGATGGCTCCAAGCATGAGCACGGCGGTGAACCTGGTCATGAAGCTTGTGAGCGAGGCGGCTCGAATCCTGCGCAACAACGCCGACGGTGTGGATGTTGAGATTATTGAGCGTCATCATCGATTCAAGGAAGATGCCCCCAGTGGCACGGCGCTGCAGTTCGGGAGAATTGTGGCGGAGCAGATGGGGCAGCAGAGCCACGTGCATGGCCGTGAGGGTCGGACAGGCAAGCGTCCGGCCAGCGAAATTGGATATCACGCCGTGCGGACTGGTGACAATGTGGGTGAGCACACCATTGTTTTCGGACTGATGGGGGAGACCATCGACCTCACTGTACGTGGGCACACGCGCGACAGTTACGCTCTTGGCAGCCTCACGGCTGCTCGGTTTCTTGCTGCCCAAAAGCCGGGGCTCTATTCCATGGCTGATGCGCTGGGGCTTTGAGGGGGCCATTTAAGCGGTCCGCCGGAGTGTGAGACTGGGGGATCCGGGAGCGGTTTTCCGCTGGTAGTATTCGGCTGGAATCCCGCTGGACAGCGTGACCAGTACAACCGTTAAACTTTGCGCCATAGATTCGTTGTACGCGACATAGCTGCGAAAAGCCTGACGACTGGCGCATCAGTTACAACCCGCCCCGAGAGCGGCCGATTTCCTGTCTGAAAGAACTCCGCCACCCACCGGTGGTGGATCGCACCACGACAAGGACTGGTCCGGTGATCCACATGGGGCAGCCGTTTTTGTTTTTCCGATATTCTGCCATCATCGCTTATTCCGCGGTGCTGCTGTGCAGGTCAGGCCTTGCGAAGGCGGAGGATTCGGCGATACGCCTGTCCGCTGACGCCGTGTTTGCTGAGCCGGCTGGTGCGGACGATCTGTCGCCGGCATTTCTGCGGCGGGTATCTTCTCGAGTGGGATCTGAGCGAGGACCGTCTGGCGCTGAGAAGGCGGCAGCGGCTCCGCAGGGTGAAGCAGCACCTGCGCCCTCTGCTCCGTTTGAGCTTCCGAGCCTGAATCCGGCGGAATTGGCGACGCATCGGGGTCCCGTGCAGATGCAGCCTGACAGTCGGGGGGCTGGTGCCCATACCGGGATTTCGTTTGGGCGTGGAGCACGGGCGAGCGAGGGCTGGCAGTTGTTGCCGGGGGGGGTGCTGTATCGCACGTGGCTGGCGGGGGACAAGGAATCACGGATGCAGTTGTTGAATCTGCACGACACGGTGAGTGACCGGCAGGTGATGGATGCGGTTCTTGGCGGGCGTGTGGGATTGATTCGCAATGGCACAGTGGGTGGCGAGGATCCTGAGGGTTTTCAGGTGGACCTTGACGGGGCGGTATTTGCGCGAGTTTTGCCGGACGAGCCGAGTACGATGCTGGAGGGTTCGGACTACCGGGTTGGGCTGACGGGCACATGGCGTGAGGAGAGCACTTCGTGGCGGGCGGGTTATTCGCACATCAGCAGCCACATTGGAGATGAGTTTTTGCTTGCGTATCCGGCCACTGAGCGGCTGAATTATGTGCGTGATTCGCTGTTGGCGGGTGTGAGTGAGGAGCTGACAGACGAGTTGCGTGTGTATGGTGAGATCGGGTGGGCGCTGGGAGTTTCTGGTGGTGCTGAGCCGCTGGAGTTGCAGGCGGGGACGGAGTGGACGCCGGCCGCCAAATCCCGCTGGTCGGGTGCTCCATTTGTGGCGATCCATGGCCATTACCGGGAGGAGCAGGGAAGTTTGATCGGTGTGAATACGGTGGCTGGCTGGAACTGGCACGGCGTTCGGTCGGGTCATCGTTTGAAGATTGGCGCGAATTATTATCACGGACCTTCGACGCAGTATTCGTTTGTGGATCGTGAGGAGAATTTGATTGGGGCGGGGATCTGGCTGGATTTCTGAAGTTGTGGGAGCTGAGTGGCGGTTGTGGACGTCTGAGTGTCGACGCGTGGTTGGTGAACTGGAGGCCTTGATATGGGGGCTGGGCATCAGGAGTTGACATCAGAGGATATTGCGCTGCGTTATCTGGAGCAGTTGCCGTGGCCACCGTATCCGTTTCAGGAGCAGGCGATACTCACGTGGTTTGAATCGAGTGACGGGATCCTGGTGTGTGCGCCGACGGGTACGGGTAAGACGGTGATCGCGGAGACGGCTTTGTATGAGGCGTTGCTGCGAGGTCGTCGGGCGTATTACACGACGCCGTTGATTGCGTTGACGGAGCAGAAGTATCGGGAGTTGCGTGAGGCGGCCGTTCGCTGGGGTTTTTCGGCGGACCAGGTGGGCCTGGTGACGGGGAATCGGAAGGAGAACGCAGAGGCGCCGATATTGGTGGTGGTGGCGGAGATACTGCTGAACCGCTTGTTATCTCCGGAGGAGGAGAGTTTCGAGCAGGTTTCAGCGGTGGTGATGGATGAGTTTCACAGTTTCAATGATCCGGAGCGGGGGATTGTCTGGGAGTTGTCGCTGGGTTTGCTGCCGAAGCATGTGCGATTGCTGCTGATCAGTGCGACGGTGGGAAATGCGACGGACTTCACGGTGTGGTTATCGCGGATGCATGGCCGGACGCTGCGATTGCTGCAGAGTACGGAGCGTCGCGTACCGCTGGATTTTCGCTGGGTGGCGGACGAGTTTTTGCCGGACCAGCTGCAGGAGCTGTCACGGGGCGACGAGCAGCAGCGGTATACACCGGCGTTGGTTTTTTGTTTCAACCGCAGCGAGTGCTGGAGTGTGGCGGAGCAATTGCGGGGGCGGGACTTGTTGGCGGACGGCCAGCAGCGGCAGCTTGTTTCCGAGATTGCTCGGCACGACTGGTCGATTGGTGCGGGTGGTAAGCTGCGTCAGTTGTTGTTGCGTGGGATTGGTCTGCACCACGCCGGGCTGCTTCCGCGATATCGGCGGGTTGTGGAGCAGTTGTTTCAGCAGAAGCTGCTGAGTGTATGTATCTGCACGGAGACGCTGGCGGCGGGCATCAATCTGCCGGCGCGTTCGGTGGTGATGACATCGCTGTTGAAGGGGCCACCGGGCGGGATGAAGCTGATTGATGCGAGCAGTGCGCATCAGATGTTTGGCCGGGCTGGGCGTCCGCAGTTTGACAGTCGTGGCTATGTGTTTGCGGTAGCGCACGAGGACGATGTGCGGCTGTTTCGCTGGCAGCAGAAGTATGATGAGATTCCGGAGGACACTCGGGACCCGCATTTGATCCGCGCGAAGAAGAATCTGAAGAAGAAGATGCCGAAGCGGCGTGAGGGTGTGCAGTACTGGTCGGAGCGTCAGTTTCAGGTGTTGCGGGATGCTCCGCCGGTACGTTTGGCGAGTCGAGGGATTTTCCCATGGCGACTGCTGGCATTTCTGATTCGGCGATCGGGGACGGTGCAGACGCTGTTTGATGCGATCAACCGTCGGTTGCTGGAGCCTGCGGAGAAGGAGTCGGCGTGTCGGCAGTTGGTGGCGATGCTGAGGACGTTGGCGGACGCAGGTTTTGTGACACTGGACCCACCCCCGCCCTGCCCCGCGACCTCGGCGGCGCGAGCGTTGGGTGAGTCGGGGCCATGCGCATTCCGTTCGGTGCTGGCGGAATCTTCAGCGCGGGAGTTGCTGGCGGTGATTGATTCGCGCGGGGCGGCGGTATCGCAGTCGAGGTGGTTATCGACGCATTTGCCTCCGGTGGGTATGGAGGAGGGTGCAAGCGGCGAAGCTGAGGATCAGGATGGCGCTGGCGGGACGGGGGCTGTTGGTGGATCTGAGGAGGATTTTGGAGCAGGTGTTGAGGAGGGGACTGAGGAGCAGGCGGCAGTTGATCGGGGCGTGAGTGCGGAGGTGGACGAGAGTGGGCAGGTGGCGACCGTTGCGGTGCCGGGTCCATCAGAGTCTGCGGTGGGTGCTGAAGCGGAGTCGCCGGCTGGGGCGAGTTCGGGTTCGGGACTGCTGGGGCGATTGATTTCGGAGGCGCGGACGGGGGGAAGCGGTGCTGCGACGGGTGGGTTGAAGTCGGCGAAATCAGGTGGCAAGTCGAGTTCGGCGGGTGGGAAGCGGGCTGTTTCCGGCAGTGTGGTTGAGGAGCCGGCGTATCAGCCGCGTCTGGCGATTGCGACAGAGCCATTGAAGCTGATCAACAGTTTTCGCAGTATCAACCCGCTGTATGGGGTATTTTTGGCAGAGCACATGCATCGGGCGAGTTACGAAGAGCGTCTGCAGTTGCTGGAGAGCGTTTTGGACATGCCATCGTCGGTGGCGGTGATGGTGCGAGTACCGCTGCCAGAGGCGATGCCGCCAGGGCCTTTGGCAGTGGACTATCTGAACCCGAGATTATTGTCGCTGGGGCTGGTGACGCCGCAGGAGCTGACGGGATATTTTGACGAGGTGGAGCGGAAAAGGTGTATCCGTTGCCGCTGGGGGACCGCATGCGCATGCTGTTTCAGCACGACTATCCGGGTGTGGGCATGATTTCGCAGCGGAGTATCTGGTGTGTGGGTGATTTACTGCGATTTGGCGGCAATTTTGATCGTTACGTGCGAGCGCGGGAGTTGACGAAGCAGGAGGGGGTGGTGTTCCGTCACTGTCTGCGGCTGATTCTGCTGTGTGGCGAGTTTGCGGATCTTGAGCCACCTCAGCTGGACGCTGTGGAGTGGCGGCGAGATTTGGCGGAATTGGCGGCGATTCTCACGGAGTCGTGTCGGGCGGTGGATCCGGCGAGTACGGATGAGACGCTGACGGCATTGCGGAGCCACGCTGCGGGACAGGATCTGAAATTCTGAAGTGTGCGAGAACGGGTTGGTGATCGGAGTTGACGGGTGGCAGGATTTGGCGACTGAGGCAGGTGAGGTGTCGGGAGTGGAGGATGTGATCGATGAGCAGACCGCAGGGGTAGCGAGGACCGGCATTGCAGGTGGGCTCGATACCGTGACCGGATGCGGAGTTGATCAGTGCTGATTGATCGAGGAGGTCATGAAAGGCGGGAGCCCTGCCCTTCCGAATCGCCGGCTATTTCCAGGGCACTGGTGCCGTTGGAAATCCTGTCTGCAAAACCCGAACGGCCTTGTCTGCGGTGGCGAGCAAGCGGCGATTGTGTGGCAGTGCCATTGCGTTGCCTGCCTGCATTTTGTGGCACCTGGAGGAGCGATGCAGCGGCGTGCTGCAATGTGGGCTGTTGACGGTGACAGTGCTATTCAGTGCCGTTGCCGAAGCGGGTGATTTTTCGGCTGGTGCGTTCGCGGCGACGGAAGGCATCGAAGCCTTCGACCTGGTATTCGGGAAGCACGGTATTGATACGTTTTTCGATATTGGTGAGTTCGCCACCCTGAGCGAGTGTTACGAAGGTGACGGCGCGTCCCTGCTGGTCGGAAGAGAGTCTGCCGGTGCGTCCGACTCGATGGACGTAGTCGTCGCAGTATTCGGGGATGTCGTAATTGATGATGTGTGAGATGCCGCTGATATCGATACCGCGTCCGACGACATCGGTGGCGATGAGGAGTCTGAGGTGTCCGGCGCGGAGTTCGCGGATGACGCGGTCACGTTTGCGTTGTGGGAGGTCGCCGTGGATGCAGGCGATGCGTCCGGATTTGAGCCGTTTGGAGAAGACTTCGTGAAGTTTGTCGGCGCCACGTTTGGTGCGGGTGAAGACGATGACCTGACTGGGTTTTTCGCGGGCGAGGATGCGGATGAGGAGTGGGAGTTTGCGATCTTCGTCGACGGTGACGTAGAACTGTTCGATGGTATCGACGACGACGCGGTCTTCGGAGAGGTCAACGGACTGGGGTTCGACCATGTATTTTTGGGCGAGCCTGAGGACATCGGGGGGCATTGTGGCGGAGAGGAGCAGCGTTTGCCGGTCTGAGGGGCAGCTGCGGAGGATGCGTTCGATGTCGGGGCGGAAGCCGATATCGAGCATTCGGTCGGCTTCGTCGAGAACGGCGATGGAGAGATTTTTGAAATTCAGATGTCCGCGGCGCATGAGGTCGATGACGCGTCCGGGGGTGCCGATGACGATTTGAGCGCCGGCCTGAATATCATCCACCTGGCGTCCGATGGGGCGACCGCCGACAGCGAGAGCGAAGCGGACATTGAGTCCGGTGGCGAGTCTGCGGGATTCGAGGCAGACCTGTTCGCTGAGTTCGCGAGTGGGAGCGAGGACGAGCACCTGCACGCCGTGGAGTTTGCTGTCGATCTGTTCGAGCGTGGGCAGCATGAAGGCAGCGGTCTTGCCGGTGCCGGTGCGAGCTTGTCCGATGCAGTCATTGCCGGAAAGGGCAATGGGAATGAGAGCAGCCTGGATGGGACTGGGGGTGTGGTACCCGATTTGGCGAAGAGTACGGAGTGTCGGCGGGGACAGTCCGAGTTCCTGGAAGGATGTGGACGGTGAATCTGAAGTTTTTTTTTCTGCCGAGTTAGCCAAGTGGGGACCTGAATACGGGGAGAGGAGTGGTTGCTGGTGCAGTGGGGTGGGATGACGTCGGGAACTGTACGTCAGGAAGGGGCGGTCGTCAATCTGGTGGAATGTCCTGTTTACTGTTTGAAGACAACCTCGAACTGGCTGCCTTCTCCGAGTTTGCTGCGGACGGAGATCTGGGCATTGAGAGCGTGGCAGAGGTGTTTGACGATGGCAAGTCCAAGCCCGGAGCCTCCGCGTTCGCGGGAGCGATCACGTTCGACGCGGTAAAAGCGTTCGAAGATGCGATCAATGAGGGATTCGGGGATGCCCTCGCCGGTGTCTTTGACGGTGACGGCAGGGCCGTTTGGGGTCTGGTGCAGGAGGACGGTGACGGAGCCGTCTGGGGGCGTATGTTTAATGGCGTTATCGAGGAGGTTATCGAGGATTGTGCGGAGTGCCTGCTGGTCGGTGTGCAACTGCAGCTGAGGGGGGCCTTCCAGTAGCAGGTGCACGTTTCGGGCATCTGCAAGTGTGCGGAGTGTCCGGAGGGAGTTTGCGGCGACGGCGGCGGCATCGACTGGTTCGAGGTGCAGGATTTCCTGACCGGATTCGACGCGTGCGAGCTGAAGCATTTTGAGGATCAGCTGGAGGAGTCGTTCGGATTGTTCTTCGATTTGTTTGAGGAAATGGCTGGCGGTGGCGGGGTCATCGAGTGCGCCGGCGAGCAGTGTATCGGTGCAGGCCTGAATGACGGTGAGGGGGGTTTTGAGTTCGTGAGAGACGCCGCTGACGAAATCGCGGCGCATGGCTTCGAGTCTGCGGACATCGGAGATGTCACGAACAACGACAACAGCACCGGTCTGGGCTGACTTCTGGATGGGGATGGCGAACAGGAGGTGGTGTGCCTGGTCTCTGGGGTTGCGATATTCGAGGTTACAGACGGTGTTTTTGGAGAGGCATTCATCGACGGTGTCGAGGAAGGCGGGGATGCGGACAGTTTCGTAGAGTCTGTGTCCGGGAGTGATGCCTTCGCTGATGGAGAGGAGTCGTCGGGCACCGGGATTGATAAACAGGATTCGCTGATCGTGGTCGATGGCGATGACGCCTTCGATCATGGAGTCGAGTACGGCGGTGAGGAGTGTGATGGAGGCGGCGGAGTCGCGTCCGGCCTGTTCGAGTCCGAGAATGCGATCCTGGAGTTGATCTTCGAGCTGGTAGAGTGCGTGAGCGACATCACCGACTTCATCCTGGCGATCGGAGACATCCAGGAGCATATCGTCGCGATCGTCGCGTTGTACGGAGGCCTGCAGTTTCCGGGACATGACCTGCAGCGGAGAGACGACTCCGGCGGCGACGACGAGGAGGCAGAGAGTGCCGAGAGCCCAGGTGATCAGTGCGGCCTGGAGGGCGATGGCTGAGGTTTGTTGGGCCTGAAGTTCTGAGGTGGAGGGATCGGAGGTGATCAGGAGGAAGGCGGGGTTTGGGCTGGCAGCGATGCGGCGGCAGGCGGCGAGAACTTCGCGAGGGGAATCGGCGGGGCGGATGATGCGGACTGAGAGCCCAGAGTTGGCGGCGGCAGCGAGTGACGAGCGGAGGGTGAAGTCCTGGACGGGGGGAGTTTGTGAGGATTCCAGTGAGTTACCCTGCAGGTCGAGGAGCAGGATTTTGCGGCCTTCGGGGAGTGTTTTGCGGAAGTCTGCGATGAGTTCGGCGTCTGTGGTGGAGCCATCGAGGGGTGCAGCGGCGAGCTGGAGTTGTTCGAGCACTTTCTGTCGATGCTGGTCGCTGGCGTTGCGATGGAGAGCGGTGTGCAGGGTTGCACCCAGTCCGAGTACGGCTGGTACGGAGAGCAGGACGTAGAGTCCGGCGATTTTCCAGAAGAGTTTGGACCGGAGCCAGGACAAGTCGGGGCCTTTGCGGTGTTTGGGCAGAGCCGTAGTGGGATGGCGAGCCTGACACGCTGGATTTTAGGCGCATTGTGGCCTGGTGTCAGTTCTGCAGGGGGCGACATTTGGAGTCTTAACAAAGTGGCGGAGGCGGGAAGTCTGGGTGCTTGTGGTTTTTTCGCCACTGTTGATGGCACTGTTCAGGGTTTGGCAACATTCGGGTGTGGTGCTGAAACATGGGTCTGGGATTGGCGTTGCGAAACGGCAACGGTGATGAGGCGGGACAAATTTTGAGGTGGTCGGCAGAGTTCCGCTGATCGTTAAGGTCTGCCACGTGGCTGCTGGTTGGTTATCGGAGTGGAGAGGCTGCTCCCGGGCCGTCTGTGATTCTTCGTGGCTTTCCTGCCGGACAGTGTTTTTGCAGGGTGGCGGAAGGCGAGTGGGTGTTTTTTTGATGGTTCTGGCCTGCTGAAATTTCGTCGTTGCGGCATGCTGCCTGGGGCCACCAGGGGTTGTGGCCTGCGTCTGTGGTGTTCCGGCAACAGAGGAAATTGGCGCGGAGACTGCATTGGGGTGAAAGCAGTTCCGGCGAGCTTCCTTTTGAGCGGGTGAGCGAGTGATCCCTGCGGGAAGTGTGGTGGCTGGAAGCGTTTTGGGGGGAAGATCATGAAATCGTTGATGTGTGCGCTGGTGTGTGGAGTTGTGTTGCAGATTTGTGCCGGCAGTGCGTATGGGCAGGCTCCGCCGACGTCGCTGAACGAGGCTGGAGTGCAGGGGCCGATTACTGCAATCAACCCGACAGCCCGGACGATTACTGTGGGTGGCATGGTTTGTGAGATTCCGCCGGATCTGGTGCTTGACGGGACCACGGGAATTACTGGAGCGACGCTTTCGCGTTTGCTGGATACCGCGGCACCTGGACGGGTGCGATCCATTCTTCAGTCGGGCCTTGGCGAGTCACCGTATTCGGCAGCGACTTTGACGGCTGAGGGGCTGACGGTGGTGGAGGGGACGACAACACGGCACGTGATGTCCGTGGCGTTGGTGGATTTCGGCGAGAACAGTGTGGTTGGGAATGTGAGCAGTTACAACGCCACAGCTGGTAGCTTTGTGGTGAATGGGATCACCTGTCGGATGAATCCTGACCAGCGCTTTCCGGCGGTTGTGCTGAGTCTGGCCGGGACACCGATGCCAGCGAGCAATCTGAGCCGTAGTGTGAATACACCGGTGTTGGTTTCAGGATATTTCCATCAGGGTGTGCTGTACGCGACGAGTGTGGAAACGGAACTGGTGCCGCTGACACCGGGAGCGGATACGGTGCAGGTGATTCGTGCGACCGCTCGACTTCGCGGGAATACGCTGGGTGAGTTGCGGATTGACGGTGTGGTACAGCCGTTTGCGGCCAATGCGGTGGTCACGGTGTCAGATCCGACTTCAGGTGCTGTGCTGGGAACAGCAGCGGTGACTCAGAGCCTGACAGTTCCAGGTCAGGGCGAGTTTTCGTTCCGCCTGCGAAGTTTGGCTCGGCGGGTGACGACGGTGCGAGTGCAGAGCAGTGGTCGTGGCGAGACGACGGCAACATTGACGATCCGCTGAGAGGATTGTTCGGCGACGGCTGCTGTGCGCAAGACAGGCTGCGGAGACGCAGCCTGTTTTTTCGTTGTGGCACCCGTGCGTTTCAATTGGTTTGGTGGGCACCCGGGGGATGGGTTTGGTGCAGGAGTTCTGCGAGTGTGTTGCGGAGTTGGAGGTGATCGGGGTTACCGGCTTGATTCTGAGTTTCGGCGGGTTGATCGGAGGCGAGGTACAGTTCGCGGTCGGCGATGGTACCGGTATTCCAGTCTCGCCATTCGGTATAGCGGGCGAGTGGAGTGCGGACGCTGTAGCCCATGAGAGCTGGCTTTCCGACGGGAGTGCGATCGTAGTAGGCCGGTCTGGGATGCTGGGTGAAGGCTGCGGGTTTGCCGGGGGCATCGGGCTGGGTGAGGATGGTGACGAGGCTGTGGCCTTCGAGAGCGGGAGGCTGCGGGAGTCCGCAGAGATCATTGAGTGTGGGGAAGAGATCGATGAGTTCGGTGATGGCAGGTGTTTGGCGACCGGGGTTGTGCACCGCAGGCGCGTGAATCATGAGCGGTACGCGAGCATCGTATTCGAAGTTTGAAGTTTTGCCCCAGAGGCTGTGTTCACCGATGTGGTAGCCATGGTCGCTGAGGAAGACGATGATGGTATTGGAGGCGGCTGGGGAATCGGCGAGGGCATCGAGGACTTTTCCGAGCTGGGCGTCCATGTAGCTGATATTGGCGAAGTACCCGTGTCTCATTTCGGCGGCCTGTGCGGGGGTTGGCGTTTTCTGGTTGTTGGCGGGGCCGAGGACTTCGGTGCTTTGGTGGAAGGCGACGGCGGGGGCATTTTCAGGGCGGGCGTTCAGGAGTTCCGGGAGTTTATTGCGATCATAGAGGTCCCAGTATTTTTTGGGTGCGTTGAAGTGGGCGTGCGGTTTCCAGAAGCCGACGGCGAGGAAGAAGGGTTGATCGGGGGGATTGCGAATGGCGCGTACGGCTGCTTCGGCGACGCGTCCGTCGTAATAGGCGGAATCGGGGACATCACGGCACTCGCAGATGCCTGGGCCCGCGTAACCGAAGCCGGACGTGGTCTGGGCGAAGTTGGGCGGAAGTGGGCCATCGACGCGGGCGCGATCGTCACCGTGATTGGCGTAGTGGAGGAATTCGGGCACGCTCCATGACTGTGGATCGCCCTGCACTTTCGTGTGCCAGTTATGAAAGATTTTGCCGACGCAGCGGGTGTGGTAGCCATGGGATTTGAACCACAGCGGGAGTGTTTGAATTTCGGGGTTGCGTTCGCGGAAGTGGACGCTGTTGTTCCAGATTCTGAGGGAGTCGGGGCGTCTGCCTGTGAGGAGTGATGAGCGGGAGGGATTGCAGACTGCCTGCTGGCAGTAGGCATTGGTGAAGAGGAGGCTGCGGTGGGCGAGACGATCGAGGTTGGGAGTGAGTGCGGGTGAGCCGTAGCAGCCGGCTTCGGGGCGGAAGTCGTCGGCCATGATGAAGAGGACATTGGGGTGGGCGGTACGCGTCGGTGGACTCGCGGGAGGGGCCGCGAGAGGTGTCGTGGCGAGGCAGTTGTGGGGAGTGAGGATCCAGAGGGCGAGGAGCCCGGGGAGGATGAATTTCATGGCAGTGCCTGATTCGGGTGGGGGGGCGTCGTCGGGGTGTCGGTAGTGGCGTGGTCGAGGCGGAATGGTGACTGGATGGTAGGGGACAGGCAGTGCTGATGGAACTGATTCCGGCAGTGTCAGTGTGGGGTGTGGCTTGATCTGCAGGTCGGGAGAAGCGAGACTATCGAGGGGTTGTTTCAGCGCCGGACAGAAAAGTGAGTTTTCCCATGCCAGTGGTACTCGAGATGCATTCCGTGAGCCGTACGTTTCGCACGTCGGCTGGTGATTTGCCGATCCTGCGTGACGTGAGTCTGCGGGTGGTTTCGGGCGAGGCAGTGGCGATTCGTGGTCCGTCGGGGTGTGGCAAGAGTACACTGCTGTATCTGGCGGGGACTCTGGATCGCCCCACGGGTGGCGTGGTGGAGATTCTGGGCGAGAATCCATGGAGTTTGAGTGGCAGGCGTCTGGCAGCGTTCCGGAATCAGCACATTGGTTTTGTTTTTCAGGACCATCAGCTGCTGCCGCAGTGCAGTGTCCTTGAGAACGTGCTTTTGCCGTCGCTGGCTGGTTTTGATGCTCCTGCGGGATTAGGGGATCGCGCGGCAGCGCTGTTGGAGCGAGTGGGATTGGGTGGGCGGCTGCAGCAGCGGCCTGGCCGGTTATCGGGTGGGGAGCGGCAGCGGGTGGCGGTTTGTCGGGCGCTGATCAATGAGCCTTCGCTGTTGCTGGCAGACGAACCGACGGGGAATCTGGATCCGGCGACTGCAGCGGACATTGGAACGCTGTTGCTGGAGATGGCAACGGAGCACGAGGCGGCGCTGGTGTGCGTGACACATTCGGACGAGCTGGCGAGTCGTTTTCCCCGAGTGATCCAGTTGCGTGATGGTGTGGTGCGTGCCGTCGAGGATGGCCGTGTTCCTGTGGCGGGACATGGCGGTTGAGCGAATTGAGTTGAGTGGGGGCGAGCGGTGCTGGACAATTTCAACGATCGCTGGGCGCTGGTGACGGGGGCATCGTCCGGGATTGGGGCGGAGTTTGCAGTGCAGCTCGCCAGTCGTGGGATGCATTTGATCCTGGCGGCTCGTCGGAAAGAGCTGATGACGCAGCTGGCGACGGACCTGAACACACGGCACGGCACTCATTGTCACGTGGTGACGATAGACCTTGCGGACCCGGACGCGGGGGCTTTGTTGTATGACGAGCTGAAGCGTCTTGGGGTCACTGTTGATCTGCTGGTGAACAACGCGGGATGTGGCATGATTGGTCAGATTGAGACAACTTCGCCGGAGGAAGTTCGACGAATGCTGCAGCTGAATCTGTTGACGCTGACGGATCTGACCTATCGATTTCTGCCTGAGATGCTGGAGCGGGGGCAAGGTGCCATCATCAACCTGTCATCGCAGGCTGCGTTTCAGCCGGTTGCCTTTATGGGGGCGTATGCGGCCAGCAAGTCCTTCATCCTGCATTTCAGTGAAGCGTTGTGGGCGGAATGCAGGAGTCGCGGGGTGACGGTGATGGCCCTGTGTCCCGGGGTGACGCGGACCGACTTCTTTGACGTCGCGGGGGCGGTGGGCTGGCTGGAAAAGCACACCGCGCAGACACCAGCGAAGGTGGTCAAGGTTGCTCTGCGGGCGCTGGAGAAGCGTCGTCAGTACGTGGTGCCTGGCTGGAGGAATTATCTGATGACGCTGCTGGTGCGTCTGACGACGCGGCGGACGGCGGTGAATGAATCGAAGCGGTACTTCCGTCCCCGGAAGGAGAAGGAGAAGCGGTCGCAGCGGGGGGAAGGCTGAAGCAGGCCATTTCGGCGGCGTTGCGAACGAAAAGTTTGCCGTGAGCGACGGCGGGCACGTTCCACGTGCGGTCGTTGAGGGGCTGAAAGCGAGTGATTTCCTTAAAGGCTGAAGGGGATGCAGCCACAAGTGCGACGGCGCCGTCTTCCGCCTGAACAAGCAGTGTGTTTTGCCAGAGGAGCACGTGACCGTATCGATAGCGACCGCCTTTCCAGAGCCGTTCCCCGGTTGTGGCATTGACGCAGGCAAGGATGCCGTCATCAAGTCCATAGACGTGGCTGCCGAGTGCGACAGCTTCGTTGAATTTGAGCTTCAGGCTGCGGGTGGGAGGCCAGACTTCTGCTGGTCGCCGGTTGTTCAGGCGTGTGGGATCCAGCAGTACGCAGCCGGAGTCGTAGCCGCTGCTGAGAAACAGGGTGTTGTCAAAGCGAATCGGCTGAGCCACGTTGATTTTGTATTGGTTGGTCCACGGGTAGAACCAGAGTGATGTGCCGGTGTCGGGGTCATGGGCTTCAAGGCCGTCGCCGTGGAAGACGAGCAGCTGCGTTTGTCCGTTGATGACCTCCAGCCGGGGAGCGGTGTAACCGGCCTTGTGGCTGCCGACGCTCCAGACAGGGGTGCCTGTCGCCTGGTCGTAGGCTGCGAGGGCACGACCGGAATTGCCGCCAGCGTCGACGATGACCAGTTGTTTGTGGAGCAGTGGTGAACCGGACATGCCCCATTCGACCATGGTGCTGCCAGCGTCATCGCAGATTTGCCGCTGCCAGAGAAGTTTGCCGGTGGCGGGTTCGAGGGCGTTGAGTAGACCGGTGGCACCGAGCGAGAAGACGGCATGCGGAGACACGGTCGGAGTGGCGCGAGGTCCGATGGCGCCCTGGGCGGTTTCGTAGCGGGCCTGATCTTCGCGGCGCCAGAGTTCTGTGCCGGTCTGGCTGTCGTAACAGACGGTGCATTCGAGCTCACCGCGCTGTTCCTGGGTCCAGAGTCGATTGCCGACGATGGCCATGGAAGACCAGGCATCACCAACAGGGCGACGCCAGAGTTCGGTTGGGGGAGTTGTGTTCCAGTTTGTGGCCGGGAGTGGCGACGGGATGGAGCGATCGCCATTGTGTCCGCAGTAGCGGGGCCAGTCGAGAGCGGTGATTTCGAGTGTTGCGGGAGTGCTGGCAGATGCGGGGGCAGGTGCAGCGGTTGTCGTCGGGGCATTGGCTTTGAGCCATTCGCGGGCGCGTTCGGAAGCGCTGGGGGGGCTCCAGCGGAAGACAAGTCGGGGACGCATGTCGCCGTCGAACCAGACGCTGCGAATGCAGGCGAAGGCGAGAAGAGTGCAGGCGAACACGGTGGCGAACCAGATGCTGACCCGTTTGGATTTTTGCAGGGAGGAAAAGCCGAGCCACCAGACGCTGAGGCTGAGAATCAGGAAACCTGCTCCGTAGTACACGCGGATGATCTGATCGGTGCGACCGTCGGCCAATTGATGGGCAGTCGCGGTGGCGATTGTGGTGAGCAGCAGGAGAATCGCCGGGGGAAGAATATTTCGGCGGCTGAGAAGTGTGGATGCCATGTTGCGGGGGCTCTCTGGGCGTGTTTTTGACGCGATTTGGGCGCTGGATGATATGCGATTGACGCCTGCCAGGCGAGAGGGCTGTCGGAAACGCCGGGGAAGCACGTGGGTAGAAGAAAGCGGGAGGTGCCGAGCCGCAGGACGGCAGTCCGCGGGCAAAGAGTGCTGGTGACGTGCGTGGTGAAGTGAGAAGTGGGAGGTGCCGAGCCGCAGGACGGCAGTCCGCGGGCAAAGAGTGCTGGTGACGTGCGTGGTGAAGTGGGAAGTGGGAGGTGCTGAGCCGCA
>JBEIEK010000112.1:0-16524 GCA_040382995.1 Planctomycetaceae bacterium
CCCGGCTCCACACTTGTTCCGGCCGAAATCCGGCGGAAACGGATCGCGTCATTACGAGTGCGCAGGATCTCTTCGTAGTCGAGATCTTCCAGAGTGACGCCAACAGCCGGCTGATTTTCCCATCGACGTCGGGCGTGTTGTCGCTGCAAAAGCTGGCGTTCGTATTCCTCCTGCGGCATGCGTGTTGTCGTCGGGCCAACACGCTGCCACGCTCGACCGTCATAAGTGTACGGCGCGCCATCTGAACCACTGGGTACCTCAAGGAGAATGACGGACCTGCCGGAAGCCGGTAAACTAACAACTTCGATCAAAACAGGGGCTGTCGGTTCAAACCGATCCAGCATTCGCGCAACTTCCTGCTGGGTTGAGTCGCTCACCTCCTGGCCGCGCAATTCTCCACGAGGCGACACCCCGATCAGTACACAGCCACCAGCCCCATTCAGCATTGCACAAAGACTTTCGCCCGCCCGAGGAAGTTGCGCAGTCGAGTTCTTGAATTCGACTGCCTGCGATTCGCCGCGAACGACAATCCCGCGCAGTTCGTCAATTGCCATCCGTTTCACGAGCTAAGGCCCTTTTTGTCAAGCCACGACAATTTGTATCCAACGGCAGTCTGCCGGGCAGGTCCCGTCGGAGGATACCGTGTCATGCCCTCCGGTACAAATTCCTCCACCATTCCAATCCACGTCAGGATTTCCAGGGCTTCGGCCCATCCGCCTTACGAGCGGCCTGGCGGCAGTCCAATGGCGTTGACTTTCTGTTGTTTCAAATGTCCAGGGCGCCCAGGTTTCCGTTCACACGACTGGGCCCGATCATGCCAGGCGAGCGGTTGATGTCAATCGGCCGGTAACGTCCCTGGTACGCTCCTGCTGCGGCGCTGCCGGGCGGGCACGTACTGTTACCGGGGGATTGACATCCCCCGCTCGCCTATTTCCTGACGGCACCTGCCGTCAGGAAATAGAGCAGGAGCATGGAGAAAGGAGAGAGTCGACTCGCGACTTTCTGCATGCTCCTGCGGTCTCCTCTCCACTTTCTACTCTCTCACTCGCACTCCCGCGCCCCAGCCCCTTCCCCGCTTCCCACTGCGAACGTGACGTGGGGTGTAGGGGTAGCCCGCTTCCTCACGGGTGCGTCTCGGTGATTGCGTTTTGCACGCTTCCGTGTATTCACCCGTCTGTTTACAGGATTCCAGAAAGCCTTAGCGACTCTGGCTGCGGCGCAGGTCAGGGTGCCATGCACCTTGAGCGCACTGTTAACGCGCCTGTTTTCCATCCTGAAAGGCGAGCGGTTGATGTCAATCGGCCGGTAACGTCCCTGGTACGATCCTGATGCGGCGCTGCCGGGCGGGTACGTACTGTTACCGGGGGATTGACATCCCCCGCTCGCCTCTCGCGCTTTTTTGCGGTGATGAAGAGAACTTCAAGGCCATTGGGCTTCCGCCCGACCGCTCTGCGGCGCGTGGCCGGGATGTCAACGCTTCGGGCTTTGGGCTTGCCTGTGTCAGGGCGTACCGGCGGCCGGGTTCAGGGGTTCGCCGGCGGGTTTCCAGTCGATCAGCTGAATCTCCACGCGAGTCATTCCCTGGAAGGTGTTGATGGTGGGGGCGAAGCTGATGCTGAAGGGTTTGTCTTGTTTGGCAAGTTCTTCAGCCCATTCACCGCGTCCGAAGGAGACGCCGCGGATGACAGTGCCGTGTTGGCGGACGCGGATGGCCAGATGTCTGCCACCTTCACCCATCGTTTTGGGGGGCTCAACCAGCTCCACGTGAGTGCACATGAAGCGGGGTTGCGGATTCTGGTGTCCGAAGGGGCCAAGCTGGGCCAGTTCCTGGACGGCACGGAGATTCACTTCTGAGAGCAGGACTTCGGCATCGATGCGAAGCTGAGTGTCGTCCGCGGTGGGGTGAAAGTTGTCAGCCGCCCAGGAGGCGAGTGATTCGCGGAGGAGGGGCAGGTTGGTGGCTTTGATTTTCAGTCCGGCAGCGGCGCGGTGACCGCCGAAGGTGAGCAGATGCTGTTTGCAGGCATCAAGTGCTGAATAGAGATCAAAACCGGCGAAGCTGCGGGCTGAGCCCTGGCCGAGCCCGTCATCCCGCAGTGCGATGAGCACTGCCGGTTTGCTGAAATGCTCAGCAACTCGGCTGGCCACAACTCCGATCACTCCCGGATGCCATTCGTGGTGTGCAAGAACAAGCGTTTTGTGGTTCTGCCAGTCCGGGTTTTCTTCGACCTGTTCCTTTGCCTGGCGGAGAATGCGGCGTTCGACGGTTTTGCGGTTTTCATTGAGCTGGTTGAGGTATTCGGCGAGTGCGGTGGCACGTTCCGGGTTGTCAGTCGTGAGCAGCTCGACAGCAAGTCGCGCCTGGCCAAGGCGTCCGGCCGCGTTGATGCGGGGGGCGATGGAAAAGCCGATGTCTTCGGCTTCCAGTGCGGCCTTGTCCATCAGCCCGGACGCGCGAAGCAGCGCCTGCATTCCGATTGTGGACTGTTGTTTCAGCGTTTGCAGGCCGTAGCGGACGAGGATGCGATTTTCTTCGTGCAGGGGCACCACGTCAGCGACGGTGCCGAGGGCCGCGAGGCTCACAGCCTGCTTCAGGAATTCGCGCATCCTTGGTGAAGCACGCCGGCCCTCGCCCATACGCTGGCAGACGGCCCAGGCAAGTTTGAAGGCCACACCTGCACCGCACAGTTCACCAAAGGGGTATTCAGATCCGGGCAGCCGCGGGTGCACCAGAACCGAGGCGTCGGGGAGTTCCGGTCCAAAGTGGTGGTGGTCAGTGACGATGAGCTGCAGGCCAAGCTGCCGTGCCAGTCGAGCTTCACCGATGCTGGCGATGCCGCAGTCGACTGAAATCAGCAGTCGGCGCGGGTCTTCCTCGTGCAGCTGGCGAATGGCGGCCTCGTTCAGACCATACCCCTCTTCCATGCGACAGGGAATGTAATAGTCCACATGGGCGCCGCTGAGCTGCAGGCAGTGCCAGAGCAGGCTGGTCCCGGTGACACCATCCACATCGTAGTCGCCGTAGATCGTGATCCGCCGACCATCTGCCACAGCCTGCACAACTGCATCGGCCGCAGTGTCGATCCCTGGCAGGAGGGAGGGATCGTGGAGATCGCCGAGCTTTGCGTCGAGAAACTTTCGGGCGATGTCAGCTTCGCCGCGTCCGCGGGCGATGAGCACCTGCGCGAGCAGCGGGGAAACACCAAGTTGGGCGGCAAGGCGTTTGACGGCGCCGGCGTCGTGCGGGTGAAAAGTCCACTTCCGTCCCACGGGAGCTCCTGAGTTTAGGGGTTAGGTTGATCCTGAGCGGACGAAGTGGCCCTGTGGCTGTTCGCCGGAATTTCACGCGTTGTGCGGTCGTGCAGCGAGCCAGGTTCGGAGTCACAGATTTCCACGAAGAGCTCCGTTTCACCCAGCAGAATGCAGTCGCCGGTGTGGAGCACCGCGCGATCGACCTCCTGCTGATTGACGATCGCCAGATTGGTTGACTCCCGGTCGGCAAGCTCGAATTCACCGGCCGAATTCCAGCGAAACTCAGCATGCACGCGGCTCATCAACCGATCCTCCACGACAATGTCTGCGCGGTGACTGCGGCCGATGGAGACGGGCAGGTCACTGGGGGAAAATTGCAGACTGCCATCCGGAAAGACGGCAGACCTGAGTATCAGCAGGGGCATGTGTGCCGTCTCCGTTGGTGAAAATCCGAGATAAACGTGTTTGTTTCCGAGAACTTCGCTCGACGTCCGGGTTTTTCGGGATGATAATCGTGTCGGACAGACGTGAGAAATGAGTCGGACAGTTTGTTTGCAACGTAGGAAATTCCTCGTCAGACAAGCGATCCAGCGTTCATGGCGCAGCTCTGCGCAAGGTCTCTCATGTCGAAAGAAAAGATCAACCCCTATCTCGCCTCATCCACGACCCCTGAACAACCTTCGCGAATGCGCGGTGTCGTGTACAACCCCGCCTCGCCCGTCGCTGGTCGCATTGCGCAAAATATGACGCGTCGTGAAAAGCGTGCCGTGGGTGTCCGCATGGGAATTTTCGGCGGATGGATGGGACTCACCCTTGCGGTCCCCTTTGCTCAGTTGCTGGCACTGATTCACAAAGGGCAGTTCGTTGGCACCATCTCCGGTATTTGTGGTTTGCTGATTGCATGCTTTTTCGCATCAGTCCCCTTCGCACTGCGTCACCACAGCCTGTTCCTCTGCAATACGCAGTGGGCCCGGCAACAGGGCATTGAGCCCAAAGACCTTTAATACTCCGCTGCAATGGCGGGGCTGATCGCTTCCGCAAACAGTCGGCTGCCTGCCGCGTTAACGTGACACCACGGGTCTGAATACAGCGTTTGGCTCTGGTTTCTGAACAGTCCCGTCAGGTCAATGAAGCTGATTCCCGATTCTGCCAGCTCACGGCCGCGACTCTGCAGCATTGGGAACACAGCCTCGGCAAGCTTTGCATGCGGCTGTTCGGCCGTCACACAGAATTCCAGCTCGGACTCAGAAAACGTCTTCGTGCCCGGCAGATACTGCGATGGCTGCAGGCAATGCACATAGGCGATGCCCTTCGCAGCACACAGGTCGTGCATCTGCTGTGAGCAGCGGGCCCAGAGATCTGCGGCGGCCACCAGAGCCTGCTCGTCCGGCGGGGGAGCCGGGCCATGGTGCACAAAGCTGTCCTGCCGCGACTGACTGACCGCCTGCGCCAGGTCCAGCAGTTGTCGCTGCGCCACGTCATCGCGAACAACCCAGATCAGCTGGTACAGACTGAAAAATCGCAGCGGTGACTGCAGGGCTGATCGGGCGGCAGCCTGACGCGATCCGCGCAGGCTCAGCAGCTGCCATGCCTCGCTGGATTGACGCGGATCCGTGATCACCAGCGACCGCGCGTGCCACGAACGTGGATAGTCAATCGCGGTCCCCTGCCGGGCATTTTCAAGCACTGCGAGCACGCCGTCGTTGAAGCCGTCGAGGTTGATCACAGCGTCAAATTCACCGCCGAGCGCCAGCACATAGTTCAGGGTGAACAGCTGCTGTGGTTGCTTGTATCCCGGAAGTGCCAGCCGCACGATGCGGAGTCGCCGGGACGACAGTTCAGGGACCGCAGCCAGCAGTTCCCGGAGCCGGTCTTCGGCCTCCCAGGAGAATCGCCAGGCGACCGAGCCACCCGTGATGCCGATAATCAGTTCGCCGGGCGAGCGTTTCAGGATGGATGGGCCGTTGTCGCGAAATCCGAGCGGGTTCGTGGAGGCAAGACGACCATCGATGGAATCCGGGACTGCCAGCTGCGGGTTGTGGACCCAGCCGAGGTACGGATGAATCGTCTCTGCAGCTCCGGCACTTGATTCTGCCCCCGAAGCGATGTGCTGCTGTCGGATTCGCAATTCAGCGGGGGTGGAGCCTGGCAGCACCAGATGCAGCCAGGCCATCGCCAGCAGTTCAGCGAGCAGCAAACAGCCACCGAGTGCCAGACTGCGAAACAGCCAGCGACGTCGACGGGAAACCGGCGTGTTCATTTGGCAAACTCAATCACCTTCCCCTGCCACTTCGGATCTGCTGTGACGGCAGCTGCGAGGGGCAGTTTTGAGGCGGGGGTCTGAGTGACGATGGGAGTGCGCCAGGCGGCAGCTACGGGCAGGAGATCGAGCGATACGGTGCGGGTGAGATTGAGAATTGCGGGCTGCTGGTCGAGTTCGGGAGCGAGGTTGGGCAGCAGGAGCAGCTGGGCGGGAGGTTCGTACAGCGATGCGAGGAGTACGAGCAGTTCGGTGCCGGCGGCAGCCCGGATGCGGAGCGTTTTGAGCTGCGGGCAGGCATTTCTGACGCTCTGAATGGCCCGGCGAATGCCGTGCACCCGCAGGCTGTCGATGGACATTCCCAGCAGCTGAAAGCGGCGGGCGATGTGGATCTGTTTTGCGGTGCTGGCTTTCGCGTCCGCGGTGTTCTTGACGGGGGAGTCGACGTTGTCGATTCCTTCGAGGCCTGAGATGTACAGGGCCGGTGCCGCGGCACTGAATTCTTTGGCTGTGGCAAGGGCCTTTTCGGCGGATTTACGATCAATCGCCACAATGAGTTCGAGGTGTTCAACTTTGTCGAGCGGTGTCTCCGGAGGATGAAAAACGGACACATGGTCAAAGGAGGTGGCGGCATCGAAGGACAGGGATGTGTACCCGCTGGCGGAAGAACGACCGGTGTCGTAAATGTCGGACTGGGCCGCGGCGCGGAAACAGCGTTCCTGCAGCTTGTTTGTGAGTTCCGAGACGAAGAATTCCTGTTGTGCGAGCACTTCGGAGGCTGCGGGGGCAGCGGCGGGGGCGACGAAGATCTGGTCGATCTTCGTATTGAGTTCATCGGCGGGCAGCTGTGCAAAGACTTTCAGCTGCGGCGGTTGAAAGAATTTCACAGCCGTTTTTTCGATCGGTGATTTGTCGTTGCGAAGAAACCGATTGAACCAGCGGAAGGCGTGGATGTGCAGTTCCTGAGTATCTTCGTGGGGGCCTTCGGTGATCTGCAGTCCCAGCTGTTTGTCGGCGTTATAGAGGCGGTAGATGTGACGCGTCTGGCGATGAATCTCAACGACACCTTCCAGAGGAAAAATGCCGTCCTTGTCGGTGTTGGAAATGAGCAGTGGGCGGGGCGCTACGAGGGCGGCGACCATCGCAAAGTCCCAGCCATGGAAGTTCAGCATGTACATGCAGTCGCAGTGGCCTTCGATGCAGTCGTCGACGACGTGAGTCCGCAATGATGTGATGCCGGCGACGGGCACAGCACATTGAATGCGGTCATCGAGCGCGGCGATCCACCAGCTGTAGGCCCCGCCACCCGAACGACCTGTGACTCCCAGCTTCGCGGCATCCACTTCCGGACGCGTCTCCAGATAGTCCAGAGCTCGAATGCAGTTCCAGGCCTCGACACCTGCCGGTGTGTAGCCACGCGAGTTCCACCACCAGCGGTTGAGGTTGTGGGTACCGTGGTGCACGCCTTCGATTTCGCCCAGCTGGAGCGTATCGATGGTCAGGCAGACGTACCCATTGCGGGCGAACCAGGCACCATGATGCTGGTAGTGCGTCTTGTTGCCAAAGCTGATCCCGTCCTGCTTCACTTTCCCGTGGCCGCAAACATACAGAATGGTTGGGAGCGGACCAGTCTGCGTTTTGGGACGGTAGAGGTTGCCGGTGACATATAAACCGGGCAGCGACTGAAAATGCAGACGCTCGACGATGAATTCCGGATGTTCGACGATGCCGGTGATCACGGGGACCAAAGGCGTTTTTTCGGGCAGTGGTGCGAGGCCCAGCATGTCGAACAGCTGTTGCCGAAGCATGGGACGGTCGGCTTCCCAGTCTTTCAGGGAATTGTAGCGTGTGGTGAGGTTCGTTTCGCGCTCGATTCGGGAGACTTCGTTTTCAAAAAAAGAGTCCAGTTGCACGCCTTCGGCGAGCAGCTGTCCCTGGGCGGCATCTGGCAGTGCGAGACAAAGGACGAGGGCAGCGACTAGTTGCGGGACGAGAAGCCGGGACGTGTGCGGCATTTGAATCTCCGGGAGGCTGCTGAATTGGCGACGTGAGGCTCTGTCCTGAGTTCGGACGGCCGCGGTTTGATTTCCGTGCAGCGGGGTCGGTGTCAGCGAAAAGCGCGGGGGCGTTTGAGAATTTCGTTGACCAGAATCGCCTGCCGCACGCCGCCGGGGTTTTTGAGCAGTTGACGGATGGAGGCGCCGGTTTGGTAGGCTGGGTCGTCGTGGCTGGTTGTGACAGCGGCCGCCTGATTGCTGCCGATGTGGGCCTGAACGTGCTGATCGATGTGTTGCTGGACCTGGGCGTTGATGCGCGGTTCCATGTAAGAATTGACGTGTTCTCTGACAGCCGCGCCGCTGGGGCGGCTGTTGGTGTTTGGCAGGCTGGATTCCAGTTGTCGGCGGGGCGGCAATGTGGTTTTCTGATCTGCGCCGCGAGGGGCACTGGGGGGGCGACCGGTGGGGGCCTGCTGAGTCTGGGCACGGCGGGCCTGTTGTGATGCCGGCGGTTTCCCGGATTTTGCGGGGCCAACCTGCCGTGGGGCCGGGGCGACATCCTGTTTACCAGATTTTGAAAACAGGTTTACGAGTTGCGAGATGACGAAGATGATGAAGAAGATGACCAGTTTTTCCACGTCCACACCTCGCTGGGGGTCAAAGAACAGGAGCTGCGAATTCTAAAGCTGGCAGATCAATTTGTCTTCCCAGAGAACGAGGGGGGAAGGAGATTTTTGCCCAAACGGCTGTTTCTGAGCTGTTTACCCCGGAGATGAGGCATCTGCTTTCGTATTGACCCGTTTCCGGGTTTTGATTTAGAACAACCGATCGTAGAGCTGCAAAGACTGCCGAAGAGCTTTGTTTTTCGGCAGGGAATGCCCGGCTGGAGTGGATTTTAACGGTAGATGGCAGATTGATCGTGGTCGAGCAACGAATAACGGACAGGAAGCAGTACCGTTCCGGAGTCAGTTCCGGATCCGTGAATCTGCGCGCCGCTCCACCGTTGCATTCGAGCTGGCGGGTGCGGTTGTTCTGCGTCCTGCTGCTGGCGTTTCCGTTCTGTGCCACTGGCTGCCAGCAGGCAAATCACTACTACGCTGAGAACTCAATTTTTGGCGAGCGATTGCCGGACCGCTGGCGGTTGACAAAGCAGGCAAATCCCCAGGAAGTGGACCTGTCGCGTTTGGGCGGGGCCACCGGAACCAGTCAGACGATTGGAGTGGGGGATGTGCTGGAGATTCAGATCGCGGCTGGTTTGGGCGAAAGCGACCGGACGGCGGCTCGTGTGCAGGAGGATGGGACGATCAGTCTGCCGGAAATCGGTGAGATCACGATTGCCGGCTACGAGCCACAGGCGGCTGAGGCGCTGATTCGCGCCGAGGCGGTCCGGCTGGATCTTTACCACAATCCGACAGTGACAGTCAGTATCAGCCATCAGAAGTTGAATAAGGTGCGAGTTTTGGGGGCGGTGAAGAATGAGGGTCTTTATGATCTGCCGCCGAATGCGAGCGACGTGATTTCTGCGCTGGCAGCTGCGGGCGGTCTGACGAAGGAGGCCGGCGAAAAAGTTGAGGTGCGGAATCCGCCCGGTGCTCTGCTCTCGAATGTCGATTCGGGTACTGGCGGTGGCCTGGTCAGGGGAGTCAGCAACAGTGGTGTGGCTGCCGGGATGTCGTCCTACACGATCAACCTGCTGGAAGCGGCCAAATCCGGGGACGGTCAGTACCGGGTGGCGGATGGTGGTGTGGTGATGGTGGAAAAACGTGACCCGGCGCCAATTTTTGTTCAGGGGCTGGTGAAGTCACCGAATCGTTACGAATATCCACTGGGTCAGGATTTGCGGCTGCTGCAGGCGATTTCTCTGGCGGGTGGGATGAGCAATCAGCTGGCGGACAAGATCTTTGTGATTCGGCAGCCACCAGGGGCTCGTGAGCCGATTTTGATTCAGGTGAGTTATCGGAAGGCGAAGCGAAGTGAGGACAGCAACATTCGCCTGGGTCCCGGGGATGTGGTTTCGGTTGAACAGACGCCCGGGACGGTGTTCATGGAGGCGTTGAATATTATCCGGTTCGGAGTGACTGGATCGACGATGCTGTTTTGATGCAGCGAGGAACAGTCGGCAGGGAGGCCGGGGGATGTCAGATCCTGACAGGGTCATGGCGGGGATGGTGGATAGTCAAATGACGGCGGCAACAACGCTGCATTTGATTTTCCGTTTCCTGCGCACAGTGAAATACCGCAGTGGAGTGCTGGTGGCAGCGCTGGTGCTTTCGTGCATCGCAGGCGCGGCGTACTACATCACCGCAAAGCGGATCTACGAGTCAACGGCGTCCCTGTACATTGTGCGGAAGGGGGCCGTTGTCAATCAGGACGGGGCACCTGGGCATGACAGCCCGAAGTTTGAAATGCCGACCTTCATCGCACTCATGTCAGAAGAAGAGGTGGTGCGTCGGGCGCTGAAGGTGCTGCCGGAAAAGTATCGACGAATTGATCTTGCAGAGGTCCCGCAGTCATACTGGCCGACGGAGGTGCGTTCCCGGCTGAACGTGTCGGCTGCCTTCAACACGAATGTCCTCGACATCAGTTATCGTTCGCCCGACCCCCGCGCAGCAGCGGCGATGCTCACCGCGATGCTTGCGGGGTATGAGCAGTTTCTGAATGAGACCAACCGCAGTTTGTCTGAGCAGGGACTGCAGACGCTCGCGATGCGGCTGCAGGAGGTGAATCAGCAGATCGAAGTGCTGACTGCTCAACGGCTTGAGCTGAAGGCATCAGCACCGGACCTCGTGGACACCGGTGACCGCAACAACGGCCTGAATGTGATTTCCAAGAATATCGAGCTGCTCACCGCTGACTACTCAAATGCACGTCGGGCCACCGAGCAGGCCCGCAACACGTCGACTGAGCTGCAGCGGGCGATCAGTCAGAATGAAGACATTCTGCAGTTTGCATCGGAGGCGTTCGATGCGGCCGGTCGGCAGCTGATTGAGCAGTCGATGGGGCTGGGGACGCAGGACAGCTTTCACCTGCAGCGGATTATGCAGGAGATTCTCGGGCTGCAGTCACAGCTCACCGAATACCGTCAGAAGTACGGAGATCGGCACCCGAAGATCCGCGCTTTGCAGTCCGAACTGGCGGTGAAGGAAGGCTATCTGCGGCAGTTTCCTGCGGAACAGCAGGCGAAGACTGAGCAGCTTTCGCGGAACGTGCTTGCTCCCAGACTGCTGCAGTACGCCAGCCAGCAGCTCCTGAAGTATCAGCAGAACGAACGTTCGATCCTGGAGCGGCTCAACGCGGAGCAGAAGAAGGCACAAACCATCTCGCAGATCCTCACGCAACTCAGCGATATGGACCGCAGGATTGAACAGCTGTACGCGCAGCAGTCCACGCTGCAGACGCAGTCTGATGACATTGGTCTGAACAAGGATACGTTCCTGAGCACGAAGGTGGCGAGTCGGCCGACAGTGCCGGTGAGACCCGTGTCACCGAAACTGACGATCGTCGCGCTGCTGTCTCTGGTTCTGGGAACCACGGGCGGGCTGGCAGTGATCTGGGTTCTGGACATTATGGACGACCGTTTCCGGACCCCGGAAGAGCTCAAGCTGCACCTCGATACTCAGGTGCTGTCCATGATTCCGCGGATGACTGAGCTGACTGCTGAAGGGTTTGAGGCCGTCATGTGTCATGTGAAGCCGCATTCCCGGGAGGTTGAAGCGTTTCGGGCACTGCGGACGAGCATTGAGTTTTCTCCGCAGGACACCGGGCGGCTGGTGATCACCAGCACCGAGCCAGGTGACGGGAAAACAACGATTTCCTCAAATCTGTGCGTGGCCTTTGCACAGTCCGGCAAGCGAACGCTGGTAATTGATGCGGACATGCGGCGTCCGGGGCTTTCCACGCTGCTGGGGCTTCGGGATGACCTTGGACTCTCACGAATCCTCAGAAGCAACGAGGATCTGGAGACCAGTATCGGAGCTAATCTGCGGTCCACGGTGGTGAATGGACTGGACGTTATCTCGTGTGGTCCGCGTCCGTCGAACCCCGCAGAACTGCTGATTTCAGACCGCTTCTCGGCACTGCTGGCGTGGGCCGAAACTCGGTATGAGCAGATTGTGATCGACGCACCTCCGGTGCTGGCGGTGAGCGATCCTGCGATTGTTGGAAGGCTGGTGGATGCCGTGATCCTGGTGGTCCGCCCTGACAAGGATCGACGGCGAATGGTGGTGCGGGCCGCAGAAACGCTCCGCAGCCTTGGCTGCCAGATTCTGGGTGTTGCCGTCAATCATCTCGGCACCGGTCAGGACGGCGGTTACGGGTACGGCTATGGCTATGGGTATGGCTATGGTTACGGCTATGGTCACGATCATGAGCCGGATGAGTCTGTGGAGTCGGCGCCGGAGGTTGCGGTGGCCCGAGGCTTCTCCGCGATCGCTGCTGGTCAGAATCCCGTTGCTGACAAGCGGACTGCAGTGCGTTCCGGAGAGATGTACGAGCAATCACGAGCTGCCTGAGGGCAGTGCTGACTTTTCAATTGTCCACACCGAGCATCCATGTCACGTGCACCACGAAAATCAGCCATAGGGTTCAACGGGCCGGAATCGCAGCTGCAGTCGGTGCTGCGTGGCTGGTTCGCGCGTCCGCGGCTGCTTGTCGCCGTGGATCTCGTGATTGCCGTTCTGCTGGTGCTGTTTCCGTTTGTGATGGGCGGTCGGGAAGCGTGGGGCCACTGGCTGCTGATCAGCCTCGCGTGTCTGCTGGCCGGCTTGTGGTGCCTGCACAGATTCTTTACGGGAGGCCGCCTGCGGTGGCTGGGGCTGGAGCCATTGCTGTGTGCAGGGCTGCTGCTGGTGTGGCTGCAGGCGCAGCCCCTTGCAAGTGGGATGCTGGAGCGAGTGTCTGCGGAATACCAGCGACTGATACCATTGTGGGGGGCCGTGCAGGCGACTGAACCTCAGGTGGCTGAGTCGCCTGAGTCTGGTGCCGGTGCTTCAGGTCGGAGGTGGTCGACAATCAGTTTTGTGCCGGTCGAGACGCGTCACGCACTGCTGATTTTGGCGGCATACGGTTTGATTACGGCGGTCTTCGTGCAGCGACTTTCCACCGAGGCGGACTGTCGCTGGATTTTGAAGCTGGTGAGTCTTTCGGGCGTGTTGATGGCGGTGTTTGCGGTGCTGCAGCTGCTGCTGTCGAACGATCGTTTTTTCTGGTTCTACCGGCATCCATGGACCGGTACCCGGGAAGTGCTCAAGGGGGCGTTTACGAATCGCAACCACTTCGCGCAGTTCCTTGCATTGTCGGTGGGCCCGCTGATCTGGTGGGCGCTCGTGGGGCGGGAGCGTCCAGCGACTTCACCGGTGATGAATCGTCGGGGCCTTGGCCCAACTCAGGGCAATCATTCACAGATTGACACGCTGATCGACGCGCCGCAGCTGTTGTTGCTGGCAGCGGCATCCGGGGTGCTGATTTCGGTGCTGCTGTCGTTGTCCCGAGGTGGCCTTGTTGCCGCCGGGACGGCGTGCTGCGTGGTGTTTGCAGGGCTGTGGCGGAGTGGTCGGCTGGGAGCGTCGATTGCCCTGTCGATGATTCTGATGGGCTTCCTGGCCGGTGCGGGCATGGCTGTCTTTGGTGGCCAGAAGGTGGAAAATCGAGTTGCCCAGCTGGCGAGCCTGGATGCCAGCCAGCTCGACGAATCCAACGCCCGCCGTTCGATCTGGCGGGCTGACCTGAGCGCGATGGCAAAGTTTCCAATGCTGGGTACCGGGGTGGGCAGCCATCGATTTGTTTATCCCGCCTATATGGAGGATCTGGCTGACTATCCAACCTGCACTTTCTCTCACGCTGAAAGCTCATGGGTGCATCTGGCACTGGAAACCGGCTGGACGGGCGTCATTCTGCTGGCGCTGGGGTTGGGGATCACCGCTCTGCGAATTCTGATTGCATTTTTCCATCGCAGCGACCGCGGTCGCATCGCTGCCCTCGCGGCTGCCGCTGCAGCGCTGGCCGGCGGACTGGTGCACTCCTTCGCGGACTTCATCTGGTATGTCCCGGCGATCGTGGTCACCACGCTTGCGCTGCTGGTGGCTGCCTTCCGCCTTTGCGCTGCTGACGGCACTGAATCCGGTTTTCCGCTGCCGCGTGTGGCGTGGCTGGGAATAGCGGCTGGGCTGCTGGTGATGTTGATGGGCGTGCAGCCGGAACTGCAGCGACGCATCGTCGGGGAACGTTGGTGGTACTGTTATCTGGTCACAGCCTCCGATGCTCGCGCGAACGCTGCTGAACGCAGTGCGGAAGCGGACTCAGAAGAACCGGTGCCGCTGGGCGAAGGGGACGAGCAGGCCGAGGCAATGGCAAAGCTCACTGCAGAAATCTCACAAAGCCTGTCAGCCGAATCGTCTGCACCGACTGACATGGCGGCGTATGAACGGTCAGAGAACGCACAGACGCTCCAGAATCGTCAGCGAATCCAGGAACTGCGTGCGCAGCTCGCGCTGCTGCTCAAGTCGTGGAAGGCATGGCCCAGCCACCCGGAAGTGGCCGTCCACATCGCACGCCGCAGTCTGCAATTGTTTGAGCTCCAGCAGTCCGAAAGCGATAACCCACTGCCGCTCATACAGATTCGAGACGCGGTGCTGGGATCCGGTTTTGCCGGTCGCCAGGAAATGCTGGAGTTTCTGAATCGCGCGTTCGGTGCGTCGATCCGGCTGCCGATGCTGGCAGACACAATGAGCCGCAACTCGCTGCTGCTGTGCCCTCTGCAAACGGAGGCCTGGAAATACCTGATTGCCACCGGTTTTCTGCGCGATCCGCAGGATGCCCTGCACCTGCGAACTATCGCTCAGACACTGCGTCTGGGACGCTTTGATCCGGAAGTTCGCTTTGCGATTGGTCAGTCCCTGTTTCTCAGCGGACGGTCAGACGATGCCCTCGTCCAGTGGAATGCAGCGTTTCACAGCAATCGTCGGATTCGGCGACGGATGTGTGCGGCGCTCGTGCCGCGTTTTCCGGTGCAGACGCTGCTGCAGAATTTCAGCCCGAGTCTGGCAGAGCTGGAGGACGTGTTTGAGGCCTGCAGAGAGCAGCGGAACACGAATGATCTGCGGCGGGTCGTGGAAGTGGTGGCGGAGCAATCGCGGCAGATCCCGGAGGCTCAGTTGCAGGCGCTGGTGGCGATGGAAGCCAATGCCACGGAAGCGGGCACGCGAACATCCGAGACGGAACAGATGGATGAGGACGGGGAGAAACAGGCATCCGGGGCGCAGACGGGGGATGTTTACACAGAACGGATGCTTTCGCACTTCCTGATGCAGGTGGCGGCGACAGCGGGCGAGCAGCGCATGACGGGCATTCAGGAGTCGTTGCTGCGACGCGCTGCCACGCTGGCTCCGGAATCGGAGTTTCCCAGGCGGGCGCTGGGAATGCTGCTGATGGACCGGGAAGACTATCAAACGGCCGACCGGTTGTTCGCGGCCTGTGCGGAACTGAACCCGGGGGACACAAAGCTGGATCAGCTGCGAAGGGAGTGTCGGCGACTGCAGCAGGTGAAAAATCGGCGGCTGCGAACGGTATCCAATTAGCTGGACCAGGGCATGGTGCGAGGCTTGATGGAACCTGAGGGCCGTTGGGTTATAGGGCTGCAGGAGGGGCTGGAAAAAAGTTTCAGCCCGAGCAGGCAACCGATCAGAGAATTCTGACGGGGAGCATGAATCGGGCTGTGGATGGGGGCGCAGTCGATGGCAGGTTGGCGGGCCGCCGGAGTGGCGAGATCAGGCCGGAGTCACTGCATGTCGAGTTCGGGGGGCTGATTGGCGCGGCGGGCACGCATTTCGGCACGGCGACGATCGCGGCGACGAATGTCACTGGGTTTTTCGTAGAATTCACGTTTGCGCATTTCCTTTTTGACGCCGGCATGTTCGACAAGTTTCCGGAACCGACGCACCGCTTCATTCACACTTTCGTTATCACGCAAACGCAACTTAACCACAAAAACCCTCCTGTACCTGATGGAAAATTAGGGGTGGACGAAAAACTCGGGAAACCAGCAGTCTACAAAACTTGCCGCCAAATGCAAATACCCCACTGCCCGGAATCGCCGTTACGCAGCAAATCCGGGGAATGGCGAAACCAGCAGGGCCACGGTGTTGTTTTCAGCCCGTGATTCGGCAGAATCGCAGCCAATCATCCAGGCCCCACGCGGGAATTGTGCGCGCAAACCCGCCGAATCGGCTGCATAGAATCCAGTTAATCGGCAGATTTCCACAATGGCTCGCGATTGTCTCTACATCATTGACACTTTTTCTCTGATGTTTCAGGTGTTTCACGCCATCCCCGCCATGACGGGCACCCGCGGACAACCAACCAATGCCGTTTTCGGCATCACTCGCGACCTCTTCGCCATCCTCGACCTGAAACCCACGCACCTCATCTGCGCCATCGATTCTCCCGGGCCCGGCAAACGTGATGAAATTTACCCGGAATACAAAGCGCATCGGGGAGAGATTCCTGAAGACCTGACTCCCCAGATTCCGCTGATTCGCCAGCTTCTCCGCGGCTTTCGAATTCCCGATATCGACTGTCCGGGCTGGGAGGCTGACGACGTCATCGCCACCGCTGCGGAACAGGCAGTCGCTCGCGGAATGGATGTCGTGATCGTTTCCACCGACAAGGACAATCGCCAGCTGCTGCGACCGGAAGTCCGCATGTGGAACTGCCGGAAGAACGAATTCTTCACAGAGACCTCGCTGCTGGAGGATTGGGGCATTCGTCCGGATCAGGTGGTGGACTTTCAGTCCCTGGTCGGCGACGCAGTGGACAATGTTCCTGGTGTTCCAAAGGTGGGCCCCAAGACGGCGAAAACGCTCATCGAACAGTTCGGGAATCTGGATGAGATCCTCGCTCATGCCGACAAGGCGCCCGGGAAGAAGCTGCAGGAGAATCTGCGGCAGTTCGCGGATCAGGCCCTGCTCAGTCGCGAACTGGTACGGTTGCGGCGAAATCTGCCTCTGGAAATTGATTTCG
>JBEIEK010000113.1:0-16423 GCA_040382995.1 Planctomycetaceae bacterium
ATTGACTGCTCGTCGCGTTCTGTGGTGCCGGAATCGTCCGAATGCCCGCTTCAACCCCCCTTCCCAACCCACCCCGTACCCCGCCACCACACTGGCCGGAGTTTGCTGACATATTTGGGGAAGACGAATTTGGGGTGTTCTTTGAGTTCGGAATTGGAGGTATCAGGTTCGTGATGCGCTGGATTCCACCGGGACGGTTTCGGATGGGGTCGCCGGAGCTGGAGGGGGGCCATCTTTCAGACGAAGGTCCACGGCGTCTCGTGACGATCTCCAAAGGTTTCTGGATGGGCGAAACACCGGTTACTCAGGGCCAGTGGCGCGCCGTCGTGAAATCAACCGGTCCTCAAACGGCGCTGCCGTCGGCTCCCAGCCATTTCCAAGGGAAGGACCTGCATCCGGTTGAGAACGTCACGTGGTATCAGAGTGTCGCTTTTTGTGATCGGCTGACGTTGCTGCTGGGGCATCAGATCAATTTTTGCCTGCCCAGTGAAGCTGAATGGGAATATGCGTGCCGGGCTGGAACTGACACGGCCTTCAGCGATGGTTCGGCATGCACAATTCCAGATGGCCGGGATCCAGCACTGGAAAATCTGGGCTGGTTTGATGACAACAGTGGCCGCATGACGCAGGTGGTCAGGCAGAAGCAGTGCAACGCATGGGGCTTGTACGATGTGCATGGAAACGTTAGGGAATGGTGCTGGGACGCAAAACGCCCGTATGAGCGTGTGGCATTTGTGGACCCGCTGGGTTCGCTGGATGCGGGCGCACACCGTGTACTCCGTGGCGGCAGCTGGTACCTCTGGGCCGGGTTCTGCCGCTCCGCGTATCGCTACGCGCTCGCTCCCGGATTTGCCTGGAGCGACTGCGGCTTGCGCTTGTCCGCAGGTCAGGAGCGCGTCCAGTCCGGAACCAGCGCGCAAGCCAGCCTGGAGTCCTCGTGACGGCGCGGCCGAAGCCGAAGTGGAACGGAGGCTTCGGGCCCGCCGTGACGAGGACGGGGCGTCAGTAGCCGCCTGGCGGCAGCCTGCGGGCGAAGGACGCTGCCGGGGCGGTGGCGGTGCGTGTTGCTGTGCGCGCACCTTCGGTGCGAAACACAGCCGGGGGCTTCCGCCCGTCCGCTGGGGAAACACAGCCGTGAGCTTCCGCCCGACCGCTGACGTTACTCTCGCCAACTCATCAGGGCGGCTCCGGCCCAGAACAGGCCGGAGTATTCGAGGCCCATACGCAGCACTCCGACTGGCAGCCACAGCCACGAGCGGCGGCCAGACAGGCTGGGCAGCCACTGCCATGGCACGCAGCAGATGAACCCGGCCAGAAAGGCCAGTTCGAAGACCAGTCCAAAGCGTCGACAAAAGCCCCACCAGCACAGGCTGACAGCGGCCAGCCCTGCAAGTCGCAGTCTGCGGTATAGAGCTGTTCGGCCGGACACGCTGGTCGCGGTTGGTCGCAGGGCGGATTCGCCGATGAGCAGTCGGAAGGCGGCGCAAAGTGCGAGTGGCCAGGTGAAGGCGCTGGGGTGACCTGCGGCGGCAGCGACGGTTGGAAATGAGACGGCGACCACAAAGACGACAATCGGCAGAAGTCGCAGTGCCCGCGTTGAAAAGGAGTTGTTGCCATGCTTCAACGCCAACGTCAGCGGGCTCAGCAGGGCTGCTGTGACGGCGGAAACGCCCAGCGCCAGCAGTCCCTGCTGGAACCAGCGGTGCAGCTGACGGGGCGCGGGGGGGACCAGTTCGCCGCCGGTGGTGAGTCCCAGCTGACGCGCCAGCAGGTCTTCCCTGCGGCCTCGAGGGATTTCAGACACCTGCAGGGGACGCGTTGTGCGACTTGAATTGGTTCCGGCCATCAGTTCTTCCGGGTGTCCCAGCCAAACACAGACCGCCCTGTGCTGGTTTCGAACCAGCAGGCGGTGGCCGGAAAGTGCAGGCTGAGTCCAGCAGAGAGCACCACCAAGAATGGATGCCCGAGCAAGGATTTCGCAGCGGTCCCGCGAATCCCGCAGCATCAGCAGCTCACCCAGATCGTTGAACACCAGCAGCCGATTGTCCGCGTGGATGACCGACGCATGGCCGGGCCAGTCGCCCCCGGTCGTCAGTGGCAGGTCTTCGTCACGCATCGGCCGTTTCGTGCCGGCCGACCACAGCTCTTTTCCGGTGGCAAAATCCACACAGCGAAACATGCCCCGAGTGGAGCGCCATGCGCTGGACTGCGGCTCCAGCACATCAAAACCGAAGATGGCTCCGTTCGACAGCACACTTGAAAAAATGTCGTTGGAAATCGGGTCGCCGCGGCGGAGTTCCCGCACCGGAGCTGCAGGGTCGTCTGTCAGTTCCAGCAGCATGCCGCCTTTCTTGAAGGGACCGGAGATCCACAGATGCGGCTCCTGATACAGGGGCCAGCAGGAGTGTTCATCGTAGCCCCGCGACAATTCCAGACTCCAGAGTCGTTCACCGGTGTCAACATCATGGCAGACCACGTGGTTTGAGAGGCAGGCCACTGCCAGTTGTCGGCCGCGAAAGGTGATGGGAAGTACCGGAGCATAGCTGCCGTCTTCGTCCCCGCCCCGCCAGCGAACCTTTCCTGTCGCGGCATCGAGCGCCAGCAGCGCAGAATTGGGTCCGCCCACCGGAAGCAGCACCAGACCTTCCGTCACGGTTGGGGAACAGGAATAACCAAACCCCGGGATTTCGGCCTGGAGATCGTTCTGCAGATGCACCGCCCAGAGGCGTCGTCCTGTTGTGGCCTCGAGACATCCGACCAAACCGTCAGCGGAGCAGAAGTAGAGTCGTCCGGCGGCGTAAGTCGGGGTCGCGCGAGGCCCGGGATAACGACCACCGCGCTCATATGGCCAGCCACAGCGGTGCTCCCAAATCTTCCGGCCGGTCTGCACATCGAGGCAGATCACCAGCTGGTCCGTGGCTGTCTGGTACATCGTGGCCGCTCGGTTTTTCCAGATGGCGAAGGAAGAATAGCCGTCGCCGAGTTCCTGCACCCACATGATCGGCGGGCCTTCGGCCGGCCAGCGGTCTGCGAGCCCCTGCACGGGGCTACGGCCTGACCAGTCGGGGCCACGGATGCCGGGCCAGTCATCGGCAATGCCACCATCTGTGGCTTCAGGCGATGCCGGGGACTGAATGAAAAGCAAAGCGGACGTCAGGGCCCAAAGCAGCATGCTGTGAACTCCGCTTCAGGACACTGGCAATCCCAGCACATGCACTGGAGATGTGTTGCCCGGGTAGTTGCCTTCGCGAGCCATTGATTTCTGCTGACCGTAGGTTCCGGCGTTTGCGAGCACCGCGAGCTGGCGACCGGAGGGATGCAGGGCGAGGCTGTGGCAGTTGGCGAGCGGTTCCCTGTTGAGGCAGAACGGGGCGGAGTCGCTGGTGCGGTGCAGGAACACTTTGCCCTTGCCTGGCTGACCGCTGCAAACTCCCATCCAGTATCCCGCCGGATGCGGCAGCACCTGATGCACAAAGCCTTCCTGGTTGTCCCCCAGTCGGAGACTTTGGATGAGCTCTCCGGTGGCGACATTCAGCAGCCGCAGGCACGGAATTCCCTGGACAAAGCCGCCGTTCTCTGGCACGCAGCCACCAGCTGCCAGAACCGTACCGTCGGGGCTGAAGGCCAGAGTTCTGACGCCGCCCACTTCCTGGATGTATGAGAGCTTGAAGAATTCGGCCGCGTCGTAACTTTGGACCTGCATGCCATCGCTGATGCGATAGCGCTGGATGGTGCCCTTGAGGTCACCGGCCACGAATGTTTCGCCGTCGGGATGACAGGCCAGCGAGTACAGGTCGTCGCCTGTGCCGGCGAGGTCCTTCACCAGTGCCCCGTTAGCCACTGACCAGACCCGCAGATGGCCATCCAGCCCGCAGGTGATGACGTGTGAGCCGTCAGGGGTGAACACGCACTGTCGCAGCCAGCCGGCGTGCGCTTCGGGCAGGTCCCAGACTACGGTGTGGTCGGCGGATGCGAGGTCGCGGCAGGTGAGTCGGCCCCAGGAATCGGCAGTGACCAGCCGGGAACCGTCCGAGGAGATATCGAGGGCCGTGACCCAGCCATTGTGGCCGGCGAGCGGCGGCTGTTCGGGAATGTCCTGTTTCTGAGCGGGATCGGGTGCGGGGAAGCCGTCCGCGGGCAGGTTCCAGTGATGCACGAGCCCATCACGTCCGGTGGCAAACAGACGAGCCCCGTCGCGGCTGTAGCCGAGCTGCGACATCTGGCGGGTGGTGGTGAGCACTGCGAGAGGCTGCAGGTGAGGTTGAGGTGCATCGTCGGTGGACATGGCTGGGTGGGTTTCCCTGGCAGGAACGGGATGCATGTGCAGTCACGGCACTGGGGATTCTATCACGAGAAATCCTGATCGCACCCCTGAACCGGTAACAACTCGGCTGCAAAGATCGTCAGCACCAGCTCACATTCGTCGATCAGTTCGTAGACAGGCCGCTTTCCGGAGAGGCGTTCGCTGCGCGCAAGAATCAAGGTGACTCCTTCACCCCGCTTGTCCATCAGGTAGTCACGGCTGCCCTGGAAACCGGAGATTGGAATGTCTGCACGTGTTCGTGCGAGCAGGCTGGAGATGGCAGATACTGCTCGGGATGCGCTGTGCCCATCAGCACGCCACACACCGTGGGCCGCAGCACTCCGTCGAGATCTTCGCCAATCACTGCCAGCTTGCGAAGATAAACCTCGTCATTCAGATCCGATCGCTCTGTGCGGTAGCGCCGGATGAGTTCCGGAGACAGGGCACTGAGCGGGGCGTTGGGAACAATTTGCTCGTCGAATCGAATCATAATGGTCAGGCGACTTCCTGCAAAAAAATATCGAGAGTGCCCAGTCGGATGGCTGGTGAGGACCCGGGCCGAAGACCCAATTGTGGTGCGTGGGGGTGTTATGGGACGCGATGGGACAGATGGGACCTATGGGACCTATGACTTGAGCGTTCGTTCCCGGAAGGTGGGATTGCATTGCCAGCAACACAACGCTGACGCGTTTTCAGCGTGTTGGCGGGCGGTCGATGTCCATTGGCCGGTCCGGTCCGGTCCGGTCCTTACGCCAGTACCTCGTGCACTGGTCCGCAGTCTTCATGGGCGATGGGGAGTGGCTGGCCGTTGTTATTGTATTCGGTGTGTTGTGAATCGATGCCGAGTGCATTGAACCAGGTGTGGAACATGTGACCGATGTCCCAGGGTTCCGTGGTGACCCAGGTTCCCGCGTCGCTGGTGGCACCGACGGCGATGCCGCGTTTCAGGCCGCAGCCGGCCATGGCGAGCGACCAGGCTTCGGGCCAGTGATCGCGGCCGAGGTGTCCGTTGATCCGCGGGGTTCGCCCGAATTCGCTCATGGCGATCACGAGCACATGTTCGAGCATTCCGCGGGCTGCGAGATCTTCGATAATCGCTGCGAATGCCTGATCAAATCGCCGCACCAGACACTGACTGCCGTTGAAGTTATCGCCATGGGTATCCCAGCCGTAGCTGTTGACTTTCACAAACTGCACACCGGCTTCCAGCATTCTGCGGGCCAGGAGCATGTGCCGTCCGAGATCATGTGTGCCGTAGCGCTGCACATCGGCCGCTGACACCTTTGAATCGTCGAACAGTTCCTGTCGTCGCATCAATTCCAGGCCCATGTCGAACACGAAGGCATTGGCTTCGGTGGCGGTTCCCCTGCGACCCGTTGCAAATCGCCGATCCGCTTCGGCTCGGAGTTGCAGTCGTTCCTCCTGCACGCTGGCTGACAGTTCTGCCGGACGCTGCAGATTCTGTGGAGGTTTGCCGTCGCCGAAGGCGAGCGAACCGTACTGGGGTCCAAGGAATCCGGCGTCCTTATGCATGAAGCCACCGCTGAGTGGTTTAATCCAGACGTATGGGGGCAGGCCGCTGGTGTTGGGGCCGAGGAGTTTTGTGACGGCCGAGCCGAAGTAAGGGTAGACCACGCCGCGATTCTTCGGGTCGCCACGCTGAATCCGGTCAACGCCCGACGAGTGAGCGTTGTCCTGAGTGCAGAGGCTGCGGATGATGGCGAGGTGCTGCATCTGCTGAGCGGTTCGCGGGAGCAGCTCGCTCACGTGAATCCCGGGCACTGTTGTGGGAATTGCTCGAAACGGCCCGCCGAATTCCGTGTTGGGCTTCGGGTCCCAGCTTTCCAGCTGGCTGATGCCGCCATCCAGCCAGATGAACAGCACCTGCTTTGAAGCCCGCTGCAGAGCTTCGGCGTGTGCTGCCGGCAGGAACCCCGGAAGTGCGCCAGCAAGGGCAGCGGTGCCCGCTGACGTGGCCACGTCGCCCAGCCAGCGTCGCCGCGACCACCCGTGTTCCCAGGATTTGCACTGTTGTGAGAACTCTGCCATGTTGAAGTTTCCCGGTATGCTAGTGATTCAGGCAAAATTCCGTGGATGCCAGCAGCGACCAGATCAGATTGCTGACTGCGGTTGGCTTGTCCGGCTGCTGCTTCAGATACCCGCGAACGAACTCTTTCTCTGCGTCATCGGGGAACCGGCTGAGCACGCTGAGGTAAAGCTCATCAGCGAGCCCATCCGGGTCATCGTGCTTCACGAGACGATCGGCAAGATTTCCATCGGCGGGCAGAAGCAATTTCTGCACCAGCGGGTCATTCATGACAAACAGTGCGGCTTTGAGCGACGGGGCAAATTCAATTTCCGGGTCCTGAGGCACGTTACCGAAGGCCTTGATGAAGGCTTCGCGGATGGCTTTCTGTTCTGCGGTTTCCGCCGAGGCCGACGTCGCTGCTGATATCTCTGCCGGCGCAGTTGCGGGCAGGGCAGCCGGGCCGCAGGCTGTGAGCATGCTGGCGAGCAGCTGTTCGGCGGAAAGTCGTTTTTCGCGGCCGAACTGGTAGAGCTGCTGTTCGGCAGCGGAGCCCACAGTGGTTTTCTGCCAGACGCGGGTCAGCAGCAATTCGCGAGTGAATTCGCGGAGATCGTATTTCATGGTGATCATGGCGTCGGCCAGCAGAGCCAGCAGCTGGGGATGTGTGGCCGGATTATCGTCGTGCAGCTGGTCGAGTGGGTTCACCAGTCCTGTGCCAAAGAACAGGAACCACATGCGATTGGCGGCGTTTTCTGCGAATCGTCGATTTCCGGGGGCTGTGAGATCAGTGGCGATGACCTGCATGCCGCGAAACTTCGGCACGCCGGGGAAGTTGGTTTTGCGATCCGGAGCGACCGCGTATTCCTGATCCTTTTCCAGCTGCGGGATCTGTTGTTCCATGCCAAACGGAATTCGCGGGCCCACTGACTGCGGCTGTTTGTCAAACACCGACATGAATTCGGTTTTTTTTGTGAGCAGTTTTTCAGCCACCGCCGGGTAGCTCACATCGGTGCGGATGACCGCATTCTGATAGACCGTGTACAGTCCCTGAAAGTCGACCTGTCTGTAGCTGTCGATGGACAGGTGATCGTGGCACTGGGCGCACTGCAGATCGCAGCCCAGAAAAAGCCGGCCGATGTCGCGTGTGAGCCCGGCGTAATCCGTTTCCTGCTGCCCAACCTTCTCCAGCCGCCGTGTTTGAAAGAAGGCAGCTCCGCGGACGTTTTCGTTGCCGGCATCGGGATCCAGAATCTCGCGGACAATCACATCCCATGGTTTGTTGGCCGCGAAGGCTCGCTGCAGATAACTCAGCCACTCCGCGTGTTCGCCGCGGCGTTCCATGAGCAGAATGTGAAAGGCATCGGCCATGCGACGGCTGAAGGCGGGGTCGGCCAGCAGACGTTCAATCTGTTGTCCACGCTTGTCCGGGCTGGTGTCGGCGACGAATTGTCGAGTTTCTGTGGCTGTGGGAATCCGCCCGGCCAGATCAAGAAAAACGCGACGCAGCCATTCGGTATCGCTGCTGACAGGGCCGGATGGGGCGTCTTTAAGCGACTGGTCAAGCAGGGTATCGATTTGTGTGGCCAGCCAGCCCGGTGGGCGTGGGGTGTCCTGCGCAACGGCGGTGGCACTGACGGCTGTGACCAGCAGGAACGCAGGCAGCAGGAGTTTGAGAAGCTGGATGGTCCGTTGCATGATTCACGCACTCGCCGGGGATGTCTGAGTTCGAGAACGCCTTGCCATCAGGGTAACCCGCCGGTGCGAATGAGACAAGCGGAAAGGCCTGATCGGGCTTCCGCCTGACGCCGACAGCCTTCAGCCACCACGTCACCAAACTCCCCTCTCCCCTGGTAGGGGAGAGGGGGGTTGTGTGGATTTTAACGGCTGCGGGGATTTGGCCGGGTTTTCCATGACATTTTGCTCGGGTTTTGCACTTCTTCTTTGCCTGGCTCCAGCGTCATATCTGTTCCCGAAACACAACAACTCCTCCCAACTCACTTCGGTCCGGTGGGCATGTGGCAGGTTTGTTCTGTTTCTTCTGGTCTGCGACAGAATTCTGACAAACAATTCCGGCCATGCCTCAGTTTCAATACATCGCAGTCAACTCCCAGGGTCAGCGCGTTCCCGGAACGCTGCTGGCTGGTTCGCGCGCAGAAGCGCTGCAGCAGCTCACTGCGGCCGCCATGGTTCCGGTATCGCTTCGCGAAGCATTGTCAACCCGTGCACGTCGCGACCGGGTATCCCCTGCGGCGCTGGCTGCTGCCTTTTCACTGCTCTCCGATCAGCTCGACACCGGAGTCCCGCTGTTGCGGGCTCTGCAGGTGCTGTCTTCTCAGTCCTCAAACCCCGCACTCCGCACGACGCTGGCTTCCGTGGCCGCCCAGGTGGCCGACGGTTCCAGTCTGGCGGCTGCGATGGCCGGTCGTCCCGGGGCGTTCACAGAGCTGGACATCAGCATGGTGCAGGCGGGCGAGGAGGGCGGGTTTCTTCAGGAATCGCTCCGCAGGCTGGCGGCCGTCCGCGAACGTCAGGAAGAAGTGCGGTCACGCATCGTCAGTGCCGCTGCCTATCCCGCGTTGCTGGCCGTGGTATCGGGCATCGTCGTCACCTGCATGCTCATCTTTTTCGTCCCCCAGTTTCAGCCGCTGTTCGATTCGCTGATTGAGGCCGGTCGTCTTCCCTGGCCCACTCAGCTGCTGCTTTGGTTCAGCGACTCCGCAGCGCGTTATGCCCTGCCGGTGCTGCTGTTTGCGCTGTTGCTGGCGATGATCATCCGCGTGCGCGTACCGACACAGCAGCTGGTGCAGCTGCGGGATCGGCTGCTGCTGCGTCTGGGCGGCATCGGCTCTGTGGTGCGTGCCATCGCCATCGCGCGCTTCTGCCGGGTGCTCGGAGCGCTGCTGCAGAACGGCGTGCCCATGCTGCGGTCACTGGAGATCAGTCGCCGCGCGGCGGGCAACGTGGTGATCAGTGAAACCATCGCAGCCGCTCAGGAAAGTATCTGTGGTGGCCGCAGCCTTGCCGGACCGCTCGCTGCCGGCAATCACTTTCCCCCTGACGTATTGGAAATGATCGCCGTTGCCGAACAGGCCAATCGGCTTGAATCCGTACTTCTGAAACTTGCCGACCGCCTTGAACTTCGCGCTCAGCGCAGGCTGGACCTTGTGCTCCGCATGCTTGAACCCGCACTGATGCTGGTGATGGCAGTCGTTGTGGGCTTTATGGTCATCGCCCTGCTGATGCCCGTATTCGAGGGCACAGGACTCACTCAGTAATCACTCATCTGCAGAACCCCAATCCGGAGATCAGCCATGAATCGCAGCCAACATCAGTCTGTTCCTTCCCAGCGGCCACACTTCAGCCGTCAGTGCACGCATCGCTGCCGCGCCGGCTTCACGCTCATGGAAGTCCTGCTGGTGCTGGGCATCCTTGGCGTGATCATGGCGATGGTGGTGCCCCGAGTGCTTGGGAGGCAGAAGGATGCCTACATTCAGGCGGCCAAAAGCAGCATTCACGGCGTCTCCGAAGCACTCAAGCTGTACGCACTCGATCACGGCGGCGCTTATCCCACAACCAGCCAGGGACTGAATGTGCTGCTGAATAAGCCCGGCAGCAGTGACCGTGCGTGGAAGGGCCCCTATATCGAAAAGCAGGCGGTTGATCCGTGGGGGAAAAAGCTGGAATATCGCTGCCCCGGTGTTCGCAATTCCGAAGGCTTCGACGTCAGTTCAGCTGGTCCCGATCAGACCTTCGGCAACGCCGATGACATAGGAAACTGGTGATGTTCAGGGACGCGGCACCGTCTGTGGCACCGGCCGCTCGCCGTTCGGGTTTTTCCATTCTCGAACTGCTGGTGGTGCTGACCTTGATGGCGATCCTCGCCGCCATCTCCGTACCCGCGCTGCGCCGCTGGCAGGCCACGCTCCCGCTCGAACAATCCGCTGCCGCCATCCAGCAGCTCATCGCCAGGGTTCGTCTGGATGCGCTTCGTTCCGGGAGACCCGCTCTTGTGACACTCGAATCCTCCGGAATCCTGTTCACGCCCACTGTCTCCTCAACAAACAACCGCGAAGTGCTCCCGCTGCGTCTGCCCGATGGCATTCGCTGTGAGCCACTTGCAGAAAATGTCAGGCAGCCGTCGAGGGTGCTGCGGTCGGACGGCCGAGTGGAACTGGTGTTTCATCCGGATGGAACCGCAACACCTGCCAGCCTGTTTCTGCGGGATCAGTCCGGACGCAGCCTCGGTTTGATCATTCGCCGGCTTAACGGCGGTGTTTCTGTTGTCCAGGGGACCGAATTTGCAGACACGGCCATGACTCCAGCGGAATTTCGCGAGCGGTGTGCTGCGAAACCCGAGGTCCCTCAAACGTTCCCCCGGAAGTGACTCGAGACCGCACCCGGATTCAGGATTCCATATGTCGCTCAAGACTCAACACACTGCATTCCGCACCAGCCTCCCACGCTGGCTCTCACGCCCATCCCGCCGGAAAAGCTGTTCAGTGCTCGACTGGACGTCCACCGGCGTGGTCCTTTCCCGGCTGCAGTTTCAGCAGGGCACATGGCAGGTTACAGCCTCCGACTGGGAATCGTGGCCCGAACAGTTCGATCCTTTCAGCGATCCTGAAGAGACCGCGCGACTGCTGCAGTCGTGGGTTGCCGCGCGAGCGTGGGCTGCTCCACCGGATGTGATTTCGCTCCCACGGCAGTTCGTCAGTCTGCGACTGCTTTCATTCCCGACCGTTGCGCCCGCCGAGCTGGCCGAACTGATTTCGCTGCAGCTGGAATCCCGTCAGTCCGGCCCGGATGCCGCGCAGATCTGGGACTTCCTGCCGCACCCTGCCGACGCAGCGGACTCCCAGCAGCATGTCTCACTGTTTTCTGCCCCCGCGAAAATCTGCACCAGCATTCGCAAAACGCTGCAGGCCGCCAGCTGGAAACTCCCGCTGCTGACTTCCGCAGACCTCTTTCTGTGTCCGTCTGCTGGCGTTGAGGGCGGTGTCCGAATCGCCGTGCAGATGAATCGTTCCAAACTGGAAGTGATCGCCAGTCACGATGGCATTCCCGCGGCTTCACTGGCGTGCGGAGTTCGTGATGCAGGCGATTCCCCGCACCCCGCTCCAGTCGCCGTTTCCGCACTCGTCGAACGCATCATGGAATCGCTGCCGCAGGCGTGGCGACAGGACGTGCAGTCCCAGCCGATCCTGGTGGCCGGATCCCATTCCGCCTTTCTGGCCGAACAGCTGCAGAACGCTGGTTTCCAGATTCTGTCCGGGCCCGCCGATGATCGCTCCCCGCGTGCCATTGCGGCCGCTGCGCTGCTGGCCAGTCAGGCTGCCTGCTGTAATCTGCTGCAGCCTCGATCAGCCATGCCATCTCTGTATGCCCGTCGGCCGGCCGCCGTCCGCTCGGCCGCGCTGCTGGCCGTACTGCTGGTCGCACTGGCCGGCTGGATTGTTTCTGAACGCAGCGTCCGTCAGCAGCAGCTGCAGACGTTGCTGAAGAAGACCGAACAGATCCAGAATCGACTCAGTGATCATCAGGCGGTTCCCGAACAGCGAGCCCGGCTCGATGCGTGGCTTGCGTCCGCTCCGAACCCCGCCTCCAGCCTCCACAAACTGCTCGCGCTGGTCCCTGCTGAAAACCGCGTGCTGCTCACCCGTGTGCAGCTGGAAAACATCGCTGACAGCAGCGAATCCGTGCTCACCCTTGACGGGCTCGCCCAGTCTCCCACAGAGATCAGCGAACTCAACTCTGCTGTGCTGCTGCAGCCTGACAGTTTTCTGCTGCGGCCTTACGGCATTGAACCGGCACCTCCCGAAAGCGCGCTCAAAATCAAGGTCCGCACCGAATGCGTGCTGCTGCCACCGTCCGCAACCACAGCCGAGCCACAGCCATGATCAGCTCCCGCAGAGAAAAGATTCTCGCCTCCCTCGCTGCCGCCGCCGTCGCCGTTGCACTGCTGCTGGAATCCGGCATTGAACTGCCACTGCAGCCCTTCACGGACCTCGATGATGCCATCGCGCAGGCCACGACGCAGGCCGACGAACATCAGCTGCAGCTCAATCGCCTGCTGCATGACCTGCATGCGCTGGAAGATGCTGCTTCACACAGTCTGCCCGCTGACCCGGGCCGCGCCTCGGCGCTTTACCAGGCGTGGCTTGTGCAGCAGTTAAGCGAAAGCGGAATTGAGTCTGCTTCCGTGAACCCCTCCATCCCCCTCACCGACGAATTCCTCGGTCACCGCATTCCCTTCACCATCGAATGCGATGCTCCGGCTGCCGCCATCGCCACCTTCATTGATCGCTTTTCTGCAACGCCGCTGCTGCACCGCATCACCAGCCTGCAGATTGTGAATTCATCCAACGGCTTCGATGATCACCATCGCCTCGCCGTATCCATTGAAGCTCTTGCACTGCCTGCAGCGGACGAAATTCAGACGCTCCCGCAGCCCGACGCCGCCGCTGACACCGAAACGTCGCTTGCGGCACTCCTGGAACACCATCAGCTTTTGTTACTGCCACAGCCACCTGAGCCGGAAATCGCGACTGGCCCGTCTCCGCTGGATATGGCCCAGACCAACCCGCAGCCGCTCCCCGAACAGACCAGCCCGGATCCCGAACCGACTCCGCCACCTGAACCACCGCGGCCACCGGCACCCAGGTATTCGCCTGGCCAGTCACTCCAGTTCATCGGCTCAATCCTCAGCGGTGACACCCGCCGTGCGTGGTTTGTCGATCGTCGCAGCGGTGATGAATACTTCGCTGCTGTTTCCGAGGACGTCAGTGTTCCGGAACTGTCGGTCAGGGTACTCGCCGTCACCGATGACTCTGTGACGGTGCTTTACAAGGCCAAACGCGTCCGCCTGAAACTTGGCCAGACCGCCGCACTGCCGGCCGCGCCGTTTCGCGGGAAACAGACCCAGCCCACAGCGTCTCAGCAGCAGCCTGCCGACGTGACGCAGCCTGTCACAGTGCTGGAGTAGTCTGGCGAGGCTCGTGAGCAGGCTGCGGATCGCAGGCCCGGTCAGATTCGACAATGATTCCGTGATTCCGTCCGGCGACTCCGTTGCAGGTGGGACAGATGGGACGCAGGGGACCAATGGGCGTGCGTAAGGGTGTTTGTTGGCTTCCGGTGACCCCGTGAGACAGGGGAGCGTCCGTGGAAGTTCCGGTTGAAGGTGCTGCCGGATTCCGTGCTCCCTGTCGCCCGTCTTGCCGCAAATCTTCATTTTTCTTACAATCCGGCAAGAAGGGATCGATTCCTCAAACCACAACCCCTGCACAAACTCTGCCGCCATGCCCGCGATTCATCAGCTGCCCTTCGAAAAGCCACTCTACGAGCTGGAACAGCGTTTGCTGCAGCTGGAGGCCTGCAAGGATCCGACGCCGGGCGAAAAAGAAGCCATGCGGCGGATGCGAGTCGAACTGACGCAGCTCACGCGCGAGCTCTTCACAAACCTCGACCCCTGGCAGGTCGTGCAGGTCTCCCGTCATCCGGAACGCCCGCAAACCGCCGACTACCTGGAACTTGTGTTCGACGAATTCGTGGAACTTCACGGCGACAAATCCTTCGGAGATGACCGGGCCATCGTCACGGGGTTCGCCCGCATTGCCGGCCGCAAAGTGATGCTCGTCGGACACCAGAAAGGCCGCAATCTCAAGGAACGAAACGAATGCGGCTACGGGCTTGCTCATCCCGAAGGCTACCGCAAAGCCATGCAGAAAATGGAAATGGCCAGCCGCTATGGTCTGCCCATTGTGTGCCTGATTGATACCCCTGGCGCGTACCCGGGGATTGGTGCCGAAGAACGTGGCCAGGCCTACAACATTGCGGTCAACCTGCGGGACATGTCCACACTTGAAGTGCCTGTGGTCTGCGTCGTGATTGGTGAAGGCGGTTCCGGAGGCGCTCTGGGCATTGGCATTGGCGACCACGTCGCCGTGCTGGAGTTCGCCTACTACTCCGTGATCAGCCCCGAAGGCTGCGCCGGCATTCTCTGGAAAAGCGTCAAGCATGCCGACAAGGCCGCCAGGGCTCTGCGGTTCACCAGCCGCGACCTGCTGAACCTTGGAATCGTCGACGAAGTCATCCCTGAACCTCTGGGCGGAGCCCATCGCAATCATTTTGCCATGGCCGCCACGCTCAAGGGCCGAATTGTCGAAGCCCTGCAGAATCTTGACGGCTTCTCCATCCCCGATCTGCTGGAACGCCGCTACCAGAAATTTCGTCGCATCGGCGTCTTCCACGAAACCCCCGCACCCGCTCAGGTGTGATGCTCCGCCATCGTCGCCTTTCGCTCCGCGAAAGGTACAAGGGTGACATTTCGCAGAGCGAAATGCGACCTTGAACCGCCGCTCATCTTCCGCACATTCAATATCGAGTTTCACATGTCCGGTGCAGCGCCCCCATCAGCCAGCTCCGCGCGTTTCGGACTGCTGACACTCACCTGCGTCGTCGTTGCCAGCATGATCGGAGCCGGCATATTCACGACGTCCGGCTTTTCGATGGCAGCGCTCTCTTCCCCCGCGCTGATTCTGGCTGCCTGGGGCGTCGGTGGCCTGATCGCCATCGCCGGTGCCGTGGCCTACGGGGAACTCTCGCGACGTCTGCCGGTGTCCGGCGGCGAATACCTGTATCTCAGCCGACGACTCCATCCGGCCGCCGGTTTTCTGGCTGGCTGGGTATCCCTGACGGCGGGTTTCAGTGGTTCCATCGCCATGGCAGCACTCACCTTCGAAACCTACGCCTTCGACGGCAACCGCCCCAGCGGCCTCCCCGAAAAACTCACAGCAGCCCTCGTGATTGCCGCCTTCGGCCTGTGCCACGCTCTGATCGTCCGCACGGCCGCCAGCCTGCAGAACGCTGTGGTCCTGGTCAAGCTTGCAGTCCTTGCCGTGTTCCTGATCTGGGCCGGCACGCGAATTTCCAGCCACCCGTGGTCGTGGGAGTCTCTGCCGGCGGCAAAGGAGCTGCCGACACCGACAATCTGGGCACAGCTGCTTGTCTTTGCCGAATCCGTCATGTGGATTTCCCTGAGCTACGCCGGGTTCAACGCGGCCGTGTACATCGCTTCAGAAGTGCGGGATCCGGAACGCAACGTCCCACGTTCGCTCTGGCTGGGAACACTTGTGGTCACCATCCTGTACATGCTCCTGAATCTGGTCTTTGTCACGGCAACTCCGGCCGCCGAGATTGCGGGTCAGGAGCGAGTGGCTGCGATTGCGGCCATGGCCGTCGGCGGCGAACCACTGCAGCGGCTCATTCGGCTGGCTGTCTGCCTGGGATCGCTCTCGTCGGTTGCCGGCATGGTGATGACGGGGCCGCGAGTGATCGCGAAGATGGCGGACGACGGACTGTTTCCGCGGATCTTCCGTTCCGGTCCGGCGTCGACCGCCCGCACCGTGCTGCTGCAGTCCGCGATCAGCGTCGGGCTGGTGTACTGGAGCAGTCTGGCGGGCCTGCTGAACTACCTGAGTGCACTGCTGGCATTGTCTTCGGCGATCACAGTGGCAACGCTGCTCATCCCGCTGCGGCCGGCTGCTTCAGAAAAAACCACATCGCAGTCGGGAATGTCTCCGGGAATTGCGGCTGCCGCCCTGTTTTACGTGGTCGCCACGCTGGTGACGGGCGGGCTGATGGCACTGCGGGATGTGCGCAACATTCGGGGCGCTGCAATCACGCTGGCTGCCGGGCTCCTGCTGTGGTGGGTTACGAATGCAGTGCGACCGAGTGTGCGTGGCGAAGGTCGCTGAACCGAGCACTGAAATGGCGAAACGGTGTCAGGAACACCTGATGCCGCCAGTACGCCATGAGACGTTTTTGTGACTCGATCCGGCTCCGCCGGGCGCGACCAGGCGAGCGGGGGATGTTAATCCCCCGGTAACGTTGCGTGCTCGCGTGGCCAGAACCGCAACAGGAACTCACGAGGGCGTTACCGGCCGATTGACATCGACCGCTCGCCTTGGGACGTTTTTTGTGTCTCGATCCGCCTCCGCCGAGCGTGACCAGGCGAGCGGGGGATGTTAATCCCTCGGTAACGGTGCGTGCTCGCGTGGCCAGAATCGCATCAGGAACTCACGAGGGCGTTACCG
>JBEIEK010000114.1:0-16172 GCA_040382995.1 Planctomycetaceae bacterium
GGTCGTCGGTTCCGGTCACCGGTGGCTTACCCCCGCATTTTTGAAGAATTCCCCTGAGCGTTTCGCGGCGACCACGCAACGCCTGCAGTTCTGCAGCCGCCTTCTGGTCCTGCGGAGACAGCTCAAGGATCCGCTTCGCCAATCGCTCCCGACCCGCAAACTGACGTTCACTCAGCAGCCGCTGGAACTGCCCCTGCAATTCCTCAAGCTCCGTCCCCGCCCGCGGAATCGTCCGGCTGTAAAGACGGTCGAACTCCACTCCGCGATCCGTCGCCGGTACACCATCCAGAACGCGCCGCGCGCCCGATAAATCTCCGGCTGAAAGCAGCCGCTCCGCTTCCTGAAGCGGACTGGCTGCACGCCGAGGTGTTGCCGCGGTGCCCGGCCCCGTCGCCGCACGCTCACCAGCACCGCCTGAGGCATGGACAGCGCCGCCAGCACCCGTCGCTCGTGGACGGACAGGCGGGGGAGCCGGTGCAGCAGTCGCCGGGGCTGCAATGGGGCCGACGGGCAGGACGGGTGGCCAGGGGCATTCCCAGGCAACGCCCTGCTCTCGCTGCCGCAGCCCGTCTGCAATTTCTGAAATCATCCGGAATAACTGGTGCAGCTGCTGAACTTCCTGCCGCGATCCAGGGCACCAGAGATCCACACCACTGCCGGTACATCGCAGCCCCAGGGGCGACCAGCGAGCATGCAGGTACGGCAGAAATGGCAACAGCAGGAAGGACAAACCGTAACTGGGAATCACCGTCGCCAGCACAAGACACACCAGCACCCAGATGCCAGCCCACGATGGGATCACAACCTGCAGCTGCCGCAGTGCCTGCAGATCAGCGGCACTCACCAGCGTCACTCGACTGCCCTTCGCCTGGACGACAAACAAACGCCGCGTCGTCAGGTACCCAAAAACGTACGCACCGAAGGGCCAGCCCCCGTGCCGCCCCAGACACTGAGCAAACAACACTGGTTCTTCTGACGATTCCCCCAGCCATGGCCGCAGCATCTGCAGCTGAGCTGAAAGGTCGCCGCGAATGGCAGCCGACAACCCATTGCCACCATCTTCCGCATAACCTGTTCCCATCATCCTCTGTCCTGTGCGTCGGTTTTCCACCCGCAGGAGGTGATCCACTCCAATTGCGGGCAGAATAACCCTGCTCCATCTGCCTTACGACGGAGCTCTACACGGCCAGAGAAAATTCCTGGAAGCAGAGCAATTCAAACCACAGAACGCAATTTCTGCCCACCCTACACATACCCATGTAGTGGTCCGCCGGGTGCCCCCAGACGGTCGACCCGCTGCACAATCTGCGGATCAGAGACCAGCGGGGGAGCCATATGTGGCTTCAGTCGCGCATCGATCACCAGCGGTCCACGGCAGCCCCAATGCTTGCTGTCGATGAAATCATCCACCCCGCGGATGTCGGCCGCCGGGTTGCTGCGTGTGAACGTGACCCAGAGGAAATTGCGGAGCGATGCGGCGCAGAACCCGCTGTCTTCGGTCAGCACGATCAACGGCCACCCGGCGAATGGACCGGCCTCCCAGCCCCCCCGCTCGCGAATGATTGCCGCCAACTCCCGACAGAAACGCTCAGGGATACCGTCCGATTGATGCGGCCCTGCTGCGTGGGCCGGGGCGGAGACGGCAAGCACCCCAGGGAAACACATCGCTGGCGTCGAGAAGCCGGCGGGCAGAGCGAGTTCCGCTGTGACCGATGTCGCCAGCTTTCTTCGCGGCTGACCGCAGGCGGCCACGACCAGCTTCGACCCCGAGTTGAGACCGGTGCCGGTGTAGTCCAGCGTATCGATCGTGGTGCAGGTCTGAAAATGCAGATCGCGCGTCCAGTCGACTCGCTCAAGGATATGTCCGAAGAACGCCGCGATATCGTGAATGTCCAGATCAGGGCGGTCTTCGCGGGCTGTGATCCAGAGGTATTTCGCGAGCGACAGCTGGCCCTGTCCGAGGATGGCGTTGGCGTTGGTGAGCAGTTCCTGGGGACGGCGTTCGTTCGCCCACGGCACATAACGCTCGCTGCCTATGGCCAGCAGCAGCGGGTGCACGCCGGACGCGTCCACTGCGTGCACCGCATGCACCCCCGGCAGCACCGCAGAAATCGCTGGGCCAGTCAGCTCGTGTATCAGCGCTCCAAAGATCGTGTCTTCCTGTGGTGGCCGCCCGACAACAGTAAACGGCCAGACCGCGTCGCGACGGTGATACACCGCGTCCACCTTCATCACCGGAAAATCGTGAGCCAGACTGTAATAGCCCAGGTGATCTCCGAACGGTCCTTCAGGGAGCAGGCGTGAGGGATCGACAGTGCCGGAGATACAGAAATCGCACTCCGCTGCAATCATCGGCCGGCCCGGCACCCGCACCATTCTGACAGCCCGCTGCGACAAAGCACCGGCAAATGCCGCTTCGGGGAAGTTGTCCGGCAGGGGCATCACGGCCGCCACAGCCAGCGACGGCGGGCCACCCACCAGCACGTTCACTCGAAATGGCACCCCCTTTGCGATCGCCGCCGCATGATGAAATCCAATTCCCCGATGCAGCTGGTAATGCAGGCCGATCTCCTCGTTCATGCGATACTGGTTGCCGCTGAGCTGAACACGATACATGCCGATGTTGGAGCCAAGGTACCCAGGTCGATCGGGATGTTCGGTGTAGACCTGCGGCAGCGTCACAAACGCACCACCATCCATGGGCCAGCTTTTCAGCTGTGGGAGCTGGTCGATGGTTGTGCGGCAATCCAGCACCGGACCGCTGCGACGCGGGGCGAACCGCATGCAAAGCAGAGTTTTCAGCGTCCCCGGGATGCGGGAAGGGTTCTTCAGGAGGTAGGCGGGGTCTTTTTTCAACTGGACAAGCGTGCCGACGGACCGCAGCGCGTCGCGAAAGATAAACCGCGCCCGATCGAGCGTTCCAAACAGGTTGCTGGCCATCGGGAATCTGCAGCCAGCCACCTTCTCGAACAGAATCGCCGGACCACCCCGCTCGCAAACCCGACGGTGGATTTCAGCCGCCTCCAGATCCGCACTCACCTCACACTTCACCCGCAGCAGCTGGCCCGTGCGTTCCAGGTCGCGCAGACATTCCTGAAGATTGCGATATCCCATAAGATTTTGCCAGCAAAAATATTGAGATCCAGCGGTGGAGGCTGCCTCCAGCATAGGCAGTCCACCAGCCGGCGACAGCCCAGCACCGTCGCAATTCCCGAAAGGAGTCGCCTGGAATTAACGAGATTTCCACAGGATTTGAAGATGCAGCACCCCCAACGCGGAAAAATTTGATTTCGAGGATGGCAGCAGCGTTCGCCTGTTCTGGTCCTGCGAACCGATCGACAGGTCATCCACCAAAGTCCATGCGGTGGCCGTGGAATCCAGGCAGGGTCAGCCCGTCAGCACTCGCAGCCGAACCATCAGAATCACTCGTTCCCCGGAAGCGACGTGACGCACCGGTCCACGGACTGGGCGGCCGGTAGCGGGAGTTTGGCTGGCTAAAACGTCAGGCTGGACCAATGGCGTTGACTTTTTCGCAACAGGCGGCGCCGGGAGGGCGAAGCTCCTGCTGAGCCGCATCCCCGCCGCGAGCGCTGCATCGTTCCCTGCCGCTCCGCAAGAACGCCGCCAATTGTTCATAGCACGGACCAGCGTTCGGCGGCTCGGCAGGAGGCCTCGCCCTCCCGAGTTGTGTCCTGTCATTTCAGCGGGTAGCCGCTCTTGCCCAGCTTTTCAATCAGCCGCAGTTCGTTTTCCGCGGCGGCTTTGCCACGAGGTTCCAACATCCAGTTGCGGGCCGTGATGCCGTCGGGAGTGGGGTGACAGTAAAGCGTGACCTGACGCGGCAGGTGTTTTTTGAAGACGATGGAGACGCGGAGCAGGTGCCAGGCGGAGGAGACGAGGGCGAGTGAGCGGGCCGTCTGCAGCCGGGGTTCGGATTTGAGCAGTCGCTGGGTGTGTTTGGCGGCATCAGCGAGATCGGTGACGGGTTCTGCGAGGATGATGGCAGTGTCGGGCACGCCGGCCCGCAGCGCGGCTTCACGCATGCGTGCGGCTTCCGACGGCTGTTGTGGTTCCGTTGTGCTGCCACCAAACAGCACCAGCAGCGGAGTGCGTTTGGACTTGAACAGGGCAATCGCTGCGGCGATGCGCTGCTGCAGGTCGACAGGGTCCGGGGCCCCAATCACAATCGCAGCGCTGGCCTGCTGGAAGGTGTCTTCGCGAAACACGTCCTTAGCGGTGAAACTCATGTGCGGGTCCAGGCAGGAAGCGGGGGGGCTCTGTTGCGGCTGCCCTATTGCGGCGGCGCTGGCGACAGCGGCTGTTGTTTGGCGGGGGCTGGGAAGAGGGCCTGATTGATGCGGCGGATCTCACTGTCCGGGCTGGCGGTTTTCAGTCGTGCGATAAGTCGCATGCGGTCGGGGGGCAGACAGGTTTCACCGCTGCAGGCCTGATAGCGGAGTTCGAAGTTGAGCTCTGCTTCTGTCGCGGTTTCTTCGGGGTCTGTTTCGAGGAGCACGTAGATGATGACTTTGCCGTCATAAACGTGCAGCACATCACTGGTGCCTGGCGGGCGGAATTCGTGGTGGTCGGGGTACTTGACGCGAGTCATGCGCACTTTGTGGGGGCTGGTGAGTTTGATTTCTGTGGGAATCAGATTGTCAGGCGAGGCGGGATTGGCGTTGATGTGCCAGTCGTTGGCGATGCTGAGCTGAATGGCGACGGGGCATTTGCCGCCGCGAGGGAGCTTGTCGAACATGGGGTAGAGGACAGCGCGGACGGGTTTGTCGGCGCCGTCGATGTCCTGCAGGTCTTCCGGCGGAGTCTTTGTGGAGACCGGCTTGAGTTCGTCGTTTGCGGGAGTTGCGGCGGGGGGCTGAGCGGCGGGGGCCGCGGGTTCCTGGCCGCGGGGCAGCGTCAGCGGAAGTGTGGTGAGAAGCATGCGGCCATTCCTGTGCCCTGAGCGACCGCGGACGGAATCCCACTGATCAGCACCACCCCCGAACCCCAATTTCTGTGTGCTCTGTGTCCTCTGTGTTGAAAAAGACCTCGCCTCCGAGTTCCCGGCGAGGAACACGTCCGCCTGTGGCAGTCCGGCGTTGTTCCTGGGGGTCGCAGTCAGCAGGTCCTGAATGCCCAGTGCAAGTCCGGCGCAGGAGGCTGGGGAGTCGGCGACAGTGCCGCTGAAGCGTTTGAGCAGCTCGGTGGCGATGGTGATGTATTCCGGGCGTTCGCTGCCGAGGCGGATCAGGTTGCGGACGGTGAGGCTGTTGCCGGAGGGCGAGACGGAGTCGTAGGGTGAGCAGGTGCGGGCGATGAGTTTTTCGTGGTCGTGGGCCGTAAAGAAGAAGGCCTTTTGTTCGGGGTCATGGAAGAGTTTGATCTGTTGTTCCATGAGCGCCTGTGCGGCGGTGAGCCATTCAGCGTCGGCGGTGGCGGCATGGAGTTCGAGGAGTGCGGAGACGAGGCAGGCGTAATCATCGAGGACAGCGCGAGGGCCGGGCTTGCCCTGTCGCCAGGATCGCAGGAGCAGTCCGGAGTCATCGCGGAGGTTTTTAAGCAGGAAGCGGGCGGCGTCCCGGGCCAGCAGCAGATCATCGCTGCGGTCCGGAAGTCGCCCGCTGACGGCGAGCGCCTGAATCAGCAGGGCGTTCCATTCGGTGAGCACTTTGTCATCGAGGAAGGGGCGGGGACGCTTGCTGCGGGCATCCAGAAGAAGTTTGCGGCAGGCGGCGAGCTTTTCCGTGGTGGCTGCGTCCGGCTGAGGCTGTTGTGGGGGCAGATACAGGATGCGGCCGTGTTCGAAGTCCTGAGGTTCGCTGAAGCCGTAGGTGGTGAGGAAGAGGTCTTCAGAATCATCGGGCAGCAGGGCTTTGATTTCCGCTTCCGTCCACACATAGAACTCGCCTTCGATCGCATTGGTTTCGGCATCAAGTGCGGAGCAGAAGCCACCGTCGGGGAGCAGCATTTCGCGGCGGAGAAACTGGACGAGTTCATCAATGACCTGCTGGTCCAGCGGGTTGGGCTGCAGGAGCGCGGCTCGGGCGTGGATTTCGAGCAGCTGGGCCTGGTCGTAGAGCATCTTTTCGAAGTGCGGGATGGTCCATGTGCGTTCGGTGCTGTAGCGATGGTAGCCGCCGCCGAGGTGGTCGCGGATGCCGCCACGGGCAAGGCTGTCGAGGGAGTGGCGAACGATGGCCAGCAGTTCGGCGTCGTTGCGACGGGAGGCGTAGTCGAGAAGGAAGGCGAGTCGCGGCACGTTGGGAAACCGCGAACCCTCGGGCCGCCGGGGATTGAAGTCAACTCCGCCCCAGACCGGGTCGTACTGCGCGCGGATGCCGTCAGCGACGGTCTTCAGGAGTTCTTCGTTGAGTTCGCGGGGTTCGGCAAGCATGGAGATGCCGGAGAGTCGGCGGACTTCGCGGGCCAGCATGGACGAGGTGCGGTCGACGGCTTCGCGGTTATTGGCCCAGAGATCATGGATTCGCTCGGCGGCCGTCAGGAAACCGACTCGACCATCCGGAGTGTCTTCCGGTGGCAGATAAGTGGCACCGGCAACGGGATTGCCGGCGGCATCAAGAAACATGGAGAGCGGCCAGCCACCGCCACCGCCGATGCCGGCGGCCTGCTGGTAGACGATCAGGCTGGTCATGTAGATTTCATCAACATCCGGTCGTTCTTCGCGATCGACTTTGATGCAGATGAAATGTTCATTCATGTAGTCAGCAATTTTTTTGCTGCTGAAGACTTCACGTTCCATGACGTGGCACCAATAGCAGCTGCTGTAGCCGATGGAGAGGAACACGGGTTTGTTTTGTTCGCGGGCTGTTTCAAAGGCTTCGGGGCCCCATGGGTACCACTGGATGGGGTTGTGGGCGTGCATGAGCAGGTAGGGGCTGGATTCGCGGGCGAGTCGATTTGTGGGGGCGACGGCGGTGGGGGCAGCAGGTGTCCCGGCAGGCTTTTCGTCGGCGCGGAGAACGTTCAGCAGGAGCGTGGTGGCGGTGATGAGGCAGGCTGTGGCGAGGCAGCGATTGAGCGGTCCGCGGAAATCGTTCTGTGACATGAACACCTCGACACAGCGAATGCAGGATGGGCGGGGGAATCCGAACATGAGCGGATTCTAGCGACTGCGACAGAGGAGGGCACGGCCGGAGAGTGCGGATTGGAAAAGGTCATGGTAAACATCGAAAAACCGGAATGTGTTCGAGTGGACTGGTGAGAGTCCGTTGCGGCAGGGCAAAAGCCGGTTGCTTTTCAACAGGGGTCCACTAGGATTTCCGCATTCTTCGACCGCTTTCAGCAGGGACAGTCAATGAACCACGTTCAGCGTGTTGCCGCCTATCTGCCGCAAATTGAGGCCGCCGACCCCAGCAGTGTGCATGCCGGGACAACTCCGGGAAGTTTCGCGCGCGCTCCTCGAATCGCTGCCGGTCGCGCCGGTGCTCTCACCTTCGCCTCACCCGATACCCCAGGCATGCCGCTCCCGTCCGAAAAAACCGCATGGGATTTCATGCCTGTGGACTGGGTGTTACGCCCGGGATTCGAAGGTCGCCACGAATCCTCCGAAGCATGGCAACCACCCGCAGGCTTCCAGCCCTGCACACAACTGGAATTTGCGCGACTGGGAGTGATCACACCAGAGATGCACCGTGTGGCTGAGCGGGAACAGCACCTCACAGCCGAACAGATTCGGGACGAAGTGGCGGCTGGCCGAATGGTGATCCCCGCCAACCGACAGCATCTGCAATACCAGCTGGAACCCATGTGCATCGGGCGTGCTTCCCGCACGAAGATCAACGCCAACATGGGAGCGTCCCCGGTTTCATCGGGCACTCAGGAAGAAGTCGAAAAACTCCGCTGGGCCGAACGCTGGGGCGCCGACACCGTGATGGACCTGTCCACCGGTGGCGACCTCGACGCCTGTCGCGATGCCATCATCCGCGCCAGCACCGTTCCCATCGGCACCGTGCCCATCTACTCCATGATCATCGGCCGACGCATCGAAAGCCTGACGATCGAAATTGTGCTCGACAGCCTGCGACATCAGGCCCGGCAGGGCGTCGACTACTTCACCATTCACGCAGGTGTGCTGCAGGAACATCTGCCGTATGTCCGCGATCGGCTCATCGGCATCGTCAGCCGTGGCGGTTCGCTCCTGGCCAAGTGGATGATTCACCACGACCGCCAGAACCTGATGTACGAACACTGGGAAGCAATCTGTGACGTGCTGCGGGAACAGGATGTGACCTTCAGCATCGGAGACGGCCTGCGTCCCGGAGGACTTGCGGACGCGACCGACCTTGCCCAGCTTGCCGAACTCTCCACCCTGGGAGAACTCACCGAACGCGCATGGCGAAAAGGTGTGCAGGTGATGATTGAGGGTCCCGGACACGTGCCACTGGACCAGATCGAATTCAACATGAAGCTGCAGCGCAGGCTCTGCCACGGTGCGCCCTTCTACGTGCTCGGGCCGCTCGTGACCGACATGTTCCCTGGCTATGACCACATCACCAGCTGCATTGGTGCCACAAACGCGGCCTGGCACGGCGCCAGCATGCTGTGTTACGTTACCCCCAAGGAACATCTGGGACTGCCCAAAAAAGACGACGTCAAGCAGGGCTGCATCGCCTACCGCATCGCTGCTCACGCCGCCGATATCGCCCTCGGCATCCCCGGCACTCGGGATCGCGATGATGAACTCACCAAAGCCCGAGCCGCTCTGAACTGGCAAAAGCACTTCGAACTCAGCTTCGACCCCGATACCGCTCGCGCTTACCACGACGAAGATCTCGACGTCGACACCGATTTCTGTGCCATGTGCGGCCACGACTGGTGCAGCGTGCGAATCAGCCGTGAAATCCAGCAGTTCGCCAGCGGGAAAACTCAGGAATACCAATGGGACCGCGCCAAAGTCAGCGCAGCACTCAACGACGAACAGCGCGAAATCCTGGAACGCCGCGGAGTGCTCTCGCCGGAAGAAATCCATCGGCTTGCCGGAAAAACACGCAAGACCGTGGGCGCGGAACACGGCAAAGCCAGCTGCCACAGTGACCTTGTCAGCTCTTCAGAAGCGCAGCACATTCAGATCGTGCAGCTGGGAGGCAGCTAAGTCCGCACCCCGCAAAAAGCTCGTTCCGCAGAACCCGCTGCACGAAGAATTCCGGACAAAAACATCCCTATTTTATTGCCTGGATTTTCCCCCGTCGTGGGCTTGACAATTGCGGCTGATTCCGTCTTTAATGGACAGTTGGTGAGAAGCGGTCGGTCGATGTTGATGTCGGTCGGCAGTGTCGCTTATCCGCTGGACAGACCTTTGTTTCGGAGTTGTTTTCATGCATCGTTTGCTCGTATTTGCGGCCATCCTTGGCCTTGCAGTGGCAGTCCCAGGTTCCGCCGACGAAAAGAAGCCGGAAGGCCAGGCAAAGAAGGAATTCAAGGCGACCTGCCCGGTCTCCGGCAAGGACGCAGTTCGTGATCAGTCTGTCGAATACAAGGAAAAGAAGGTCTACTTCTGCTGCGGCAACTGCAAGGCCGCTTACGAAAAGGACTCCGCCAAGTTCGCCAACAAGGCCAACTGGCAGCTGGTTCAGACCCGTCAGTTCGTGCAGACCAAGTGCCCGCTGTCCGGCGGTGATGTCGACAAGAAGCAAAGCGTCGAAATCGGCGGCGTGAAAGTCGCCTTCTGCTGTGACATGTGCAAAGGCAAGGCCTCCGCAGCCACCGGCGACGATCAGGTTGCCATGGTGTTTGCCGACGGTCCGTTCGCCAAGGCCTTCGAAGCCCGCAAGCCAGGTGAAGGCAAGAAGAAGGCGAAGTAATTTCTTCGCTGATTTCTCAACCTGCTCCTGCTGAAAGCATAGCCCTTCGTCGTCCTCGACGAAGGGTTTTTTGTTTCCGTTACCATGGCAGTCAGAAGATTTCCCGGAGCCACACTGCCAAACACAGTTCACAATTGCTATCCTTCTGCCTGACCGCCCTGCTGTCACGGAGGAAACGCATGCGAACTCAGCCCCGCACCAGCCCCGAAACCGATCGCTGCCAGGAACTCATTCAGCAACTGGGCAGTGTGCTCGTCAACGACCTCCACGTGGAGGCCGACTTTCAAAGTGTGACACTCACCGGCCGCGCGGGTTCCTGGTACGCCAAACAACTGGCCACCACCGCTGCCCGTCGGATGTACCCCAGCCACCGCATTGATAATCAGCTTCAGGTCATCGTGCCCCGCTAAGCCGCATGCTCGGTGAGTTCGTATGATGGACTTCCAGATACGCTTTCCGCAGGACCTCACCTGCCGCCGGACGTGACTGACGGATCCACGCAATGCGTCCCTCCAGCCACGCTCGAAAATTCTCCCGGCCGTCCCTGTTCTGTGCTTCAAGCCCCTCTGTTCGCGCTCGATGCAGAATGGACCTCAGTCGTCGCACTTCAGCGCGCGGTACCCCGGGACGATCGTTCACAACCAGCCCGGTGACCTTTTGCGCCACATTCTGCCGCTGTACCCGAGTCTTCTCGTGACGCAGCCGGAAGCCTTCCGACTCCACAATCTCCCGGACTCTTGCCAGCAACCAGCCCACCTTCCGCTGCAGCTGCCTGCCACCCGAGAATGTCAGGTCATCGGCATAGCGCGTATAGCGCAGATGCAGGCTCGCAGCCAGGCCTCGCAACCGCCGGTCAAGATTCCTGCACACCAGATTTGACAGCGCGGGACTTGTGCCAGCCCCCTGCGGCAAACCGCGCGGTCCCGTTGCTCGCCACACCCACCCAGCGTCCGCCCCCTCAGGCACCCGCGGACACTCCGTGCAGAGCAGCGCCAGGATCGATGCGGCCGCCGGCGAATAGCCCACACTGCGGAACACAGCACGCACCCGCCCAAACCCGATCGACGGAAAGAAGTCGGCCAGATCCATCCTGATCACCAGCCACTGACCGGAGTGTGGCAGCGCATTCGTCAGGACATTTCGGCCCTTCACAAATCCCTGCGCGGGATCCTCTGCTGCCACCCGATCAAGGATCTCCGTGCGGATCCAGGTTTGAACGCGACGGAGCCCCGATCGCGGTATGCTCAGCATCCGCTCGCCGCCGCCCCGCCTGGGGATCATGCGGCAGGTGTAATGGGGCCTTGTGACGCGTTCGGAGTGATAAGCCAGCCAGCGCAGTCGTGGCAGAGGCAGCTCCAGCGCGGCGGCAAGTTCCTGCGGTGTGCAGAGTTCCGGCAGCCGATGCCAGCGCAGCAGCTGCGGATCCCCGGACCGCTCGTGCAGCTGCCCGGATACTCCACGACCCAGATACAGGATATCGTCCACAACCGCTGCTCCATGGGTCAAAAAAGCAGGAGGGACCGGGGGCGGCCGACTTCGACACGCGGACCGGGGATCGGTGGCGTCGCCAAAGTCCACTCAGGCCACATCCGCCGACAAGGGCTGCAAGGGGGCCGGAGCAGAGCAGGAACGACAGCACCGCAGACCCGGGTAGGCAAAGCCAGCCAGAAACAGCCACGGCGGAACACCGCAGCAAACCAGGCTCGGCCAGCACCCCGAATCCCTCCGCCGACACTGCAGCAACAGACTGTCGGCAGTGGACATCTTCGCGGACCGTTCAGGATTGGACAGAATGGAAAACGAGAGGCTGCGGGGCAATGCCCGGTGACGAGAAGGAACCGTTTGGTGCGCGCTGGGAGACTCAGCACGACGGTACCTCCGGCGCGACATCACCTGTCGCGAGAACGTCAAGGCCATCGGGCCTCAGCCGGACGGCTGTTTTTCTGTGCTACTTGCCGCCTGCTTTATTGTCGGAGCCTTTTCCCGAATCCTTGCTGTTGGAGCCCATCACTGCATTGTCGACTCCGAGGGCATTGGCCGCTGAGGGTTCGTCGAGAGACGGCGGGAACCCGTTGAGCTGCCGCCAGAATTCGAACCAGAGCGGAACCTGTTCGAGGAGCACCCAGCCGTTGGCCCGGACACCCTGGCGGAGATAGCGTTCGTGTGGCCATTCCCGTGGATTATCCGGGCGGACCTGGCAGCGAAATTTGCCTTTGCCGTTATCGATGACATCGATGGAGGCGACAGTGCCTCCGAAGGTGCCGACGGCGACTGAAGGCCAGCCGGCGAACTGAATGGCTGGCCAGCCTTCAAACTGCAGACGCACATGGTCGCCCTGCTTGACAAGCGGTGCATCGTTACCGTCGAGCCAGATCTGGACGGCTCGATCCCTGGTGTCAGGCACGATCCGGCAGATGGGGTCACCTTTCTTCACCATCTGTGTGCCGATGTTCTGGCTGAGTTCGACAAGGAAGCCATCGAAGGGTGCCCGGATGGTTTGAGTGCTCTGGCGGGCCACCTTGGACTGCATCTCGAATTGTTCTTTTTCCATTTTGGCCACTTCAGAGAGGGCTTTGTCGAGTGCACCTTCGTAGTAGCTGACGTCGGCGGCAGCTTTCTGGATGTAGGCGAGGCGATCATTCTGCTTGCCCACGAGGTCTGCTCTGGCTGCGGCGAAATTCGCAGTTTCCTCACGCACCTTGGCCTGGGATTCGAGCAGTTTGCGTTCGATCTCCTGGTATTTTTCGAGGGCGATATTGCCTTGTTCGTGGAGCATTTTAGCGCGGTCGTGGGCAGCCTGGAGCTGAGGAACTGCGGCGGACGCGAGTGACAGTTTCTGTTCGGCTGCCGCAACCTTTTCGGTGGCGGATTCGACGTAGGCGTCCTGGGCGCGAGTGATTTGTTGCTGGACGTCGCGGTAGGCGTTGAGCTGTCCCTGGGTGGCATCGACAATGCGCCGCGAGGCAGCAAGCATGACGGCTGTGTTTTCCAGTTGTCCTTCCAGCCGAGTGGCGTAATCGGCGTCCAGATCGCGGATTTCGGCGATCAGTTCTCCTTTGGTAACTCGGTAGTTTTCCACGAGTTTTTCGTTCCAGAGCACGATGCGTCCCTCGATGGTGGCTTCGAGCACCTGCTGGCGATCGCGGGGAGCGTAGGCGACGACGAAACCCGCGCCAGTGACGGTTTGCTGCCAGGGAGCGAAGGCCATCAGCAGGGTGGTGGCGATGAGCATTGCGAGCAGCCAGAAGGCAATGCGTCGCACAAGACGAGAGGATCGTACGAGCTGGAGCGAGGGCATGAGTGCCGCGCTGAAGGCCGCCGGAGCCAGAATGGAGCGGCGACGTTCACCGGCGGCGGAGGAGAGGGCTGAGTGGCTGGAGGTGGCAGTCTGGCTGGCCATGGGATTCCCTGTGGATCAATGTGCAGAGGTACGGCTGGCTTCGTGGTCCTTCGCCGGCTGAAGTTCGAGCACCCGGCTGAGCATCCGCTGGAGCTGGGGACGTGCTGTGACAATGAGAATTGTCCAGGCATTGTCAGCCGCCAGAATCTTGCGGAGAATCACCTCGGCTTCAAGATCCGGGAGCGAGTCGAGGATTTCGTCGATGAGCACCACTTCGGGGCGGCCCACAATGGCCCGGGCGATCATCAGCCTGCGACACTGACTGGTGGTGAGGGGTGTGCCGAAGGGGCTAAGCAGCGTGTTGAGGCCTTCCGGAAGCTGCTGGATACGCGGCAGCAGGCCGACAACTTCGAGAGCTGTGCGGACGTCGGCGATGGAAATATCCGGACGCTCCAGATGCACGTTTTCGGCGATTGTGCCGTCGAAGATCTCCACGTCGCGAACCATCACCACTCGACGCCGCAGCACGTCAGGGCGCAGGTCACGGGGGTCAACCCCGTTGAGACTAATGGCACCCTGTTCGGGTTCACGCAGGCCGAAGAGCAGATCGAGCAGCAGACTTTTGCCGGAGCCGGCTTCGCCCGTGATCGCCACTCGTTCCCCGGGACGAATCGTGAAGGAGACGGGGCCGAGCGAAACGTGGGCTTCGTGGTCGTGCACGGCGACGTCCTGGGCAATCAGGCCGGCACCCGAAGGGATTGTCAGCAGTCCATCGGGGCGTTCGATCTGCAGGTCCAGAAGATGACCGATTTTGTCCACCGAAGCCTGGACATCGTAGAAGCTTTCAATGTGCTTTGTGAGCTTCGCAAAGGAATCGACGACAATCGCCACAATGAGCTCTGCGGCGACAAGCTGGCCGAGCGACAGCTGGCCGGTGATGACGAGCCAGCCACCAATGGTGAGCAGCGCGGTGCTGGCGATGGCCTGAATCAGCAGAATTGCCAGCAGCTGCCGCATCAGGACACCAAAGTGCTTCGTTCGGGCAGAAATGTATTCGTAAATCAGCCGATCCGATTTTTCGAGCGCAAATTCGGCAGCTCCGTCGTAGCGAAAGGTCGTGCGACAGCGGGCCAGGTCTTCAAGCCAGGCTGCCATCGCGTACTTCGATCTGGATTCCCGGATGCTGGTGTTGACCGCACCTCGGCCCAGCAGATAGACGAAGGTCATCAGGCCAATCAGGACGAAGTCAAAGGCAAGCAGGTAAGGGTGGTAGAACGCGAGCACCGTCATGCCGACAAGCATGCTGAGCAGCAGCGAAATTCCATCCAGCAGCAATGCGGAAACTATTTTCTGAACCGTGACCACATCAAAAAAACGATTGACGAGTTCCGGTGGGTAAGCACCGTGAAACGCGTCGATTTTCGCCCGCGGGAGTCGCCACGAGAGTTCGGCCGCAAGCCGCGCGAACAAACGTCGCTGAATGATCTCCACAACCCACGTCTGGATCGCCTTGATCGCCGCCTTGAACAGCAGAAAGGCGAACAGCATCAGCGACAGTACGATGACCGGCTGCAGCACCCGACCGAAGGCCACCGTGTTTACAAGAGCCTCGACCGCCAGCGGGGTCGTCATGCTCAGCAGCCCTGTCACCAGAGCGAACACAAAGATCACGCCAATGTCTGTGCGTTCCGTCCGCAGCAGACTGAAAAGCCGGGACAGAGGCGAGTGATGGTGGTCTTCACCGTGGACTCCGTCGTGAGTATCGATCGTTTTGGGTTCAATCACCACACACCGCTGAATACCACCGAATCCTTCCGATCGCAGACGCGCTTCGAGCGATCGGCGGGTGAGACTGGCAATGGGCCTGGATCCACGCGGCTGCAGGAGTTGCAGTCGGCGACCACCCGTACCAGTGAATCCACGCCAGATCGAACCGTCAGGTGAACGCACCACCACCACTACGCCGTCGCTGGCCAGCCCCGTGAGTTCGTGCAGTTCGCCGTCGATGACCCGACTGACATAACCCAGGCTGTGCGAAGCTTCGATCAGCCACTGATGCCATGAGGAATTGTTGTCAGAGTTCAGGTCCGACATCATGCGGGACGCTTCGTCCACGGCGCGACGAATCCGTGAACGATCGGCGTGACTGCCCTCCAGTACGGCAACCTGTTCCAGCAGCCATGATGCGTCGATTGATTCAGTCTCGCCCGCCTCACGCCCCATGATCATCGAGACTTCCTTTGTGTGTGAACTGATAACTTTTCCGGACACCCGGCTGCGATACGTAATTTAGGCGCCGAGTCTGATTTTTTCATCGGCTGATTTCCCGGCCGCCTGTAAAAACAGGGTGGTTTCAGAACCGGCCCCGAGAAACGCGGCAGATGAGTCGGCGGATCTGTGGTATTCGCAGCAGGAGATGTTGAAAAAACCGATGGAAAACCAGAGCTTGGGAGTGGATTTTTGTTCAGGCGGAATGATCGAGGACGCGAGCGATCACGGCAACGTGGCATTCAGCAGCGCGGGATCTGAGCAGGCAGCGGGCGGCTTCTGAGCAGGTGGAACCCGTGGTGAGCACGTCATCGACCAGCAGGAGCCTTTCACCGGCGACGACGGCAGGGCAGGTGACTGAAAAGCTGTTGTGCTGGTTCTGAGCACGCTGGGCCAGCGAGACGCGTTTTTGCGGACGTGAACGCCGGGATTTCCTGAGCAGATGCGGGTCGCAGGGAACCCGCAGGGCCCTTGCCAGTTCTTCGGCGATGACCCACGCGGGGTTGAAATGCCGCACCAGTCTTTGCCGCCAGTGCTGAGGAATGGGGATGACGCGGTCAATCTGGAGTGCACGCAGGTGATCCAGCCGTGCAGCGGCCAGCAGCCGTGCCAGCGACCGCATGGGGACTGCGGAAAAGGACCACTTGGCCGCCAGCAGCGCCTGACGCAGCGGGTCCTGGTACATCGCCAGGCAAACGACGGATTTGAACCGCAGCGCCCGGCCACGGCAGTGCACGCAGCCCACC
>JBEIEK010000115.1:0-15985 GCA_040382995.1 Planctomycetaceae bacterium
AGCGTGGTGCGGTCATCTTGGATGCGGCTCAGCAGAAGCTTCGCCCTCCCGGCACCTCCTCTTGCCAGAAAGTCAACGCCATTGCACGCCCGCCCACCGCGTCAGACTTCGCTGAGCGGTTGTCCATCATCCAGCAGAAACTGGGGGCGGCCCTGGGGATCCGGGAGCGTGATTGTGCGGGCGTCTATCCCGAGGCAGCGATACAGAGTGGCAAAGATATCCTTATAAGTCACGGGCCTGGAGGCCACTTCATCACCAAGGCGGTCGGTGGCCCCGATCACCTGGCCGGTTTTCAGACCTCCACCGGCCAGCAGTGCCGGGCCAGCCTGTGGCCAGTGATGCCGGCCACCGGTTTTGGGGTCAATTCGTGGTGTGCGTCCAAATTCGCCCCAGACAACGATGCTGACATCTTCCAGCATTCCACGTTCTTCCAGGTCGGTGATCAGGGCGTGCAGTCCATGGTCGACGATCGGCAGCAGATTGCGCATGCGGGGGAAGTTGTCGCTGTGAGTATCGAAGTCGCTGATGGAGACGCTGACATAGCGTACGCCCGCTTCGATCAGACGCCTTGCCAGCAGGAACTTGCGGATTGATTCCGGGCCTTCGCTGGTGGTGGACTGTCGGCCGGAAGCCGAGGCGGGAGCGGTGTATCGCTGCAGCATTTGTGGATCTTCGGTGCTGAGGTCCAGAGCGCGGGCGAGGGCACCTGAGAGCAGGATGCCGACGGCCTGGCGACCGAACTGGTCCATGGCGTCCATCATCCCGCTGCGGTCTGCATCGCGGCGGAGACGATCTAGGCTGGCCAGCAGAGCCTGGCGGTCGTCAATCCGACCGGCGGTCAGGCGGGGGTTGAGCGTCAGACTGACGCTGTGATCCTGGCCCAGTCGCTTCAGTTCGTTCTGCATGCCAGGTTCCAGCACGCGACGAAAGAGCCCGGAAATGTCCGGGCGAAAGGGCTGTGTGGCCGGGCCCAGAAAGCCTGGGCGGGCACTGTTGCGTACCTGCGGACGCCCCTGCATTAAGTCAATGAAAGCCGGCGCAGGGTCGTCGCTGCGTCCCAGCAGTTTGGAAACCACGCACCCGACTGCCGGTCGGCCCCCCAGCGATTCCAGATCCTTTGCGGCATAACCGCTTTGGCACTGAAAGGCGTCGTGCGCGCCGGCGGAACCGGTGAGCGACCGGATAAAGACCAGTTTGTGTGCGATCGAGGCGATCCGGGGCAGAAGTTCGGTGACATGCACACCCGGAAGTGAAGTGGCGATCGTGTCGAATTCACCACGGATTTCCACCGGAGCTTCAGGCTTGGGATCGATGCTGTCGAGGTGTGGCGGACCGCCGTCCAGATGGATGTTGATGATCGCCTTGCGCGAATCCCGGATATTTGCGGCCGATTCAGCCCGCAGGAGTTGCGTGAGACATGGCCCGCCGGCCCCCAGCGCCCCGATCTGCAGCATCCCGCGACGGGACACACGCGAAAACCCGAGCCCGGGCAAAGCGGATTGCAGAGACATGAGGCAGGCTCCGTAGTGGTGGGGGGGGAAGGCAGGACACTGGATTCTGTCCGGAAGAATTGCAAATGTACAGACAAATCAGAAAAAACAGGGCTTCCCGGTGTCAACCCCGGCGGTCCTTGGGCAGATTACGCAAGGACGTTCCGGTAACGGTGCGTGTCCGCGCGGTCAACAACGCAAGCGCGCCAGAGCCACATCGGTCGATTGCCAGCGGACGCACGCCATTTGTTGCCTGATTGACATGATCGGGCCGAGGGCTGTAAACAGGCTGGCAGCATCAACGGACCCAAAACCAGGGTTCGACTGATTCTTCCCGGCAACTGCCAGGTCGTCTTCTCGACGTTTCTGCTGACTTCACGCTGCAGTGCCGCACCCCCTGAATATCCGTGGGAGCCATGGAACGCGGGCCTGATGGATCCGCAGCCGCACGGCTGGCCACTCACACCAGAGGAGCGTGCCTATGTGGTCGATTCCGCTGCAACGCTCTCCTGGTTTTCGCCATTCTCCGGCAATTCTGATTCAACGAGAATTGACAGGGATTCCGAAGAATGGTAAGAAAATCAGTTGAAAGATGGTGAACAGCCCCGGAACCTGCTTCTCATGCGGGCACAGTTGCTGCAAACTGTCGCACTTTTACTGCAATTTTTTGTTTTTGGGGAAGACAGCCATGAGTATTGGTCATTCTTGGAAGCGGCGAGCGTTCACGCTCATCGAGCTGCTGGTGGTGATTGCGATCATCGCCATCCTTGTAGCTCTGCTGCTTCCCGCCGTCCAGCAGGCCCGCGAGGCAGCTCGCCGCACCAGCTGCAAGAACAATCTGAAGCAAATCGGGATCGCGATGCACAACTACCATGATGTGCACAACCAGTTCCCACCCAGCGTCGGCTGGAACCCGGGTCCGGGGCCATTCACCAACGAACGTCAGGGAACATTCTCCGACAAAGTGTACATGCTTCCAATGCTTGAACGAGCCAATGAATTTGGCCGGGTTCGCAACGACCAGTTCCCGTACGCTCACTGGTACCGTGGTGACAACACCGCTCTCAGCGGGCGTCTGCCGGTGTTTAACTGTCCGTCCAACGCCAACCCCAACATGAACGGTCCGGACGGCAATTTCACCTATGCGATCAACAACGGTGTCCAGAATTACTCCGGCACTGGTACGACTCGTATCAATGGGTGGGAAGGTCGACATAACGGAGCCGCGTCCTACATCGGCCAGGCGGGCAACAGTAACCCCCCTGTGACCTTCGCTTCCATCACGGACGGCAGCAGCAACACGGCTGCATATTCGGAATTCGCGATCGACAACTTCCGCCCAGAGCCGTACGCACCCAAAAGCTTCCAGGTGAAGACGTGGGCTGGTGGTAACAACCATCGCGAACTCCGCCAAAGCTGTCTCGCCACCACCGCGTCCGCCGACCCCGGTGGCGGGCGTCATGCGATGCGTGGTGCTGGCTGGGCCTGGTCCTTCGTAGGACAGGGCAGCGTTTACTCGCACAACATGAACCCCAACGAAACCGCCTGCCACTCCAACGAAGGTGACTGGTACGGGTCCACGATGATGTCTGCTTCCAGCTGGCACACCGGTGGCGTTCAGATCTGCCTCTGCGACGGCTCGGTTAAATTCATCAGCGAGAACATCGACTTCGAAACCTGGGCCAAAGTGGGTGTCCGCAACGATGGACAGGTGCTGGGCGAGTTCTAGGATTTGCTGTCGGCGAAGATTCACAGAAGACCGGAATGTCGACGACATTCCGGTTTTTTTGTTTCGTGGTAGAGGGGCTTATGCATGGGTAACCTGAGCTCCGACAGCGCAACGCAGCAAAGCTTTGTCTCGGAAGATGTGTGGGCGGTAATGTCGCGGAGCATATCCGCGCGGGGCTGGCGACGTTCGCCGGGAACTGGACTGTTGCGATACGGCCCACTCTCCTGCGGTTCGCGACGGGCCTGCGGACCAGTGCTGCGACAACGGACGGCGGATTTCGTGCTGATTGCTGCACTGTTCTGCGGTCTTGTTGCTTTGTCGGGCTGTCGAGAAAACGAACCCACCGCAACGCCGGCGGTGAAGGCCCCAATTCCCGCTTCCGAGCCGGCAATGATCCCGAGCCTGGTTGGCGCAGCCGCAGCGGCCTGGCCAGCCGAAGACGTCACGCGAGGCGTGCAGCCGAGGTTTCAGGATACGGCGGCTGGCGTTGGAATTGATTTTCAATTCTTCGAGGACCGTGTGCCGGGGCGATACTTGTTGCCGGAGGTTATGGGTGGTGGTGCGGCGTGGTTTGATCTGGACCGTGACGGCTGGTGTGACTTGTATTTCACAAACGGCAATCATCTCGATCCGCGTCCCGACTCCCCGGTCGTCCCTGGCAATCGCGTTTACCGCAATCGCTCAGGTTCGCGATTTGAGGACGTATCGTCGCTGAGTCGTGGCGATTTGGGCGGCTATGGGCAGGGTGTTGCGGCTGGCGACTATGACGGCGATGGCTTCGTGGACCTGTTTGTTTCCAACTACGGCATGGATGCGCTGCTGCTGAATAATGGAGACGGCACCTTCACCGATGTCACAGCGGTTGCCGAAATTGGAGACGCGCACTGGAGCACCAGCGCTGCGTGGGTGGATCTCAATGGCGACCTGCTTGCTGACGTCTACTGTGCCAACTACATGAATGTCACTCTCGCCAACAGCGAAGTTTGCAACTACGGGGGCAAGCCTGGTTACTGCGGTCCGGGCAAGTATGAAGGGGTGCACGACGCGGTGTGGCTGAATGAGGGAGACGGGACCTTTCGCGAGGCAGCGCGGGAACTTGGTTTGACAGCTCCGCCATCCAAGGGGCTGGCCCTCGCGATCGTCGATCTGGACCGCGATCTGCGTCCTGAGATTTATGTTGCCAACGACATGGAGTCGAACCTGCTGTTCACGCAGACCGATGTCGCTGCCGGCAAACCACTTTGGAGAGAAACCGCGGGGTCGGCGGGAGCGGCTGTGAGTGGCGATGGGCTGAACGAAGCCAGCATGGGCATCGCTGTGGCGGACTATGACGGAGACCGATTACCGGATCTTTACCTGACGCACTATTACCAGATGAAGAATACGCTCTACCGCAACCTTGGCGGGCTGCTGTTTGAGGACGACAGTCTGCGAACCGGGGTGGCGGCAACCAGTCTGGCGTACCTGGGCTTTGGCACCATCCCGATCGACTACAACATGGACAATCGGGCGGACGTGTTCATCGCCAACGGCCATGTGCTTGGTCCCGCCATCGAGCCCAGCGCGATGACTCCGCAGCTGCTGCGGAACACCGGTACCGGCTTCGAGGACATTTCGCGGTTTGCCGGAGGTTATTTTGTCGATGCGTGGATTGGCCGTGGGGTAGCGGGGTGTGACTTCGACAACGACGGCGACACGGATATTGCGGTCAGCCACATCGATCGCCCGGTGTCGCTGCTGCGGAATGACACGATTGCCAGCCCGCGAAGCCTGCGAGTGGAGCTGCAGCGGACGGACCGAGTGCCCATTCCCGGGGCTCGGGTGCTGGTCAGTTCCGGCGGCGTGGAAGCTGAGCAGGCTGTGTCCGCCGGCGGGAGTTACCTGTCCACGAACGAGGCGGCTCTGCTGTTTCCGCTCGCTGCGGACACCGCGGACGTCGAAGTGACCTGGCCTGACGGGCGTGTGGATCGTCATGTGGCGATTCCCGCGGGCCAGAGTGGTGTGTTTCTGCCGGGGCGCTGGCATGCAGTTCCCCGCTGATCAGGGGCCTTCCGAGGGAATGCAACGTGACTGAAGCGGGCATCGAAGCGGGAACAGAGCGTCGTTTGCGCAGACAGTCATTGATTGCCTGCATCGCTGTCGGTGTGGTCTGCTGGACGGCCTGGACGGCGTGGAATCGTTTCGAAGACAGCCGTGCGCAGAGCGCGGCCGAGCGGGGCCGTCAGTATTTGCGGGAGCGGCGGGACGAGCTTGCGGAGCGTGAATTCGCGGAAAGCCTGAAACGGTTTCCGGGCGACGATTCACTGCGACTGCTCTGGGCTCAGGCGGTCATCGGGGGCCGCAGTCGCACCCCTCAGGAAGCTGCCAAACTGGCCATCTCAGGACTCTCACAAATCTCCGACAAGTCCCCAGTCGCCGCCGAGGCCCGCATGCGTGAAGGGCGACTGACACTGCTGGTCCTGCAGCAGCCCGATCGCGCCGAACAATTGCTCCGACGCTCACTCAGTCTCGATCCCGCCCCGGTTGACGCCCACTATCTGCTTTGGAAACTCTACGAACTCACCGACCGCTATCAGGAAGCGGAACCCTTTTTTCTGGGTGTCTGGGAACGGACATCAGCGGCAGAACGGGGCGAGCGTTTGCGGGACTGGTATCTCAGTCAGTTCAGTCCGCTCGCAGCCACCGCGGAGCTGGATCGGCGCATGGGGTTCGTGGAACAGGGGCAGGCTGGGGATGACGGTGTGGTCGTCATGAGGCTGGCCACATTCCAGCGAAATGAACCCGAATCGGCCATCACACTGGCCGTCAACGCCGCACATCTGATTCAGCTGCGTGACCGGGAAACAGCCCTGCCGCTGCTGGAGAAGGTGCAGTCGACCCCGGAAGCCCTGTCCAGTGACTTTTTCTTCTCCGTCTGGGTCAACCTGCTGCTGGAGCTGGGGCGGCTGCCTGAAGCAACGGCGTGGTTGAAGGCCTACACCGGCCCCGAAACCGGACATCTCTTCGATCGCACGGTCGGCCGCATGGAACAGACGATTTTTCGCCGTGACGCAGTCGCCCTCGAACATTTTGAGCGGGCTCTTGCCGTCTGGCCGGGGCCGATGGACTGGTCACTGATGCATTTCAAAGCGCAGTCCCTGGCCAGACTGGGGCGTCGCGAGGAAGCCGATCAAACGCGCGCGAGGGCGAAGGAAATTGAACTGCTGATGGAACTTCCGGTGCATCAAAAGCTGCGGCAGCGTCTGCTGAACCTCAGCGATCCCGCGACGCTGCGGGAGATGGAGAACTTCTACCGAGCACTTGGCCGCAATTGGGAGGCTCAGGAGTGGTCGCGGCTGGCAGCAGATTTGCCCTCCAGTGGCTGACAGGATACACTCCCGCTGCCGGCTCAGACACAGGTCTGAGCATTTCCTGACCCATCGCTGGAAAAATCCCATGAAACCGTGCATGACTGTTTCCTGCCTGCTCCTGACGTTCACCATCATTGGTTGCGGTGGCGCAACGCCCGAACTGCCTCCATCCGAAGGTGGCACCAGCACCGTGTCTCAGGACGAAATGAAAAAGCAGATGGAGGCGGCAATGCAAAAGTCCGGCGGCCAGTACAAGGGAAATATTCCAGGTGCCGGTGGAAAGTAGCAGTTCTGTACTGTTGTGCCGCACTGCCCGACAATTCGGCCACTGTGAGCCTGCCTGATGTCTCAAAAATCTGTTGAAATCGGGCTGCGAATCTCCGGATTTCTCTTCACGGTGCTGCTTGTGGCCTGCATCGGGGACGACGCGATCGCCGTGCCGTTCGGTGCTGTCAGCGACGAGCCTCGTGCAGAGTCACAGTCAGCCCAGCGGTACCTGACCGCCCTGCTGCGAAATCCTCGCCCCGGAACGGCGTTCGACCGCGTCTACGCGTGGCACGCAGACCGGGGCAGTGCCGGCCGTTTTCAAGACTCACTGCTGCAATACGCCGTCCAGTCGGGTGCGGTCGACTCCAGCATCCTGCCAGCCGTCGGGGCTCCCACGCTACCTCCGGAAAGCCCCGACGATTCCGCTGAGATTCCGCCACTGCCGCCCGGCTCGGCCGGAGATGCCGCTCTGATCCTCGCCGCCCTCATAGACCTGCGGCACGGTGAGCCACAGTCTGCCACAGTGCTGCTCACCCGCGCTGCCGAACTCCGGCCTAAAGATCCCACAACCCGCTGGATGCTGGCCAGGGCGCTCGATCAGTCAGACCAGAGCGTCGCCGCCGCTGCCGCCTTTGAAACAGCCCTGTCCCTCCGGCCCCCACGGGTTGATCTGGCAGAAATCCACCGCGATTATGCAGAGTCTCTGCAAAGGCAGCGGAAGCCCGAAGAAGCTCTGCAGGTCTGGCAGCGGCTTGAACAGGCCTTTCCGGGCGATCGCCGCGTGCTTAGACAGGTGGCCCGAGCATTGTCTCGCGACGGTCGCTGGACCGATGCGCTGAAACGTTACGAACAGCTTGCAGTGACGGCCGACGAAACCGAAGAACGCATTACCGCGGAACTTGAAGTCTGTGACGCCCTGCAGCAGCTGGAACGCCGCCCCGAAGCGCTCACGCGTCTGCAGGCTCTATTGCCCGAGCTCGACCCGGACGCGTGGCTCTACCGCGATGTCCGAGCCCGCATTGAACAGCTGCATCGGGCCGCCGATGATCTCACCGGACTCGCACAATATTATACAACATGGCTCAGCGGCCACCCGGAAGATCTTGACGTCATGCAGCGGCTCGCCCGCGTGCTGCAGGAACTGGGGCGCGGCGAAGAAGCCCGCCACTGGCTGACTCAGGCCCTCGACCGTGCCCCGGAGAACACTGCGATCAGAAACGCCTTCATCGCCGCATTGCAGTCAGCAGGCCGCACGGCGGAAGCGGCTGTCCGCCTGCAGGAGTGGCTGGAAGCCGGACCTGCAGCCCCCGCACAATGGCAGCAGCTGGGCCTGCTGCAGCTGGCCCGGACAGATCTCGCACTGCCGGCTCGCCAGGAACTTGCAGCAGCCGCATTTGAGCAATTCGTGACGCAGGCAGACAATGATCCGCGGCAACTCCGCCAGGCCGCCGATCTGCTCGAACGCGCTGGCCAGTTTGCCCGCGCCGAAGAATTGCTGCGGACCTCTCTGGCTGCTTCCGCAGAAGATGCCGCGGCACGCGAGGCGCTGGGACTGTTTCTCCATCGCCGCCAGCGTTCCAGCGAAGCGCTTGAAGTCTGGAACCAGCTCGCAGCCGGCTCCCTCAAAACCCCGGAATCACTCGGACAGCTGGCAGATCTGCTGCAGCGAAACGGGTTTGTTCCGCAGGCCGTCGCTGCTCGGCGGGAGGCTTGTCGTCTGAATCCCGGCCTGAATGATCGGCTGCGTTTTGTGGAACTGCTGCTGATCGCCGCCGAAGCTGGCGCCGCGGCAGCTCAGGACTACTTCACCGAAGCGCTCGGGCAGCTGGATCTGGCCGACACTGCCGCTTCTGAAGCGACAGAGCGCGAACGGGTGCTGGAGCTTCGAGTGCGGGTGCTGCTGGCATCTGATGGTCTCACACAGGCGCTGCAAAGCGAACGCCAGCGCATCACCCGGCAGTCTGCTACGGCAGCCGGTACAGTCACCGCCGCGGACTACCGCCGCCTGTGTGCCTACGAGACGGCTGCGGGGCAGATTTCCGCTGCGGCCGCCGCCTGTCTGGAAGTTGTGCAGCGGGAACCTGCGTCCATCGCCGACTGGAGTCTGCTTGTACAACTCTGCGAACGTGCTGGACAGACTGGTGACGCCGCCGCCGCCCTGCAGAAACTCATGCAGCTCGACCGTCGCGGGTGGTCCGGCTATCAGCAGCAACTGGTGCGACTTGAACTGCGGCAGGGACGCCCCGAAGCCGCACTCGCCGCCGCCACCGAACTGACTCGAGCCACTCCCGGCAGCGTCGAAGCCTGGCAATTCCTTGCCGAGACGGCATTTGCGGCCGGACAGCCAGCTCAGGGTGTCGAGGCATTGCGCAGAGCCGTGCGGGCCAGCCCCGGCGACATCACTGCACTCCGCTCACTCGCTCGCACCCTCGCCGATGAATTTCAAACAGCCGAAGCGCTGGAACTTTCATGGCGTGCCTTCGAGCAGTCTGCGGATGGTCAGGAGCGTCAGGAACTGGCGGCATTTCTGGCTCAGCTGGCACTCCGCAGCGGACGCTGGACGGCAACCCACGAACGGCTCGAACAGTGGCTGCGAATTCAGCCCGATGCACTCGATGCCGCCCGCGCCGCGGCCTCGTTTTTCCGCGAAGCCGGCCGCTTCAGCGAAGCCCGCGCCGTCCTCGAACCACTCCTGCATGCTGACCCCGAAAACAGCACACTGCTCACAGAGATCGCCAATCTCGCCGAACGCGAACGCCGCGCAGACCTTGCCATTGAATATTTGCTGCGGTTGTATCGCAGCACCGGCAGTCTGCAGGACCTCCGACGATTGCTGCTCTCTGAACCTGCCGCTCTGAAACAGGCTGGATGCGATGCTCACCAGCTGCTGGCAGAGGCTGCCGCCGCAGCCGTATCCAGAACCGATTTCCATGCCGTCATCCAGCAGGGACTGTCGCGACAACTGCAGTCCGCAGCACTGCAGCTTTGTCTGGAACGACTGCAGCGAGATCCCGAAGACTGGTGGAGCCTGTATCAGGCTGCGCGGCTTGCCGGAGACTTGCCCGCTGACAACACGCTCACTCCAAACCCTCAGGAACTTCGCCTGCAACTGCTGAACCTGCCGCTGTCCCCCGGATCCACAGCGGCCGTCTCGCAGGCGGTCAACGCCACCCCGCCGGTCACTACTCCGCAGCCGGCAACGGCCACGCCAGCGGAACCTGAGGTCCAGCGAATCTGGCGGCAGGCGGCAGCGGCAACTCCCGACAGCGATAACGGTCCCGCCATCTTCGCCGAATCGCTGGTGTTGGCCGCCCGCGACCAGCTGCGGGCTGCAGGTTCAGCCGGACTGCCAGGGCTGCTTGAATCCGCCGCTGTTCGCCTGCATGGCCCCGAGTTCCTTCAGGCCTGCGTGGCTGTGCCTGATGGCGAAATTCTGACGGCTGAATCCATTGATCGACTGCTGCAGTGGTCTGATCAGCGTGTAGAACCCGCGGCCAGTGAACTTCGGCTGAGGCTCCTGCAGCAACGGCTGGTACTGGCCCGACGCTCCGAGACCCAGGCAGCCACTGCAGACCTTGAACAGCGTCTGGCCAATCAGACGCTGAAGCTCCTTGAAACATCCCCGGAGACGCTCACCGAGTCTGCCGTCTTTGACCCGCGGCAGCTGCGGAGCGCGGCCCGGAATCTCTGGCGTGCCGGGCTGCTCAAACTGGCAGCCGCTGGCATCGCACCTCAAGCTGCTCGCTCCGCCCGCATTCCCATTCTGCTGAACCACGCAGTCCAGCTCCACGACGCAGAACTCTTTGCGACCGTTTTCGACCGCCTGTCAGCCGACACACTGTCGCCTGAACATCGGCTGCATCTGCAACGAGTTTGCGAACAGGCGGAGCTGGCAGGGTGGGTCGCTGAAGCGTCGGATCTGTCCGTTCTGAAGCTGCTGCTGCGGTTCCTGTTCAGTGACACAGTCTGGCAAAACGAGGACTTGAGTGTGCGGCTGCTGACGACAGCTCAGCCGGGGGCATTGCAGTTTCGTCATCAGCCTGGTCCGGCGTCAGCTCGTGAGCGATTGATTTCTGCGTGCCTTGGCCGGTCGCTGCAGTTGTGGCGGGGGACTGTTGAGGAATTGTGGCTGGAATTGTTTGGCAGCCGGCCGGAGCTAACTCCGTGGGCGGCCACGTTGCTGCGGGCTGAGCTGCAGCGGCAGCGTGGAGCGGAGGATCCGCTTCTGCGAGAGCTGGCGGCTGCGGCCTCGATCAATCGTCGCGAATGGAATCTGCGACTGTGGCTGGCCGAGCTGCTGCCGGGAATCGGACTGATTGATGAAGCCCTTGAACTGCTGAGCCAGCTGCCCCGAACGGAGGCGAAGGCTGCGATCGACGCGGAACTGCTGGCGCTCAATATCTGCCTTGCAGCTGACAGGCAGGAGCGTGCACGGGAGGCGGCCGTCCGGCTTTCGGGGCTGCCACTTTCCGAGGTTCAGCAGCAGCGTCTGATCCCAGTGCTTGGTCGTCTGCAACTGCCGGATGTGCTGCGCGCTGTCGAGGTGCGTCTGGGACGAAGTTCCGAAACTCGCACCGGAGTGCTCGCGCGCAGGCTTCAGGCCGCGCAGGCAACGGGCAACCGCGCGCTGGCGGGGGAACTGGCATGGGAATTGTTGCGGCTGAGTTCCGGGGGCAGCCTGTTTTCCGGTTACCGTCCGACAGACGATCGTGACGATGGTGGCGAGCGGGTGCTGGCGTTGCGTGCTCTGGCCCAAAGTGGTCGTGCGGGTGAACTTTCAGAGCGCTATGAAGCCATGCTGGCGGCCGCGCCCGACGCTCTGCCGCTTCTGGAATTGCTGGCCGAGCTGGACGATGCTGCGGGAAATCGGGAGCAGCTGGCGCGACGTCAGGATCAGATCGCAGCCCTCACCGGCAGGGCTTCACCGGGCCGCCGCCGTCGCGCCCTCGAACTGGAAAACTCCGGCGACGTCTCAGCCGCCTGTGATGAGTATCTGGAAATTCTGCGTGAGGATCCTGAGACCTTTGCAGCAGAAGCCGAAACGTTCTTTCAGGCCTTCGAGCGGTCGAGGCGCACAACCGATTTTCTGCGTGGAGTGCTGCAGCTGGATGCTGACTTCTGGCGGCAGAATGGACGGCTGCTGGCCACGGCAACGGCGGCAGCAGCCAACGCCGCAACCCGGAATCCGGCGGACGTGGCAGATGCGGCTGCGGTGGCTGCTGCAGCAGATGCGGCCGAGCTGGTGCAGAAATCGGCCACACGCCTGCTGGCAGAAGCGGACACACGTCGGCTCGGACTCGGGATGCTGATGAATCTCCGGGGGCTGTTGACTGACGATCAGGTGCAACAGGGTTTCCGGGCCGAACTGCAGCGACTCGCACGCCCGCCGCAATCTCCGCAGGTAACACAGACAGAACTGCTGGCAGCCTGCAGCGAACTTCTGCAGCTGACCGCAAGCCTTGAACGACGGGAACTGCTGCGGGATATGGTAGCCGGGGCTGCGGAGCCCGGTCGGTCGGCGGCGGCCCGCGTCTTCAGCATGGTGGTTGCCGCTCAATTGGGTGAAGCAACGCTTTTCGACGAGGCTGCGATGCGGCTGATGGCGGACGAGACCGGCGAACTTGCCGACTCGCCCGAACTCTTCGCGGAACTGGTGGTGTTACTGCAACAGCGATTGGTGGGGCTGGGCAGTGACTGGAATGCGCCGCGCGAGCGACTGCTGCGGCGGGCGCTTGAATCGGAGTTGGCCGCGGGGACTGCCGGTGAGCAACTGCGGTTGGCGCTGGCGGAACTTCTGCAGCAAACCGGACGCAGCACTGAGGCTCGCCAGCTATTGCTTGCAAGGCTGCTTGCCGCCGGAGCATCCGTCGACGGGCAATCCGCCACCGGTGTCCGGGAACTGCTCAGAACTGCCGAACAGGTACAGCATTCCGGATACCCTGCGGAAGCCGCTGAACTCCTGAGCAGTGTCTCGCCACACGATCTCCAGCAGTTCACAAAGTCGCTCGATCCCGATCGGGTTGCCACGTTTCGCTCCCGCTGGAATGCGGCACTGCAGTGGAGTGTGCGGCAGATGACACCTGAGCGGCTGGTGGCGTGGCTGGAAACTCAGCTCGAAGCCCCGCCTGCTCTGGCGTCACCGCAGCCGGGAGCGCGCCCCCGAAATCCGCTGCTGCTTGTCCCCGACGGTCCCGGAGATCCTGCTGAAACCGATCCGGAACGACTGCAGGAATTGTTTGTGCAGAGTCTGTTGCTGGAGTCTGCATGGCGGGGTGAGTACGTTGCGGAGGAGTTGCGCGGGAGGATTCGGGGCCTTGCCGGTCGGGTTCTGGAACAGTCCGCTGTGAATCCCGGTGTGTTGTGTGCGACTGCGGCGCTGGCTGATCGGGCGGAGTGCATTCAGGAACGCGACAGGCTGCTTGCGCGGCTGCTGGAGATTCATGGCCCCCTGCAGGCCCCGCAGCCCGCAGCGTCACAAAATCCGCGAAGGACTCAGGGCGATGAATTCGCCAGTTTGCAGGTGGCCGGGCTGGTGCAGCTTGGCGAACGCCTGCTGGCAGACGGTCGCATCGATCCGGCCATGGCGGAGCGGCTTTGGGAGACGGCGGTTGCGGTGGCTGACAGCCCCGGTCCCAGACTGGTGCGGCTGGCAGTGCTGAACCGGGCTGCCGGGGCAGCGATGCGTGCGGGGCGGACGGCGACGGCTGAGCGTTTTCGTCAGAAAGCTGGAACCCTGATTGCTGAACAGCAGCGGGCAGGAGCTCGTGCGGAGGCTGCTGCCGGAACTCTGGCGGAGGTCATTCGCAGGCTTCTCGAAGATCAGTAGGAACACGCAGTGGACCTGATGCAACGGAAATCCGGATCCGCAATTGATTCTCCGCCAAAAAGGAACTTCAGGATGTGTAAAAAACGTGGGCTGGGGCTGGTGATTCTGTGCTGGATATGCTGGTCTCTTTGCGGCAACGGCCTGATGGCACAGCAGGAGGCAGGGCAAGCGCTTCCGACAAAGGTGCTGCCGCTGGAGGGGGAGGTCTTTGCGGCCGGTGGTCATCCGGCCTTTCTGATTCCCGGCAAGGTCGGTCTGCCGCGTTCCGGAAAGGCCTGGGTTTGGTATGCCCCGACGCTGCCAAATCTCCCCGGGCCGGAAGAACGCTGGATGTTTGAGCGATTCACTGCAGCGGGGATTGCGGTGGCCGGGATTGACGCTGGTGAATCCTATGGCAGCCCGCGCGGAAACGCAGTGTATTCGGCCTTGTATGAGTCCATGCAGGCTCGCGGATTTTCCGCCCGGCCGCTGCTGCTGGGCCGCAGTCGAGGCGGGTTGATGACTCTGTCATGGGCCGTGGAGCATCCGCAGTGTGTTTCGGGCTTCGCCGGGATCTACCCGGTGTGCAATCTGTCCAGTTATCCGGGCCTCGAACGGGCGGCCGGAGCTTTTGAACTCACCCCGGACCGACTGCGGGAGCGGTTGCGGGAGTTCAATCCCGTCGATCGATTTGAACCGCTGGTGAAAGCGAAGGTGCCGCTGTTTGCGATTCACGGGGATGTGGACAAGGTGGTTCCGCTGGAAGCCAACTCGGGGCTGCTGAAAAAACGCTGTGAAGAGCAGGGTGGGAAGATGGAGATTGTGATTCCGCCGGGCCAGGGGCATTCGATGTGGCCGGGATTTTTCCAGAGTGAGGAGCTGGTGGCCTTCGTCCTGCGTCACGCGGATCCTGCCCCCTGAAAAATCATCGAAAAAACCGCTCGGAATATCCCACTTTCGGCAACAATTTTCCGGGTGGGGCGGCTACCGGGAATGATTGCTGCGGCACAGCAGCCAGGGTGCCGCGGTCGCCCCGAATTCACGGGATCAAATTCCATCACCGCGCACAGCGGGTCATCACTTCCAGGAGACAAAATGATGCGAACAGGATTGCAGGCGGGACGCTGGATGGTGCTGTTATCTGGACTGGCCGCAGGCATGCTGCTGGCGACTCAGTTTTACCAATCAAATGGGCTCGGCGGATCTTCTGTGATTGCTCAGGATGAAGCCCCGGACCCCAAACTGCTGGCTCATGCCACCGAACTTTCGGCAGCCTTCCGCTGGGTGGCTCGCCGCACGCTTCCTGCTGTTGTCTCTGTGCGAACTGTGCGGCGCGTCGACGCAGCCCCCCAGCTGGGTCTGGGCGATCCCCTCGAAGGACTTCCGTTCGGAGGTGGTTTTGGCAGCAGTCCTCTCGACGATCTGTTGGGTGATTTAAGGCAACGCATGCGAGAGCAGCAGCAACAGGAGCAGGATCAGGATCAGAACGCCCCCGGGCAGCCACGCGCGGGGCGCCCCCGCCGAATCGCCACGGGTGAAGGTTCCGGCTTTATCATCGACGCCGATGGAGTGGTCATGACGAACGCTCACGTCGTCCGCGATGCCGATGAAGTGATTGTGATCCTGCAGGATGGCACTGAGCACAAGGCGAAGGACGTCCGCGTGGATGAGTTCGCCGACGTGGCCGTGCTGAAGATCGACGCCGGACAGAAGCTCCCCACGCTGCCACTGGGTGACGACGCCAACATTGAAATTGGCGACTGGGTGCTGGCCGTCGGCAGCCCGTTCGGACTGGAAAGCACAGTGACCCAGGGCATCATCAGCGCGAAGTCCCGAGGCCTGCGAAACCTGCCGGCCCGCCAGGAATTCCTGCAGACCGATGCGGCCATCAATCCCGGCAACAGTGGCGGTCCGCTGGTCAATCTCAAGGGCGAAGTCGTCGGCATCAACACCGCGATCGAAACTCGCAGCGGTGGCTATGACGGTGTGGGTTTCGCCGTCCCGGTCAGCCTCGCTCGCTGGGTCAGTGATCAGCTGTTGAAGGACGGCAAGGTTCGCAGAGCCTATGTGGGAGTCACTCCGCAGGATCTGACGGCTGAACTGGCTGAAGCTCTTGAACTGCCTGCACGTCGTGGTGTTGTCGTGGCTGAAGTTCGCAAGGGTTCGCCGGCAGACAAGGCCGGAGTGCAGGTCGAAGATGTGATTGTGAAGCTCAACGGTCGCGAGATCGCCACGCGTCAGCAGCTGATCTCCATCGCCGAACGTCTGCGAATTGGTCAGGCAGTCCCGCTCGTGGTGATTCGCGGTGGAAAGGAAGTGCAGCTGGAAGTCACGGCTGCCGAAT
>JBEIEK010000116.1:0-15905 GCA_040382995.1 Planctomycetaceae bacterium
GATGATGTCGGCACGCTCGTCAACCCCATCCATACCTCCGTCGACGACCTGACCGTCTTCACCAGCGCCGGCAGCGTCTCCGGCAACCAGTTCCTCCGCGAAGCCAACGGCCTGATTCAGATCAATCTCGACAGCAAAGCAGCCCTGATTAATCTGAAACTTACCGAAGGTACACTCCACGACACAGACGCGGCCAACGACGTCATCGCCACAGCCGCTTTCATCACGCTCGAAGACGCCAATGACACCGGCGATGATCTCGGTACACTCATCAACCCAATCCACACCTCCGTCGATGACCTGACCGTCTTCACCAGCAGCGGCAGCGTCTTCGGCAACCAGTTCCTGCGCGAGGCCAGCGGCCTGATTCAGATCAATCTCGACAGCAAAGCAGCCCTGATCGATCTCAAACTGACCGAGGGTACACTCCACGACGCGGATGAGGCAAATGACATCATCGCCACAACCGCCATCATCACACTCGAAGACGCCAACGACTCCGGCGATGACGTCGGCACGCTCATCAACCCAATCCACACCTCAGTCGACGACCTGACGGTGTTCACCGCCGCCGGCCGTGTCCACGGCAACCAGTTCCTGCGGGAAGCTAATGGCCTGGTTCTGTTCAATCTCGACAGCCAGGCTGCCCTGATTAACCTCAAACTCACTGAAGGCTCTCTTCAGGATGCAGACGCGGCCAACGACATTATCGCCACAGCGGCCGTAATCACGCTGGATGATGTCAATGACACCGGGGATGACGTCGGGGTCGCATCAAGCCTCATCAATACCGCTGTTGCAGATCTCAGCATTCTCACGAACGCGGGCGTCAATCATGGTGATCAGTTTGTGCGCGAATCAGATGGTCTTGCGGCCATCAGTCTGACAGCCGGCAGTGGCACAGTCACGCTTGTTGTGACGGACGGCAGACTGCTGGACGGCGATGCGGCCGTTGACGTTTTTGCAGACGCCGTCTTCCTCGTGCTGGAGGACGCCAATGACACGGGCGATGATGCCGGATCCGCGACCGACTTCCTGGTTGTCCAGGTGAATCATCTCAGTGTCGACACCGCAGCTGGGCTGCGGCACGGCGATCAATACGTGACTGAGGTTGATAACCTCAGCTCTGTCAATCTAAACGCCGGGACCGGTGACGTGACACTCATCGCCCGCGGACGGGTGCTCGATGCCGACAGTGACATCGACATTTGCGCTCATACTGCTCGACTGACATTCACCGAGCTCGTCGGTAATGAGGACCGCCTTCAGACTCGCGTCGATATTCTTGAAATGACGTCGGTCGGCGGTGGCAGCGTGTTCATGGTTGAAGAAAACGATCTGGAGCTGTCCGGAGTCTCAATCACAGACGGATCACTCTTCGTACAGAGCGGTGGCACACTGACGATCAACGGGACCGGTATCGAGGTTCTTGGTGGATCGGTACAGCTGACAACTACGGGCACACAAAGCGATCTCCTGATTCAGGCGGGAATTCGAGCGACGGAAAATGTGCTGCTGACATCCGGTCGGCATCTTTCGATCGGGACCGAAACGATTGGAGTCGAAGTCAGGGCAGTCGGCATTCCAGCCCGAATTACCGGCATCCGTACTGAGAACGGCGTCCAGACTCTGCAGCTGAATTCGGTGGAAGGGCTCTTCGTCGGGCAATTGGTTGAAGTTCCCAAAGCGTCCACCCTCAGAACTCTCAGCAATGCCGCCGATGCATTCCAGATCACTGCCATCAACCTGCAAACCGCTGAAGTCGTGCTGAATGGCCAGGTAACAGGATTTTCCGGGAGTCCGCTCACAATCCACGCTCTGCGGCAGCAGACAATTGCGCTCGCCGCCACAGGGAACATCACTGTCTTCAACGATTCCCTGCTGAGCACCGACGATCTGCCATTTGGCAGTTACCCACAGCCGTCGTCACAGGTTCAGGACCGCATCACAATCATCGCCGATCGACTCAATCAGTCCACACCGCAGGATTCAGCAGCCGTTCGTGATGATCGCAGAAGCCCCGCCGATCTGCGTGATCCACAGACCGGGCTTCAGCGTGGACTCGTGGAATTCGGGGATCGCGTTGAGCTCCGGACCGATGCCGGTGTCGCACGCATCTTTGCTCCTCGGCCAATGATCCCCGGGGCCAGCAAGGGGACGGCCTTCTTTGAGGATCTCAGCGATCCAATTCCTGCAATCCTTGAGCCCGGCAAATCCAATGATTACATCGCCGTCGTCAATCTCGACATCGGCAATCCAGGCGAAGAAGGACTGCGCCTCGATATCGACTGGCGAGATCCCGATACCGGCAGCCCGGACGTTCCGGGGAAACGCATCGAGGCTCTGTATCTCGACGCCGGTACCCATGAAATCAACCATCGTTACTCCGTCGAAGATTTCTCCAAATACTATCGCGAAGCTCGGTTACGCGATCTGATCATCGACTTCTCCGTCTCCCACCACGAATCCATTCAGGTGCTCGGTGATGCAGTGATTCAGCAGAATTTCGCAAATGTGCTCATCCAGCGCCCCGACCCTCAGAACAACAACGCACTGCTCGTCGGCGATCAGATTTCCTCTACCGATCGCATCGCGACCGGGCGTTTCAACACAACCGACCGGGCCACCTCCGATATCGAACGCAGTCTGCTCAAGCTGGCCAGTGCCGAAGAGTCTGATGTCGACTTCCACTTTGACGGTGGACTCCTGCTCCTCCGTATCCCGTCGATGCCCTTCGCGCCCATCGAGACGCCACGACCGACCTTCACACCACTGCCGGTGCCTCAGGAAATCCCTGTTCTGCTTCCGACAAATCCCGTGCTGATCGAAGCTGTTGAGGTGCAGGACGCGCCTCCGGAGTCCGCCTATGAGCCAACCAAAGGTGAATTCATTCTGCGGCAGACAGGCTGGCCGAAAACCGACGAACTGGAAGTCATGGCTCCAGAGGAATTCAACGATCCTGAGACCGACAGGTCCAATGCCCTCTCGCACCCCAATCCTGAACAATTGCTGAATCCGGAAGAACTTCGCAACTGGCTCCAGCAGTCTCGACCTCTCCAGGATGGCAGTGACTACGAACTGCTGATCCGGACCACCAAAAAGCTGCCAGGTGGTGCATCAGTGGTGCTCGAACGGCTGCTGCTGCGATTCGATATACGGGATGGTCAGCCCTTCCCCGCTGCCGATGAACCCCTCCCCGCTCCACTCCCCCAGCCCGAGCTCATCGAGATTCCGGAGACTGAAGAAGACAACCCGGAACCCGCTCCCGGGCAGGTTGACCAGCAGCCAGTCGCCGACAATCCCCAGGCCATCCTGCAGCCCACCCCGGCGCCAGCCACCAATCTCACATCAGAACAACACACCACCACCCCCGAAGACCCGGCACAGCCCGGCGATCTCGTCGCGCCACCCCGCCCGGCGGCCATTGCACTGCCAGGCGCTGCGGCCATGATCGTCAGCCGCGTTCTGCAGGCTGCTGCAGGCCAGCGATTGCCATCGGCAGCCGATCTCAGAGCAGCAGTGTCGCGGACATTAAAGATGCGCAGCAATTCCGCCGCGGCATCCTCGCCAGGTACGCACTGACCCCCCCCCAAAAAAATCGTCTGAACATAACGACAAAAACTCGGCCTCGAACGAATCAGTGTACGCGGAGTAGTGTGATGAATCGGCCCAATCAGCCAGCAGATGACTTCGATCCCGACAAGACAATTCCCAATATTCCCCCTCAGCTGCCGCAGACGCCCCCGGAACAGGCCGACATCGACGACCTGTCTGCCACCATCATCGGCCCGACAGATCCGTCCAAAGCCGAAGACATTGACTTTGCGGCCGATCCGAACGCCACTCGTCCGCAAACAGAATCCAGCCCGGAACCGGAACCCGCGGCCACCGTCATCGCGGACTCCTCTCCCGACCTCGGCGCCACAGTCGTTGGTGCTGTCGACGACCGCGAAGTCACAGGCTCGAAGGAACTGGACGCAGAGGATGCCGCTGGAACACAGCCCGGACTTCCGGACCCCGCTGCCCTCCAGGCTACCATCGTTCCTGCCACAGCCGCAGATGCCGACCCGGCTGACGCGAACTCCACTCAAGCCTGGTCGCCTGCACTCGCCGCCACACAAACTCCCGAAGACGCCAATAAACTTCTGCTCGACGACAATGACGACGGATCCGCCAACACCATCCCGGGAAGAAAGTCCACGCCCGGTTCCGCAACACCCTCAGGTTCCGGAAATCCGTCCACACCAGGATCCTCGCCCGGACGATCTTCGCAGCCCGCAAAATCCGGGAGCGGATCGACACCGCGATCGGCGTCGGCATCCACGTCCAGTCGCAGCGTCGGCAAGTCCACATGGAACCTCAAGATTCACTCCCACCTTGTCAATGGAGACATCTCCGGGATTGTTAACTCCGCCTCCGCCGGCACCCCTGGGGCCAGCGGACTGACCACAGCGATGGTCAGAAGCGGCGAGGCGCCGGAATATGAGGTGCTGGGGAAACTGGGCAATGGAGCGATGGGCATCGTCTATCGCGCCCTGCAAACCTCACTCAACCGCGAAATGGCCATCAAAACACTCCGCGGCGATGTGCAGAATCCACGGTTGTCCCAGGAAATGTTCGTTTCCGAAGCGGTGATCACCGCCAATCTTGTGCACCCCAACATCGTCCCCATTCATGACCTCGGCCGAAACTCCGAGGGCAAGCTGTTCTACTCCATGAAGCAGATTCATGGTCGCGAATGGCGGAAGGTCATGAAGACGCTGAGCCTCGAAGAAAACCTCGAGATCCTCCTCAAGGTCTGCGATGCCGTCGCCTTCGCCCATTCCCGCGGTGTCATCAACCGTGACCTGAAACCGGAAAATGTCGTCATCGGAAGCTACGGTGAAGTCGTTGTGCTCGACTGGGGACTGGCCGTCCCTCTCCCCGAGTTTCCACAACGCGAAAGTGTCCTGACGGCGGTCCGGGGTGGAGCGGGTTCGCCGGCGTATATGGCCCCCGAACTGCTCGACTCAGATGCATCGGGTGTCTGCCGCCAGTCCGACGTCTACCTGCTCGGCGGAATGCTCTACGAAATCCTCGAAGGCCACCCCCCTCACCTGCTGCACTCCATTCGCAAGCTGGACAACCCCCGCAAACAAATGCAGGCAGTGCTCACCGCTGTCGCCGAGAACCAGATCGAGGAAGAGACAAGGAACCGCGGCGAACTCATGCAGATCGCCCGCAAAGCCATGGCCACAAAATCCGCTGATCGCTTTCAAACCGTGGAACTTCTGCAGGATGCCATTCGCGAATATCGCATCACCGGCCGCGCTGAGGAACTACTGGCAAAAGCCCGCGCAGAAAAAACCACAAACTACGACTTCTACCAGCAGGCCGTGGCACTCTTCACCGATGCCCTCAGCAAATGGCCCAAAAACGAACGCGCGACACGCGGTGATCTCGAAGCCCGCGAAGCCTTCGCAGAACTCGCTCGAACCAAAGGTGACTTCGACCTCGGACTCGAAGTTCTCGTAAACACCTCCGAACCCCGGCTGGTCAAACTCGCCGCAACGCTCAAACGCGAAAAAACCGTTCGCAAGGTCGTTCGCACCACATGGACCGTGCTCTTCGCCGCCACCGCACTCCTGCTGGTCTTTTCAGTCAATATGCTCGTCCAGAATGGACTGCTGCAGCGAGGTCTTGAAGAAAAACAGACGGCCCTGCAAAACCTGAACACCCAGCTGGACACCGCCAATCAGCAAATCACAACAGCCCAGCAAAAGATCGTTGACGCCGAACAGCAAATTGCCACGGCAGAGCTGCAGATCGTCGTAGCCAAACAGCAAATCGCCGACGCCGATAAACAGGTTCTCACTGCAAAAGAAAAAGAAAAGGCCGCAGAAGAGAGCCGAATCGCCGCCGAATTGAAGGCTAAGGAAGCTCAGATTCAAGCCAATATGGCGATTGCCACCGCCGAAACACAGAAAGCCGATGCCCAAAAACAAGCCCTCGAAGCACAAAAGAAAACCGCCGAGGCCGAGGCCAAACAGAAGCTCACCGAAGACAACTCCAAACGCCGTGAAGCCATCGATGAAGTCCGCACTCTCGTCAGCAGCATCGAATCCGGATACGAACTCCGCGACTACGCCCGAGTCCTCGCTGTTGGTCGCGCTGCCATCGCTAAAATTCACGACATGCTTCCCAACCCCCTGTTCACCAGCGAACTTCAATGGCTCCAGCAGCAGGAAAAATCACTTCAGGATAAACTCGAAAGAGCCGCTCGCGTGCAGGGTACCGGACAGGCCGCCTTCCCCGGAAACACTCGCCCCGTTCTCTCTGCAATCAGCCCCGATGGACGCACCTTCGCCTCCATCTTCAATCCGGATGCCGTTGATGGACTCCGACACATCGAATTCCGCCACGTCAGTGACGCAGTTCAGCCACTCAGCGACAACCTCGTGGGGCGACTGGAATTTCCTGTCACCGAAACCCGCAGCCTGCTCATCTCCCGCTCCGGAAAAGCAGCCTGCCTCACCGGGCCAGCTACCCCCTTCCTCTGGGTTCACAGGGAAAATCAGGGCTGGCAACAACTGCCCCTCGAAATTGAACTTCCTCAGGCAAACGAACCCGTCCGCATGCTTCATGCCCACTTCTCACACAACGAACAACGCCTCTATCTCATCGGCGATGACCGTGCCGCAACACTGCAGATCTTCGATCTCACCGCCGACACACCACGACCACTGCTCGCCGTCGGCACCACCCTGTTTCTCCGCGAAAATGCCAACTACCGCTGCAGCGACTCAGCGCTGCTCCCCGACGAATCCGCACTCCTCGTCTGCTCCCGCAGCGGACGCGATCATCAGCTGCGAGCCTTCTCACTGCTCTGGAACGAAGGTTCCCCACAACTCACTGCACAGGGGCCGGGACGCAAAGTTCCCTCCCTCACAGGTCTGAACTCTACATTCAATGACACCCCGCTCCCCGGTGACGCAGCCATTCGCCTTGTCCACGTTTCACCCAATGGCCAGAGATTGCTGGTCGGTTTCGAACGCCCCGGACAAAATCTGCTCCTGCTGCTCGATCGAAAGCCCCAGTCAGCCGATTCCTCGACTGAAACCAGCTTCCCCTTCTACGCGCCAGACTCGCCCGATGCCGCTGAACATTGCCAGCTGCTGTCAGCTGCCACCGAAAAACTCCCCGCAGCCGTTCGCTTTTCTCCCGATGGAACACTCCTCGCAGCACTCCTGAAAATCAATCGCAGCAACCTCCAGTTCTGGAAACAACAGCCAGACGGCCGCTACCTCGCACTCGCTGCTCCGTCCGACACCACCTCCGAAAACCCCTTTGAAACCGTCGACCGTGGCGATGGTCGCACCGCCACGCTGCTCCCGGGCCACGCTGCTCCTGTGCAGGATCTGGCCTTCCCAACACCGGACGGCTCCCAACTGCTGGCCGTCGACAGCCGCGCGCTCTTCCACTGGAACTTCAACTCACTCACCGACTACATCCAGTCCCTCAGTGAATTCCGCCAGAACTCACGCGACGTTATTCGGGAACTTGAAAGACGTCTCAACAACCCCGCTCCCGCTCCACCGCAGGCCGCCCTGCAGAATGCCCCGCTGCCGCAGCGAAGACTCGCTCCCGAACACCTCGCCGCCCCGATCTGGACAACGCTCCCCCAGCCGCCGGAATCATCCACAAACACGACCACCTCCACCCCCAGCCAAACACGGCGAGTCACCCGCGGGACTGCCATCTATTCCGCCCAGTTCAGCCCCGATGAACGCTGGATTCTCGCCGGCGCCGATGATCTCGCCGCACACGTCCTCGATGCCACCAACGCCGAACACACCCTCTCCATCAGCGATCGTCCCGATGTCCTCAGATTCTCTGACACAGTCACAGACGTCATTTCCCCGGATCACTCTCCCGCTGCCTCCGCCGCAGACAATACCGGTGGCGTCAACTACCTCCTCGAAGGACACAGCTCGGGAATCAGCTCCCTCCGCTTCCTCCCGCCCGATGGAAACCTGCTGGTCACCTCTGACAGCCTCGGAGCCATCTCCGTTTGGGATGCCCGGGACGATGCCGATGGACTGGGCAGCGAACGCTCCCGACTGCTGCCCTTCTACTCCTCCAGCGAACTTACCGTTTCAGCCGATGGACAGTGGCTGCTGGTCGGCGGTGCAGCCCGGCGCCCGGACAGCACCTCGGCAACCCCTGCCACCCTCGAATACTCAGGTCTGCTATACCGCACTGCCGATCTGAACTCCCGAATTGCCCCGCTGCCCGCACTCCAACTGCTGAACGGACACCCCGATGCACCCATCACGGCCACTGCCATCTCGGCCGACGCCAGGCAGGCCATCACTGCAGATCGCAGCGGCCGCATCGTTCTCTGGTCCCTGACCGACGGCAAACAACTCGTCTCCATCGACGCCGCTCACGATGGTGACCGCATCTCCTCAGCCACCTTTATCACCTCAGAACAATTCCTGACCGCCGGCTACGACGGCCGAGTTGTTCGCTGGACAATTACGCCCGATCCATCGCTGCGGCCTCGAACGATCTACCGCGGTCAGCAGATCCTGAAAATGGAGCCGTCTCCAGATGCTTCCCAGCTGGCAATCCTCGAGGTCGACTTTGTCGAAGACGATACTCAGGACCTCGACCCCAAAGGCACTTCATTTCTCGTCTGCCGAATTCTCTCCGTCAACAGCCAACAGGAATCCACAGAACCAGCGAAGTTCATCGAACTCACCCGCCTGCAGCTGGATGAGTCCACTGCAGAAGTTCCTCAAACCAGCGGCTGCGCCTGGACCACAAACGGTCAGCACCTGCTGCTCCTCATCCGCGATGTCCTCTCCGTCTGGCAAACACAGGACTGGAAACGCCTGCGACGGCTCCGGTCTGCAACCACGGCAAGTACAGACCAGTCAAACGGCAACACGCACGCACTCAGCCTCGCCGGACTCGCCTGCACCTCCGACCCTGATGGCAGCATCCGCATCGCCACCGCCAGCGGTCGCCGCGCACAACTCTGGAAACTCCCGGCTCCAGACAATGGCAATGGCCGATTTCTCGCCTCACTCAGCACCCATCACAGCACACAACTTACCGCCTCATTGTCCGCAGATCAGAATTATGTCCTCACCGCCAGCGATGCTCTGAGAATCTTCGCCACCGCCTCCGCCTCCGAAACCGGAAAAGCAGGCCGCACCGTGCTCAGACTCGCTGACGGCGAAGCCCATCGCTACCCACTCACCAGCGCCTCGTTCAGCCCCGTGCCCGGTGATCTTCGCTTTACCAGCGCCGACTCCTCCGGACTCATCCAACTTTGGAACTGGGATGGTCAGAACCTGCCACAGTCCACACCTGTGGCCGCTGACACCGCCGAACAAACAGCCTGGCCCGCCTGGGCTCGACAATTCAACATCACCAGCGCACCCACAAAGGCTGCCTGGAACCAAAACGCCACTGTACTTGCCGGACTCATTCGCGGTCAGGCCGGCTGCTGGACGCTCACACAGCAGGGACCACAACACACCACGCTGCCACTTCCCGAATCCGCCGAATTCCTCTTCAACGATATCACGTTCTCCGGTACCGACAACGTCCTCGCTGCCGCCGGACTTGCCTGGGATCGCAATACCCGCACCGTCCAGTTCGCTGCCTGTGTCTGGAGACTCACCCCCGACGGCCCCCCAGTCCTCGCTGCCACCCTTCGCGATCTCGAGTCCGAACCGGAAGCCGCAGGCAGCAATCAGGAATGTGGCGGACTCACAGCCATCCGCCTCGATCCCGCTCAGGCCATTGCCATCACCGGTGCCCAGGATGGACGCGTCCGCACCTGGCGACTGCCGGATCTGCAAACAGGAACCTCCGGCGAATTCGTGTTCGCCGTCGATATCGAAGACCGCATCGGCTCCGGCCGCTCCAGCCGCGTCATCACCCACAGCAGCCGCATCACCTCCATCGACCTCTCAGCCAATCGCACACTCCTCACCGCAGACAACGCAGGGCAACTCATCGTTTGGTCACGCGACGTGTATGGAGAATGAACACCAAGCCCCCAAAACCCCCAAAATTCCCTTTTTCATCAAACACCCCACTCCAACTCCCCGAACCAGAAAATGCGACTGCTCGGCGACCGGGTCCCTTGCTAATCAAAAGGGGGATCATATGTTCACAAGTTAGTCTGCGGCGGATTGGGGAGCGTCGCCCCAATCTGCTTTTCAGAAAGCTGAGACGGCCTCTTTGCAATTGCAGAAGCTTTCTCAACTGACTAACGAATCGTAAAGATTCATCTCATTCTGCTTCGATGGAAGTGGTCATGCCTGCAGTCCTGAATTCTCTACTGATCCTTCCGACACTACGTTCGTTGGAGAGAATCACGGCGTTTTCTCCGTTGCTGCTATTCGCTTTGTTATTGGGTATTGGCGTTCCGGAAGCGTCTGCTGACGTCTTCCTCGACATCACCAGCCTGACACCTACTTCAGGGAGCGGAGTGACCCTTGTTCAGGGAGGTTTTTCCGGCACTCTGGGTGGGGTTCGTGTCACGGGTGTGGTGTCCGGCACAAATACGGATAACTTTCTGATTGGGGAAGAAGGTGGGACCTTCGAAAACTCCACCATCGATGGCACCTCTGCACAATTCAAGCACAGCCCGGTGTTCACGCCGTGGAAACTGGCTACGGACAAGGTAGGCTACACGTTTAAGCAGCCAGGTACTCTCAGTCCCAGAATGACCATCACTTTCGACACGCCTGTGTGGAATCCGGTGTTTCACGTCGCGAATCTGGATGGCATGAGTTATACGTTTCTGAATTCTGGGGGCGGGTTGACTCGTCTGCGTCTACTGTCGGGTAACGGTGGGCCGGATGGCGACGGTCTTAAAGTCGACGGGCTCACCATCTCTGACGCAAATCCCACCACACTGCTTGGACAAGGCCCTGGAATCTTTCCTCGCACGTCCGGGGACAGATCCGCCTACGGATCTGTCATGCTTGAAGGAGCCATCTCCTACCTTGAAATCGATTTGACCAAGACAAGGGGTGATGGAGGTTCATTTACCTTAAGCGCCGTTCCTGAGCCTTCGTCAATGGCTGTCTGCGGGCTGTTCGCAGCTTATGGATATGCGCGTTATCGACGCGCCCGTCGCAATGCAGGTCAGGCATCCTGAGTATCGCACTCCAGCGGTCAGCGAAATGAGTCACAGCCGTCACTGGCGACTGAATACTCCGCTGTAATAAGCGACCAAACGAAAGCTTTATGGGGTCAGATCATCGGCGCAGAGAGCGTATATGCAGAGGGGAACCGGTCTACAGCATTGATGGACTCGGATGTTCGAACCGAACCATTCGGGACTCCGCAGTTTGTTTGTCTTCCCAACCGCAGACCTGCCCGACTGTCATCGCACTTCTCCTTTTGCCCAGTGATCCGTTCACTGCTCTTCCTCCGCCCCCTCATTCTCCTCAGCCAGCTGCCTCAGCCATTCCAGCGCTTCCTCTGGTGTGCACACCCGCCGACCTGGCTGGCGCCCGTCGCGATCGCACCGCGCCAGCAGGTCCAGGGCTTCGCTGTCTTCTGCGCGTGACAGTCTTCGCCTGGCCCGGACTCCGGCAGTGCCCTCGAAGGCCTTCTGAGCCAGTCCGTGGTTCTCGATCAGCCACAACACGCGGTCAGAAACCCAGCCCCGGAGCATAGCGAGCCCGGCGGCCACGTGGTCCTGCGGATCAATTCCCTTGCCAACATCGTGCAGTAATGCCGCCAGCAGCAAATCCTCGTCCCACGGACAACTTTCCCGCGCCAGTTCAAAAACCTGCAGGCTGTGATACAGCACATCGCCCTCGGGATGCGTGTCACGGTCCTGACGCACGCGGTCCAGCGGCAGCAGCAGTGACAGAAAGTGCTGGTACCGCTGATCCAGCCGGGAATCATCAGCCGCTTTTTCGCGGGAGTCCGCGGCCATCAGTTGGTCGAGTGCCTGACGAATCTCGAAGTCCGTTGGGAGCGCTTCGGCGGGGATGCGGCTGCGAGTAATCGCGCGGGCGGCACGCCACCGCGCCTGATTGAAATCCGTCTCGCGTCGCTGCGCCATCAACCGCGCAGCCTCGAACCCAATCTCACGTCGCAACCGCTCCGCGTCCATTCAAAACTCCTTCTGACATCACGTCTGCTCTGGCTGCCAGACCACCTTCGTCTTTGTCATCAAATCCTGCATCGCCTTCCGGTCAGGACGGAAGAAACAGATGATGAAACCAATGTAAAGAGTCAGGTAGGAGAGGAAGGAACAGAACACTCGCTTGAGCGCCTGGTCCCGAGTCAGCGGCTTGTCGTCGTCTCTGAGCACAATAATTCCAATGCTCCATTTTCCCAGCGTCGCCCGCGCCGCTCCGGATTCGCCCAGAACAAAATACATCGCAAACAAAATCAGCGACGCCAGACCTCCCACGCCCTGACCCAGCTGACCGGCGATCGACCAGCCATAAAAGCTGAACAGCCAGCCAAACATCGAACCAATGAACATCCCCACACCGCTGAGCAGTGTGAGCACTATCGAATCCACCATCCATGCCAGATAACGCGGACCAAATCCAGCCGGCTCCAGATCCGGAAACTCATTCACAATCGACAGGTCAGCACGGAAATACACGCCGTACAAACCAATCACTCGCATCATGAACACCGCAGGAAAAGCAATCAGTGAACAGATCAGACCAAAGAACAGAAACGACGCCGAAAACGTGAGCGGCATCTGGTACATCAGGAAACGCAGATTGCCCTCCCCCATGTCCATCACGTTGCCCTTCAGCCATTCCAGAGCACCGGCTTCCTGGGCCAGCACCCAGCCGGCAACCTGAGAATACATCGCCCCGATCACCCCGAAGACCGCTGCAGGCAACAGAATCACCAGTCCAAACATCATCGCAAACACGTACAGCGACGCAGCAATCGTCTTTGAAAAATCCCGGGCCATCCAGGTCATCAGCCACGCTCGATAGGAATACTTTTGAGCCATGTGAACCACGGCGGCAGGCAACACAAGCAGCGGAAAGATCAACATCAGACCGGCCGAGGCGATGGCAACCAGCGGGCTGATAAAGATCAGAAATGCAGGAACCACCAGCAGCGGCAGAATCAACATTGTCGGCCACGCATAAAACCGGATCCCCAGCGTCAGATTCGCAAAAAAGTCAAACTGAAAACGCTTGACTCGCTTCTCGCCCGACATTGTCGTGTTCGCGATCGTCGTCGCCAGCGTCCAGAACCAGCCGCCAAATCCCAGCTGAAACGCCACCGTCATGAAGATCCAGAAAATCGACGGCGGCTCACGCCACGGCTGAATGTGCGGCGCCCAGATCACCGCCGGCTTCTGGTAAAATGTCCCGTCAAATTCAACCTTCGATCCCTTTTCCTTCGGGACGTTGATGTACATGTAATCGCCACGAATCTCGATGTTCGTCATGTCCTTCTGCGCCATCTCAAGGAGCGATTTAGCGCGGTTCGTGACGTAGTAGTTCAGCGAATACGCACACGTGCTGGCCATCGACAAACACACCGACCAGATCACCGCCGTGCGAATCGCAAATGACCAGTGCTTCTTAAGGAACTTCCAGGCGTTCCCCCAGACGTCCCGGTAGAATTCTTCCGGTGGTGGTCCACGCCGCTCCTTGCGAATGCGCTGACGCTCTCCAAGTACCCCCGTCGCAATCGTCACGCCGCACTTCGGACAGTCAATGTCCTCGTCCTTCACCGGAGCGGCACAGCCGGGACAAATCTTCTTCTTCGTGTCCTCCATCTGCCGCAGATCCAGACCGCCGAAGATGTCGTCACCATCCCCGCTGCCGTCTTCGGCCGACACCGCCACCGGGCGCCGCGCTCGCGGCTTTGCCGCCGCCGATCCACCGCCAGCGGCCGGTACAGGCACCCGGCCACCGCACTGACGACACTTCAGCGCCTTACCGGCCGCTGCATCCGGAGCATTCAAAACCGCCTGACACCCTGCACACTGCACTCGGATCGGCATCGCCAGCCTCGCCTCTCTGCCCTTGTCTCGCAAATTCACCCCGATAAAACTCTCAAATGTAGCGTGAAATTCGGCAAAAAGCACCTGTATCGTGGCCCGCCAGAAAGAAAGCAGGGGGATTTGGGCTGACTGCTGCCATCAACCACCCCGGTGGCTCCCCGAATTCATCCCGACACCTGAGCAATTCACGTTGCCCAAACACCGTAAGTCGGGATATACTCTGGATGGTCTGGCATGCACCCGGCCCCCTGCGGGCCCGGATCCTCTTTACCGCACACACTGCCATGTTCTCTGCCCCCCACACCCGCTGCCTCCGCCTGCTGGCTCTCTGCCTGCTGATGCTGTGCGCGCCCGTGCTGGATGCCGCAGACTGCTGCTGCAGACCGCAGCCTAACCCCTCCGGCAATGCCCGGTCGGCCCCGGACAACTGCTGCGCCCCCAAAAACACCCCACAGCACCCAACAGCCACCTGCTGCCAGTCCACCCCCGCCACCCATCGTCATTCTTCCAGTTCCCGCAGCCTTCCCGCACCTGAAAGCTGCGAATGTTGCCTGAACACGGCATCGCTGGTCGCCGGTCATCGTCCAACCTCGGGTCTCGGATCTTCTCCCGCAGACGCAGACCTGCCGGACGCGGCCATCGCTGCACCCGCTACCGACTCGCCCACCGCAAACACCATCAGCCAACTCACCAAATCGACGCCTCCCGCCGGTAATCGCCGCCAGGCTGTCCTCTGCTGCTGGAGAAATTAACCCGTACGGTCAAAGCACACGCTCGCGTTTTTTCCTTTGCTTTGGTTTCCGTTCGGAGTTTTTCCATGAAAAAGTTTGCTGTTCTCTGCGCTCTGTCTGCCCTTGCTTTGCCCGCTCTGTTCGCATCTCTGGGCGCCGTCCCGGTCGCCTCCGCGACCTCCCCCTGCGACTGCTGCGAAGTCTGCCTCTGCGAAGCCTGCGAATGCGTCGCTGCCGGTTGTGCCTGTGACGCCGGTGGTCCCTGCGCCTGCAGCGGCCCCTGCTGCGAAGCAGGTCTGTGCTGCGAATCCGGCGACTGCTGCAATCGCTAAGTGAAAACCACCCCCCTCTCCCCTGCCAGGGGAGAGGGACCGGGGGTGAGGGGTTCAAGGCTCGGCTGACGAAACGGCGCGAACATGGGCAAATCGGAACAATTCCGTTCTGCCTGCCAGTTGACATCCCCCCATTCCCGCAAACAATCCGCGGCACGCTCCCGCCATCAATCGCAGCGTCCTCACCGCCAGTACCTCCATGCCGCACCCCTCGACACTCCCCGCCGAACAACTGCTGCACCACTGTCTGCAGCGACGGACACGTCACAGCGGTCCCGGTGGACAGCACCGCAACAAGGTTGAAACCGCCATCGAACTGGTGCACCAGCCCACCGGCATCACGGCCTTTGCAGCCGAACGCCGCAGCCAGGATGCCAATCGCCAGCAGGCCATCTTCCGACTCCGCCTGCTGCTCGCCCTGCACCTGCGAACTGTGGAATCCCCGGACGTCCAGCCTTCACCGCTCTGGCAGTCCCGCTGCCGCAATCAGAAGATCGCCTGCAACGATCGCCACGACGACTTCCCCGCCATGCTTGCCGAAGCCCTCAATGCCGTCGACGCCAAGGACTATGACGTCCGTCGCGCCGCTGCCGCACTCGGCTGCTCGTTTTCGCAACTCACACGCTTCCTCGCACGCACCCCCGGAAGCCCTCGAACTGGTCAACGCCCACCGCGCCACCCGCGGACTCCACAGGCTGCTGCCATAGCCCACCTGCCCACTGGTGTTGACTTTCTGGCAGAAGGCGACGTTGGGAGGGCGAAGCTGGGATGGTGAAACGGTGTGAGGACGGGCAAATTGGGATGTTTCAGTCCCCCCGCTATCATCACGCC